>DQUI01000076.1 GCA_015662355.1 Methanothermococcus okinawensis
CTACGAGGTAACAATCGTAGACTGTCCTGGACACAGGGACTTTATTAAAAACATGATTACAGGGGCATCCCAGGCAGATGCTGCAGTATTAGTAGTTGACGTAAACGACGCTAAAACAGGTATTCAACCTCAGACAAAGGAACACCTCTTCCTAATTAGAACTCTAGGGGTAAACCAGTTGGCAGTTGCTATAAACAAGATGGACACTGTTAACTACAGTGAAGAGGAGTACAAGAAGTGTAAGGAGATGATCTCCCAGTTGTTAAGGATACTAGGTTACAACCCAGACAGCATCCACTTTGTACCTATAGCAGCTTACCATGGAGACAACGTTGTTAAAAGATCAGACAAGATGCCATGGTACAAGGGTCCAACACTGGTAGAAGTTATAGACTCATTTAAACTACCAGAGAAACCAATTGACAAACCACTGAGACTCCCAATCCAGGACGTATACTCCATTACTGGAGTAGGTACAGTTCCAGTTGGAAGGGTAGAAACAGGAGTTATGAAGGTAGGAGACAAGATAGTATTTGAACCTGCTGGAGTTTCAGGAGAGGTTAAATCTATCGAGATGCACCATGAGCCAATACAGCAGGCAGAACCTGGGGACAACATAGGATTCAACGTAAGGGGAGTGAGTAAGAAGGATATTAAGAGAGGGGATGTAGTAGGACATCCAGACAACCCACCAACAGTAGCTTCAGAGTTCACTGCACAGATAGTTGTCCTACAACACCCAACTGTAATTACAGCAGGGTATACACCAGTATTCCATGCCCACACTGCCCAGGTAGCATGTACCTTTACAGAACTCCTCAAGAAGTTAAACCCTGCAACTGGTGAAGTTGTAGAGGAGAACCCTGACTATCTAAAAACTGGAGATGCTGCAATAGTTAAAGTTGTACCTACTAAGCCTATGGTAATTGAGAACGTAAGGGAGATACCCCAACTTGGTAGATTTGCAATAAGGGATATGGGTATGACTGTTGCAGCAGGTATGTGTATAGACGTTAAACCAAAGAACAAGTAAACCCTTTTTATTTTTTAAATATTTTTAACGGGATGGAAACATGCAGAGGGCTAGGATAAAGTTGTTTAGTACAGATCACAGGGAGTTAGATGACGTCTGTAGACAGATAAAGGAGATCGCAGAGAAAACAGGTGTAGATATTGCAGGACCTATTCCACTACCTACTAAGAGGTTAAAGGTAGTAACTAGAAAATCCCCTGATGGAGAGGGTTCCTCCACCTTCGACAGATGGACTATGAAGATACACAAGAGACTTATAGATATTGAGGCAGATGAGAGGACTATGAAACGTATTATGAAGATAAGAATACCAGATTCTGTTCAGATAGAGATTGAACTAAGAAGCTAATTTTAAAGGGATTTAATATCATAGGTATTAGTTGTTGCAATAGTAGTCCACTGTTGCAACAAAGTCCTCTTTTTAATCCTTATCCCATAGTGGATAAGGAGTATAATACCCTATAACTATATCCCGTAGTGGATATAGTGGATCTTTATAATTTTTTAAAAAAATAAAAAAATTACTCTTTTATCTCCCTTTTAACCTCCTCTAAGAACATCCCAACTCCAACTCTTTTCATAACAGCACATAATCTCTCCCTCTGAGGTTTCTCCACGTACTTGGAGTACACCTTTAACACACCCTCTATTAACTTAAATATCTCCTCTCTCTCTATCAATCCAATAGGTACTCCGTATACTACCTCCCTTCCAGATTTCCCTCCAACATACACCATAAAACCATTCTCTTTTATCTCTCTACCTTCGTTTGGACAACCTTTGATACACTTTCCACAACCTATACAGAGGTTATAGTTTGTATAGGATGTTTCACCTCTCACATCTATAGCCTCAACTTTACATATATCTGCACATCTTCCACATCCGTTACAGTTTTCATTGGTTAGAGGATATTGGACACCAACTATTCCAATATCGTGTATCTGAGGCCTAACACACTTGTTTGGACAGCCACTTACTGCAATCTTGAACTTGTAAGGGGCAGGGTACTCCCTAAATCTCTCCTCTATAGCCCTACATAACTCCCTAGTATCTATCAGTCCACTACTACAGTTTCCCCCACCTGGACATCCAAGAACAGTTCTAACTAGAGGTCCCTCAGAACCAGTGACAAATCCCCTTCTATGAAGCTCCAATACCATATCCTCTACATCTATTGGATGTATAGAGTGGATCTCAAATGCCCCTCTATCTGTTAACTTTATTCTCCCTCCATACATCTCAGCTATCTCCAATATCTCCCTTATCTCCTCTATAGAGTACCAACCACAGGGCTTCCCCCTTATTCTAATAAAGTTAGTGTTATCTGCCCTCTTACCTACTCCCCCGTAATCTGTGATCCAGTAGTAGGATATCTTCATCCCCTTTTTCCTCCTCTCCTCAATCTCCCTTTTAAACCTCTTCATCTTTAAGTCTCTCATCCTCTCTATGGCCTTCACATCTACTCCTTCCCTTAACTCTACAGCCTCTTTGATGTCCTCCCCCCTCTCAGTTCTTATCACCACTGTAGAGTGCCCCTCTGGACTCCCTACAGAGCCTACAGAGACGTCTGCCATTGTGGCGTCGAAATCCCTACAGATCTTACACCCCTCCCAGTACTCAAGCTCCTTCAGGGGGAAGGTATAGCTCTCCCCCTCCTTTGTAACCACTGTAAACATCCCCTCTTTAATCTGGAACTTATCTATATCCTCCCTTCTAAGGTTGCTCTTTTCAAGGACCTTGTCTATACTCTCCTCCTTAAACTTCCCCATACAGAACAGCCCAATTAAGTAGATCATCTCTGGCAACTTGACCATCCTCCCATCTCTACCTATCTCACCGTTGTACTTGGCTAAGTAGGGGAAGTACTGGATTTTTCTTAGACCAGATATTTGACATGGAAGACCTACAACTGCCACCTTCTCAATTCCCATCTCCCCTGCAGTTCTAAGTGCATCAAGGGTAGAGATAGTATACTTAGATTTTGCACATCTCTCTATATCTCCAGGGTCTTGGACTACCATAGATACAGGTTTCCAACACTCATCCCCTACAACAACTGCCCCATCTATCTTATTCTCTTTCAGGAGATACTTTAAGAAGGTGGTAACAACTCCACCGTCCTGCCCCTCAACATCCCCTCTTCCATAGTAGTACTCCTCCCTCTCCTTAAAACCTCCCCTGATCCTTATCTGATAACCTCCAGAGGATACCCTTGGACATACGTCGTAACACATACCATGTCCCTTCCTTAAACACTCCTCTTTTAACCTTGGGACTCCATCAAAGGCTACTATGTTGTTGGGACATACGATGGCACAGGTACTACAACTGGCACATAGGCTGTTATCAACTATTTCTCTTAGTTTCCACTGATACACCCTCTCACCTTATAATAATAATAACGTATTAATAAAATCCCAGTTATTTAATAGTAACTTTAGGTAGGACCATGATAACTGTAATAAGTCCAGAGGGTAGTTCCACAACTTACGCCTTAAAGAGAGCTATAGAGGCCTTAGGTAATAGATGTAAAATTTTACTACTGTCAGATGATAATTTACTAGTAGATAGGGACTTCCATATAGAGGGTGAGGTTATACATCCCAGGTGTAGTATAGGTAGTTATCTAGGGAGATTGACCCTCTACTCCTGGCAGGTGTTAAATGCACTAGAGTGTGAAGGCCATAAATTTATAAACAGTTTAAAAACCCTCTACAACTCCTCAGATAAATTTAAAACTATAAAAATACTCTCTAAAAATAACATAAACACTCCAAAAACAGCCCTTATAAGGGATTACGAGGATGCAAAAAGATTTATAGAGAGGGAAAATTTAGATTACCCTGTAGTACTAAAACACTCCTTTTCAAAGTGTGGAGTTTCAGTTAGAAAGATAACATCAGATGAGGAGTTAAAGAGATACACTGAAAATGCCATATGGGAGGGGATGATAGTACAGGAGTACATAGACTTCAAAGTTGGAAACCTCTACAGGGATATTAGGATACTGGTAGTTGGAGATGAAATAGTTGGGGGATACAGCAGGGTTAGTAAAAACTTCGTTACAAATCTATATATGGGAAGTTCCATTAGACCTGTAGAGATAGAGGAGGAGCTAGAGGAGCTAGCACTGAGATGTGCCCAGTCTATAGGGGGAGATATAGTAGGGGTAGATATACTCCCATCTAAGGAAGGTTATTACGTTATCGAGACTAACGCAGTACCAGGTATAAAGGGGTTTCAGCAGCTGGGGATAGATGCAGATTACAGGATTGCAGAGTTTCTAATAAGGAGTAGTAAGGTATAACTCTCTTTAGGGATTTTTATGTTAGAGCTGATCTACGGTTTTATCTTTATACTTATCGCTGTAGTACTCTCTATAAAGGAGAAGATTGGATTGGAGAGGGAGATACTCTATGCAGCCTTCCTCGCACTTATCCAGCTGATAATGTTAGGTTATGTTCTCACCTATGTCTTTCAGTACGGGGATATGATACTCACCTATGTTATACTCCTTATAATGGTACTCACTGCCACCTATATTGTTAACAGTAAAGTTAGTAATAAAATTAATGGTAGTAGTAGTAAAATGTTTCTCTACATCTTTTTAACACTTTTAACAGTTACCCTCTTCACCTTGACTATATGGAGACTCTCCTATATAGTGCCCTATAAACCTAGGTATATCATACCCCTTATGGGCATGATAGTTGGAAACTCTATGAACACTGTTCATCTAGCCCTGGATAAGGTCATAGATCATATTAAATCTAACAGGGATATGCTCTGGGGTTATCTAGCCCTAGGTGCATCTGAGTTCCAGGCTCTGAAGCCTTTTATGAAGGTGGCAATTACCTCTGCCGTTATACCTAAGATGAACATGACCAAGTCTGTAGGTATTATATTTATACCTGGTACTATGACAGGTATGTTACTCAGTGGTGCAGATCCTCTATATGCTGCAAAGATCCAGGTTATAATTATGTGGATGCTACTGGGAACTGCTGTACTCTCAGGTGTAATACTTTGCTATCTCTCCTATAGGGAGTTAATTAGAATATAGAGGGGAGATCATGAAGATAACTCTGTTGTCAGGGGGTACAGGTACCCCTAAACTTCTCCAGGGGTTAAAGAAAGTAGTGAAGGAGGATAACATCTCTGTAGTTGTAAATACTGGGGAGGACACCTGGGTAGGGGACCTATATTTATCTCCAGATATAGACACTGTACTCTATACCTTGGCAGACATGATAAACGAGGATACCTGGTATGGAGTTAAAGGTGATACATTTATCACCCACGAGACTTTAAAGATGTATCAGTGTGAAGGTTTCTCTGAATTCCTGAGAATTGGGGACAGGGACAGGGCTCTGAAGATCCATAAGACCTACTTCTTAAGACGAGGTTATCCCCTCTCTAAAGTTGTAGATATGGAGAGGAAACTGTTGAACATCAAGGCCAAGGTATTTCCTATGACAGATGACAAGGTGGAGACGAAGATACTTGTTGAAGAGGAAGGGGAGAAGATCCTCCTGAAGTTCCACGACTTCTGGATAAAGAGGAGAGGTAAAGCCAAGGTGTTAGATGTGTTCTATGAGAATTCCCAGTACGCTAAAGGGGTAGAGGAGGCTCTCGTATCTATAGAGGAGGCAGAGTTAGTAGTTATTGGACCTTCCAACCCTATAACCTCCATAGGTCCAATACTAAGTATAAGGGATATTAAAAGGGCTCTTAAAGATAAGAGGGTGTTTGTAGTGTCCCCTATAGTGGGAGATAGGGCAGTTAGTGGGCCAGCAGGTGTTTTCATGGAGGCTAAAGGTTATCCTGTAAATATCTACGGGATATACAAGTTTTACCAGGACATTGTAGACACCTTAATAATAGACAACAGGGATAATGTAGAGGAGAAAAAAAGAGGTATAGAGTGTAAGGTAGTAGGGGCAGACATTATACTTAGAAATATGGAGGACAAGATAAATTTAGCCAGGAGGATATTGGAGGAGTACAGGAAGAATTAATGGGGAATTATGAGATATCTACTAATCTACTCCACCAGGGATCCTGCAGGACTAAATATCAAGGAGAATCTAGATAATGTCTTAGAGGGGAGTATAAGAAAACATATCTCCTACTTTGAGACAGAGGAGGACCTTATAACACTTAGTCAGAAGGATATTCCAAAAGGTTATGACTACTACATCTTCCTCTCAAAACATAGAAGTGGTGGGGAGCACCCACCTCCAACTTTAACAGTCCATACCCCTGGAAACCTCACTGAGGATAACCTCTTTGGAGGCAACCCCCAGGAGGTATGTCCCTGTGACAGTGTTTTAAACTCCCTCCTCCTAAGGGCTATCTTTAGACGTAGTAGGGAGGGGAGATATAAAGATATAAACTTCCAGGTCTCCTTTGAAGCTGTCCATCACGGCCCTTCAGATCTCCTAGCTCCTAGTGTATTTGTAGAGATAGGTAGTACTGAGAGGGAGTGGAGGAAGAGAGAGGGAGGGGAGATAGTTGGAAGGGCAGTATTGGATACTATAGAACAACTTAACTCTAAGGATTATAACCCCTTAGACAGGGTAATTGCCTTTGGTGGTGGACACTACGCTCCAAAGTTTACAAAGTTGGTGTTGGAGAATAGGTGCTACGTAGGCTATATAGTTCCCAAGTATGCAAAGGTTTCAGATAAGGTTCTAAATCAGTTAGTTGAGAAGCAACTCTTTGACTACGTACTCCTTGACTGGAAAGGTCTTAGAGGGGAGGATAAAAAAAGATATATTAAATTTTTTGAAGATAGAGGTATACCTTGGAAGAGGGTTTAAACAGTGATATATATGTATATCGTAATTGGAGGTATAGGGCGAGTAGGTTTTGCACTGGCAAAATCCCTAGCTGAGAAGAATCACGACTTAGTACTTATAGACATATCTAAGGAGGTATGTGAGGAGGCTGCCTCTGAGATAGACGCCCTTGTAATAAATGGAGACTGTACCCGTATTAAGACCTTAGAGAGTGCAGATATTGAAAGTGCAGATATCTTTATAGCAGTTACTGGGAGACAGGAGATAAACCTTATGAGTGCATTACTGGCAAAAAACTACAACGTCCCTAAAACTATAGTGAGAGTTAGAGATCCTGAGTACAAGGAGGTATTTGAAAATTTAAATATAGATGTGGTAGTTAGTCCTGAACTTGTAGCTGCAAACTACATAGAGAAACTTATTGACCTACCTGGTATAGTAGATCTGGCGGTGATAGGTAGAGGGGATGCAGAGATCCTAGAGTTAATTATCGGGGAGAACTCCAAGGTTGCCAATAAACGTATAAGGGATTTAGAGAGGAACAGGGATTATCTAATAATTGCAGTTTACGAGGACGGGGAGTTAAAGATACCTGATGGAAATACTATGCTAAAACCTAAAAACAGAGTTATAGTCCTGGCTAAGAAGGATGCTGTAGATTACGTTAAAAAACTCTTCCTCTAAATAAAGAAGGTGGTAGTTTGATACTTCTGGCAGTACCTAACAAGGGGAGGATCTCTGAGCCTGTTATAAAGATCCTAGAGAAGGCAGGTTTAAAGATGTCTGTTAAGGGGAGAAGTTTATTTGCAAAAACAGTAGACGAGGAGATAAATGTAATGTTTGCCAGAGCCAGGGATATTCCAGAGTTCGTTGCAGATGGAGTTGCAGATCTAGGTATTACAGGGTATGACCTAGTACTTGAGAGGGGAGTAGAGGATAAGGTGGAGTTCCTCCTAGATCTCAACCTTGGAAAGGCAGATTTAGTAATAGCAGTCCCTGAGGATTCTAACATCAGATCCCTAGAGGATTTAAAAGACGGGATGAGGATAGCAACAGAGTTCCCAAATATTACAGGGAAATTCCTAGAGAGTAGGAACTTAAAGTTGGAGATTGTGGAACTTAGTGGAGCTACAGAGATAGCACCCTTTATAGGGGTTGCAGATATTATAAGTGATTTAACCTCTACAGGTACTACCTTGAAGTTAAACAGGTTGAGACCTATTGAAACAATACTCTCCACTACTACAAGACTTATTGGAAATAAGGAGAGTATAAGGGATCCTGAAAAACAGATAAAGATAAACCAGATAGTTACTGGGATAAGGAGTGTACTTCACGCCCAGAGAAAGAGACTTATCATGATGAATGCACCGAAGGAGATACTTGAGGATATTAAAAAGGTATTACCTGGGATGAGTGGGCCCACAGTATCCCAGGTACTGTCCCATGACAACATAGTAGCTATCCATGCAGTGATAGATGAGAGGGAGGTATTTTCAACAGTGTCTAAGTTAGAGGAACTTGGTGCAAGGGATATACTGATAATACCTATTGAGAGAATACTAAAATAATTTTAAAACACCTTAAAATTCTTACTATCCCCTGAAAGCTTTAAAAGGGAAGAGGTTCCCCCTGATCTGTTATCCCTTTCAAATCTCTTTATCATCTCCCTTATATTTTTCCTCCCGTTGTAGAACTTAGATAACTCCTTTAATTTCCTGGCGTTTCTAGAGTATAGGGGGTTAGTTAACATCTCCTCAATAGCCCACTCTAAACTATCCTCCAAGTTGATGTGACTGAGGACTATCCCACACTTTAAATCTCCTATTTTTCTACTGTTGTTCTCCTGCTCAGGGTGATAGAGATCTGGGATAGTAATAACAGGTTTTCCAAAACTTATAGCCTCCATCAACGTGGAGTGCCCTCCATGACACACTATAAAGGAACACCTCCTAATAAGATCCTTCATATCAGTTGTAAAGGGGATAACCTCTACATTTGGAGCCTTTATCCTCCTAAGTTTCTCTGCAACCTCGTAACTTCCACATACCATCTTTACTTTAACTCCTCTTTTCCTTGAGATCTCATTTAACAACTTTAATATTCTATACCTGTATTCAAATCCCCCAATTACACTGAGGATATAACCTTCATCCTCATCATCCCAGTAGTCCTCTATGTTGTATCTAATTAAGGGGCCTACGAAGTGAAGGTTATTTAACATTGTTAAGTTGTACTCACATATAGTGTAAGGCATTGGAAGATCAGGTACTATAACCCCCCTAGCCCTCTTGTTTATAATATTTAAAAACCTCATAACAGGATAAACGATAAATCGCCTACTGTCCTGAGATCTACTGTAGTTCTGATTTGTAACTATATAGAAGGGAATATTTAGGAGCTTTGCAATTAGGGCGGTGCTGTACTTACAATCTACAATGATAAGATCAGGTTTGTATTTTCTTACTATCTTTAACTCCCTCTTTATCGCCTCTGTAGGTTTATGCTCCCTGTTGAATATACTCCCCTTAATATCGAACCTCCCCTCGTATCCAGTTAATTTGATCTCTGGACAGGTTTCAAAGACTTCAAAATTACATCTCTTTATATACTCCATACTTTTGCCGTAGGCTATGAATTTAACCTCGTGCTCCTTTGACAACTCCTCACCTATAGCAAGGCATCTAGTAGTATGTCCAAAACCCTCTCCACATACAGATATAAGGATCTTCATAACAATCCCACTTTTATTTTTAATAACCTCTATTTTTACTAATATTTAAAATATTTTAATATTCCATCTTCTCTATGTACTTCTCCAGACAGGAGTAGGGGATGTTGTATCTCTCTACAGGGATATTCTTAGACCAAAGTTGTGTCTTCGCCTCATATAGGGACTGCTTTAAATCCCTGTTTCTCTTATACAGTTCTACAGTTCTTTTAAGAACAAGTATATCTACAGTGACGGTAATGCTGCTGTTAATAGGGTCGTTTTCAAATTTTATGACTTTATCCCCTCTAGGGATCTCTGAGTTGTATACAACAGGGATATCTAAATACTTGGAGAGTAGTACTCCAGAGGGTGTATTTTCGTTAACTACTACTGTATAGCCACAGGGGGAGTTGAAGGAGGTATTCCCTAAATCTATCAGTTTATATCCAAATTTTGCTATATACTGGTTGTTTGTAAACTCTATGTCCATATCTGGGCATCTACTTAAAACCACTATCTTTCCAGGGAGTTCTAAAACGTATCTCCTAGGGTATTTACCTATAAGTCTCCTATTCTTAACGTAGTAGAGCTCAACTATACCGTCGTCCCTGTAAACCCTCATGACCTGGTAAGGATCGTAAACATTTATAAAACAGTAGGCAGGTGCATAATCCCTGGAGATCACGTCTACAGCATCCTTAAAGTTGCTACCATTTACTAAAACTATCCTTTCTTCTCTCTCTATCATCTTAAGTATCTCCTCCCTGGTCTCTACTCTAGTAGGTCCCCACACCCTTACAACGTCCCCGTACTTCTTCAACCTCTCCTCCACACTGTAGGACACTGCCAGAGGTCCCCCTACTATAACTATTCTCTTTGGGGCGATCCCCTCAATGAGGGATTCAACAGAGGGATCTAGATAGTTACTGTAGGTTTGAAGTATAACCCCATCTACTTCGTATCCATAGTCTGTAGCGGCGATACAATCTGGCCACCTGTTATTTGTAACAAATACAGTATCTACAAGGGAGGGTTTCTCCTCTCCAATAACTAGAGCCTCTACACCGTTTAGAAGTAGTAAAAATATAATTATATACTTCCACTCCATTAGTCCCACCTAAACCTATCTGTCAACGCCACCTTGTTTATCCTTCCTATTTTGATTTTTCTTATTATACCTCTACTTTCAAGATCTGCCACTATTCTAGAGACTTTAGGCTTACTCATCCCTGTAATCTCTACAATCTCCTTTTGAGTGATCTCTCCGTACTTCTTTATCAGGTTTACAATCCTCTTCTCGTCTTCTGTCAGTATGTCCATGAGAAAGTTATTTAAATCCCTCTCATAATCCCTTATCTTATCTTTCAACTCTTCTATCTTATCCCTGTATTCCTTCAAGGTACTCTTTAGATTCTCTATAGTTTTCTCCCTTTCAGAGAGGGTTCTCTTACACTTCTCCAACTCCTCCCTGTATCTTTTATTCTCCTCTTCCAACTCCTCCAGTTTAACATTTAACTTTATAACCTCCCCTTTATAGTGCTCAAGTTGATTTTTAAGATCCTCACAGGCCCCCTTAAGTTCCTTTATTATCTTGTCCTTCTCTATACACTCTCCCTTTAATCTGTTCAGCTGGGACACTAGTTTACCTAGTTCTTCTGTTAACTCACTGTTTTTCCTCTTTAACTCTGCGATAATATTTTCCTTCCCCTCTACCTCAACCTCGAGCCCATTTAGATCCTTTAAGAGGTTGTTGATCCTATGGGATAACTCCTCTATAGTCCGCTCCCTCTCTGCAACTTTCCTTTTTTCCTGGTATATACCATAGAGGGCTCCAGCTATAATAACTAGTAGTAGTATTAGGAGGAGGTTGTAGTAGAAACCTCCATGGATTACTCCCCCTATCCCGTTGCCAGTCTGCAATACGTAGGAGACAGTGGCTGTAAAGTATTTATCCTCCTTACTCAACTCCCTATTCCATCTTATATATATCCTCTTTCCATCTGTGTCTATGGTGTAGTCCTGAGGTGTTATACTTAAGAGGCCCTCTGCAGGGGATACTACAGTGGCCCCCTTTGGCAGTATTACTGTCATAGAGAAGTTAGAATCTACAGCAGGTATTGTAGCTGAAAACATCTTCTTCCCGTACTTATCCCAGATCATATCTCCGTCGAAACTTATGTTTATATAACACCTGTCCCCATTTTTCACAGGACTTTTGAACTTCACCTCTATCTTTGTGAAACCCTCCTGGTGTTTTTCCCCTATATAACTTATATCTCTGTTAGAGGTTACCTTTAAGTTGTAGATATGATGGGGTAGAATATAGGTAATACTAGGTATCTCCTTAGAGTTGTTGTTGTATATTGCCAGGTGTATATCTCCATGTACAGTGTCGTCCTGTTTTATATCAAATACTGCAGAGTAGTCCTCAAACTTTATAGCTCCCAGTGTAGTGACAACTGTGAAAAAGAGAATAACTATTAAGACGTGCTTCTTTACCCCCATCTTATTCCCTTTTTACTGCTAGATAAAAAAATAGAAGAGAAAATATAATAAAAAAAAGTTATACTATGTAGTCAATACCTAAGGTGTTACTCTTCTTAGGTGTAGGTACTATCTTCTTTGAACTTTTATTTCCCCCTAGTATATTTGGGGACTTTACCCCTGTAACTATAGCCATAACTCTAAGGCACCCCTCCATAGAGGGATCTATCCTGGCACCCCATATTACGTTGGCATCTGGGTTTAGGTTCTCTGTGATCTTCTCTCCAATCCTTACAGCCTCCTCTAGGGAGAGATCTGGCCCTCCAGTTATATGGATCAGAGCCCCTGTTGCCCCTGTGTAATCTACGTCTAGGAGGGGACAGTTCATAGTCTCCTTCACCACTCTCTCCACCCTGTCCCCCTTCATATTGGAGTCTACCTCTCCAACCCCTATCATAGCCACCCCTCCATTGGACATCACAGCCTTCACATCTGCAAAGTCGATGTTGATTAAACTCTTCTCACATATGGTTTCAGTTATCCCCTTTACTGCATTGGCTATGATCTCATCTGCAACTTTAAATGCGTCGTTTATTGGTAAGTTAGGTACTAACTCTAACAGCTTGTTGTTGTCTATCACTATTACAGTGTCGCAGGCCTCAGTTAGTCTCTCAAGACCTTCCTCTGCCTTCTTTAATCTAGCCCTCTCTATTCTAAAGGGATAGGTGACAACTCCTATTACTATAGCTCCCTGCTCCTTGGCTATCTCAGCTACCACTGGGGCAGAACCTGTCCCAGTACCTCCTCCCAGTCCAGCTGTAACAAATACTAGGTCAGCATTTTTTAGGACGTCCTCTAGTACACCCTTTGCCAGCTCTGCAGACTTCCTTCCAATCTCTGGATAACCTCCAGCACCAAGACCTCTTGTTAAGGTAGATCCAATGAGAATCTTCTTATGGGCATTTATATGTTCTAGATGTTGCTTGTCTGTATTCAAGGCGATAGTTTCTGCCCCCTTAATACCCATCTCCATAAGCCTATGGATAGTGTTGTTACCTGCCCCCCCACAACCTACTACGAGAATATTTACCTTTCCAACGTTATCTTCCTGTAAATTTTTACTGTCTTGTCTAGAGAGTGCCTCGTTAACTAGTCTCATAGTCCTCCTCCTATAGTTAATAGTTTTGTGTAATTTATTTTATTGTTTATTAAATTTTTGTTTAAAATTTTAAAATAAACATTGGTGGTATAAAAGGATATTTAAATATTTCTTTTTCCTATGAGCTTAACAACCTGGGCAACTTTCTTACCTAAGTTCCTTGAGGTCTCTATTCCTATCTCGTCCCTCTTACAGTCCTCTAGATGGGCCCCTACCCCTGTACCTCCGTAATGGGCAGTTGGATCACTGTCCCCTACTACTATCATAGAGTGTATTAACATAAAGTTGTGAATGTCCTTTATTGTAGTCTCCTGCCCCCCATTTCTTGCAGCCCCTACTGCTATTGCCCCTCCTACTTTATTCTTCAGTTTAAACCCTCTCCTGTAAGGTCTAGATCTATCGAAGAGCATCTTCAACTGGGCGCTAACACCTCCAAAGTATACTGGAGAACCTATGATAACACCCTCTGCCCCTACCATCTCCTCCAGTATATCGTTGATATCGTCCATCACTACACATTTCCCTTCCTTTTTACATCCATCACAGGCTAAGCAGGGGTTTAACTTCTTCCCAGCTAGGGAGATATACTGGGTTTCAATACCTTCCTCCTCTACAGCTTTTAAGGCCTCCTTTACTAAGAAGGCAGTATTTCCATTTCTTGGAGAACCACTAATCCCTACAACCTTCACTCTATCACCTAATCTTTTTTATAACTATATCTGTTATTTAAATATTTATAAGTCATCTGTCTAATATATTTACAACCTCCCCTACTACTATAACCCCAGGAGGTTTAATATTACTCTCCCTGGCCTTTTTAACAATATCTCCCAAGGTGCCCTTTACTACCTTCTGGCGCTCTGTAGTACCCTCGGTTATTATGGCCACTGGGGTATTTTCACTCCTTCTAGGATGTTTTAAAAGTTCTTCAACATGCTTCTCCAAGTTAGTTATCCCCATGAGTATAACAATGGTGTCCCCGTTTAGATCCCTCAGTCGCACCTGTTTCTCCTCCTTATCCTCTGCCTCATGTCCTGTTACTACTGTAAAGGATGTAGATATCTTCCTGTGAGTTAGGGGAATACCTGCAACCTCAGGAACTGCTATTGCCGAGGTGATACCTGGGATAACCTGATAGGGTATGTTATGTCTCTTCAGATAGAGTACCTCCTCCCCTCCCCTTCCAAATACAAAGGGATCTCCACCTTTCAACCTTATTACAACCTTGTTCTCCCTGGCCTTCTCCACCAGTAGTTTGTTTATGTCCTCCTGTCTGTAGGAGTGTTTTCCCTTCCTCTTCCCTACGTATATTAGCTCTGCATCTTTCCTGGCGTACTCCAGTAATCTCTTATTTATAAGGTGGTCGTAGACAATTACATCTCCACTTTTTATAGCCTTTAGACCTTTTAAAGTAATCAGCTCTTCATCCCCAGGTCCAGCACCTACAAGGATCACCTTCATATCTTTTCACCTATTATTATTATATCAAAGGTTTACTAGGGGATTACTATGATAGTTGTAGGTGTAAGAGGTTGTACTATAAAGGAGGATATATTTAAGTTGGACTTACCCTTTCAAATATTAGATGGAGATGTAGTGGCAACGGAGAAACATATCCTCCATGCTATCAATCAGGCAAGATCTAAAGAGCCTATTACAAATAGCTTCTGGATGGAGATCCTTGTAAGGGCCTCTGCACAGAGGCAGATATCCAACGCCATAGAGATTATAGGGGTGAAAACTGGAGAGGGGAGGAACGTCTGTATAGTATGTCCAGATGAAGATACATTAAAGGAGATATTAAAGTATACAGGGGGAAGGATAGACAACTCTGTATTAGATCTCAACCTTGAGAAGTTAAAGAGGATCAGGAGAGTATTCCACATTGAGGAGGAGTACTTCAAAGATAGAGAGGATGTTGTTAAAAGGTTGTGTGAAAAGATAAGTGTAATGGAGATAGTGAAGTGATAACATGATAGTTAAGGGTATCAAAGATCTAACAGAGGAGGAGAGGTATAGGATTATAAACAGAAACAGGATGAACCTAGAGGAGATACTACCAACAGTTAAGGAGATACTTGACAACGTTAAGAGAAGGGGAGATGAAGCTTTAAGGGAGTACACGAGAAAGTTTGATAAGGTGGATATTGAGGACTTCAGAGTTTACGAGGAGGAGATAGAGAGGGCATATGATAAGGTGGATAGCAAGGTGATATCTGCCATTGAGAGGGCATATGAAAATATAAAGAGGTTCCATGAGATGCAGCTTGAGGGGATTAGGGAGTGGGAGATGGAAAGGGATGGGATAACAACTGGGCAGATAGTAAGACCTATAGGAAGTGCAGGGTGTTATATACCTGGCGGGAGGGCCTTCTATCCCTCAACTGTACTTATGACTGTAGTACCTGCCAAGGTAGCTGGAGTTAAAAAAATAGTGATAGTATCTCCCCCTAGTGGAGGGGAGATGAATCCTGTTAACTTGGTGGCCTCCCATATTGCAGGGGCAGATGAGATATACAAGGTAGGAGGTGCCCAGGCTATAGGGGCTTTAGCCTACGGCACTGAAACTATACCTAAGGTGGACATAATAGTGGGACCTGGGAATATCTACGTAACAGGGGCAAAGATGTTAGTAAGTGGCAGTGACGTGAAGATAGACTTTCCTGCAGGACCTTCTGAGGTGTTAATAATATGTGACGAAAGTGCAAGGGATGAGTACGTGGCCATGGATCTCCTGGCCCAGGGGGAACACGACCCCAACTCCTCCTGTATCCTCCTTACTACCTCTAGAGAGAAGGCCCTCTCTATTAGGGACAAGGTTTTAGAGTTGTTAAGGGATATAGAACGTAAGGATATTTTAGAGAGCTCCCTTAAAAATATGGCTTTCCTCTACGGAGATATTACAGAGTGTATTGAATTCTCCAACGAGTACGCCCCTGAACATCTTGAGATCATCACTGAAAACCCTAGGGAGATCTTGAGATATATTGAGCATGCAGGGAGTGTATTCCTTGGGGAGTATGCTCCAGTACCTGTAGGGGACTACGCCACTGGGACAAACCACGTCCTACCTACTGGAGGTTGTGCAAGGATGTACTCAGGTTTAAGTGTAGATCACTTTATAAAAAAGATCTCTATACAGGAGCTTAGTAGGGAGGGGTTAGAGAATATATCTGAAACTGTTATAACTCTGGCAGAGGTAGAGGGTCTCTACAACCATGCCAGGGCAGTTAAGATAAGGTTGAAGAATAGGATGTTTAAAGACAGGTAATTAGGTTATTGTCAACTACTTCCTGTAGTTCTTACATACCTCCTTTAACAACTCTAACTTTGAAGTACCTTCCTCTACTTTAACCTTGACATATCCAGAGATCTCCCAGTGCCTCCTTGGATAACACTTATCCCTTATCATCTCAGGGGAGTAGCCCATCTTCTTTAACGCCCTGTATATATTTTTCACGTTAGGATTTTTAACACCTAAGTCCCTGGGCACCTGTCGCCCCTCCCTTCGACTACTATCTCTATCTATATAGACTGGCCAGATAACTATCTCCTTCATCTACAACCACCCCTCCTTTATAAATACGTACATGAGTATTACTATAGTGATTAAAATCACACCCATAATTATCCAAAACCCATAGAGGTTCTCTATAAGGGGCATGTGCTTAAAGTTCATACCAAATACGCCAGTTATCCATACAGGAACTGCAAAGACAGTAGTAACCATAGTTAGTATCTTCATTATCTGATTCATCCTGATATTCTCTAGAGATAGACTCATATCCATCATGGAAACTAACAACTCCCTGTATGTAGTCTCCATGTCTAACAACTGGAGGGTGTCGTAGTAGAGGTCCTCTAAATGTTCCCTATCCTCCTGGGTAGTGATAGGAAGATACTTTCTCTTAAGTATTGATAGGACATCCTTGTTATACACAAGAGCCTTGTGGAAGTATACCAGAGTCTTCCTCAGTTGTAGGATCTCCTCTGTTACATTCCTATCTCCCTTTATTAAGGCGTCCTCTAACTTGTCCAACTTATCCTCTAGGTTTAACAGTATCCTGGAGTAGTATAGTGTAATCTGGTTTAAAAGTACGTAGAGAAAAAAACCTACCCCCTTTCCCATGAGGGTTTTAGGTTTCTTAGACTTTAATAAGGTGTATATCCTCCCTATAGGTTTTATCTTATTGGCGTGGATTGTCAATATCACGTTGTCCTTTATAAATATACCAAAGGATGTGGTGATAACCTCCTCCTCACATAGAGGTGCCTTATAGATAATCAGATAGTAGTCCTCCTCCTCTTCAACTCTAGGTATTTCCTGTTCATCTAAACCTACCTTCAACTCCTCCACACTTATACCTATCTTCTCAGAGAGTTTTAAAAGTTCCTCCTCTGAAGGTGCATAGCAGTCTACCCACACCAGTACGTAGTCCCTGTAATGCTCAAGGTCCTCTAGACCTATTTCAACTATATCCTCTCCTGTATATGCCAAGATCTTTAGCATACTATCCCGTTATAACCCTCCTACCCCTGTTGTAGAAGAGCACTACAAAGAGAATAGCAGTTATCAACGTATACACAACAACAGACACAATCACCTCTACAAGTTCTGCCCTCCCACATAGAAGGTTGGAAAACCTAATGAGGATCTCCCTAAGTATAAAGAGGACTACAATACCAAAGAGAAATCTCTTTAAAATATCTAATACATCCCTATTGAAGTAGATAACACTGTCTATAGATCGGGCAACTAAAACGATAAACAAACCTAACACAAAGAAGTCTGTGAAGTACTGGAGAAACTTCCCTATAAAAGTTATAAAATCTATACTCTGAGCCATACTGTAGGAGTAGAGAGCCCCTATAGCTATAATCAAAATAGCTATAGTGTTACCTATAGGTGTAAGTCTTTTAAACTCAAAGCTCCTCCCCTCCTCCTTTAAAGCTCTCTTTAAATCCTCAATTAACCCTGAACCCTCTGAGAGGATATACAGTCCCACTATACCTACGATAATCCTCCAGCCAAGATCTGCAAATATGGCGTAGAGAACCATGGCAAAACCTATAGAGGTAAATATAAAGGGTAGATACTGGGACATAGTCTTCTGAAGAAACTCCTGGATGAGATAGTATGTAGACTCTAGGTATTCACTCTGCTTTACAACTACCCTCTTTTTCCACACAAATACATCTTTACCCTCTAAGTACTTTAATACCAACTCGTCCTCCTTACCGTCAGATACAAAGTATACAAAAGTAGGTTCGTAGAAGTAGAGGAGAAAGTCCAACTGTTCCTTTATCCTCTTGGCGCACTCCTTAGATTCCACATCTTTATAGCCGGAGATAATTGCCAGCTCTACCTCGTTACCCTCCCTTTTAAGGTTGTCGTATAACTTCACCCCTCCAAGGATAGAGTTTATATCAGTATCCCCTGGATCTACCAGTCCCAGTTTAACGGCAGCGTTTATACAGTTAGATCTCCCTATCACTGGAGTCTTAATATTGGCCTTCCTTCCTACATCGTCGTCCATATCCACTACAACAACGAGATATTTTTCCCCATTTTTAACGGTGTTAACAGTAGAGGTATCTTGAAAGTTATCTTTAACCTCCATATATATCCCAGTAATGATTATTAGAAAAAATTTTTTAATTTCTGTCTTTTAGTGGGAGCAACTTTATAAACTCCTCCTTTAGATTTAGTAGGGCATTCACATAGAGCATAGTAAAGGTGACGATTAAAAATCCGTAGTTAATACCTATCTCACACATGGAGAGGAGTATAGCTGCGTATATACAGTATATCCTCTTGTCCCCCTTATATATGAATCTGCTGAATAAACCTAGTAGAGTTGCAAATAACAGCCCATAGATATTAAAGTCTAAGTATACAGGGCCAAACATAGTAGATGTAAAGTTGTGGGAGTAACCAAAGAGTAACTCTCCAATAAGTTTCTCACCCTCTGGATTCAATAGAATCTTTCCAAGGGTAGGTGTTGGATAATCCACTATCTTCTCCAGCACTTTAATATCGAAGTAGGCCCTGTAGGACAGTATCTCGAGGACGCCAACACTCCACTGCTGTCCAGAGGACAGTAGTATTATTTTGGCCATAACAGCCAGTAATACTATCAACCCTAAAATAGAGATTACTATCCCTTTAAGGGATATCCTCTTTAGATAATAGTTGTAGAGTAAAAAAGAGATAATAAGTATTAGAATACCTGCCTTATATCCTAACAGTAGGATAAGAATAAAGGCTAGTATAAAGTAGAGGGGGTTACCCATACCTCCGTAAACAAGGGCCCCAGTGGAGATAAGTCTTAGGGGGTCCTTAGAGATAGCCATCCTTACCCTGTAATCTAGTATAGGTATAGTGTTGTACTTTACAGTTAAGGCTATAAAGGATAGAACACCTACTGCAAATATTATGTCCTCTATGTACTTCAGTACCTCTAATACTACTGGAGGGTTTCTTACAACCCCCTCTTTAAGAAAGTTATAGAGGACATAGAGGTTTGCTACTATCAATACTAGGATTGAGTAGAGTATAGAAGTTAGATAAGATTTTGTAACGGTGAAAACCCCGTAGAATATCAGTAAAAACAGTACTGTTCCAAATAGGGCTGGTAGTAAAAACCTTAGAGAGGTATTGCCTATCTTCTCAAATATCTTATCCCCTATAAAGAAAGGTATAGAGTAGAAGAGTATAAAGATAGCTATTATTAGAAAAATCTTTATTAACTTCTCATATCCAAGGGAGGAATAGTAGGGGATGGCAAGTAGGAGTATAGCTAAATGTCCTAGAATTACTATAAAAACAGGATGGGTAATATCTATTTTTTTGATAACAACCACCTTAGGTTGTGATTATATAAACACTGGAGCGAAAGGTTTATATAGAACTACTAAGGAACCAATATACAAGAACAGAAAGAGGTGATAAAGATATGTTTGGAAGGGATCCATTTATGGATATAGAGAGATTAATGGCAGAGATGTTCATGACCCCTATGATAGGTGCCTCTGTACCTGCTAGAAGACCTATGGTCTCCACTGGTATAGAGATCTCTGGTAAAGGTTTCATGCCCCTAGCTATAATAGAGGGTGACGAAAATATAAAAGTTATTGCTATGCTCCCAGGGGTAAACAAGGAGGACATTGCACTAAACGCCATTGGAGACACCTTGGAAATCAGGGCCAAGAGGACACCTCTCATGGTAACTGAGTCTGAGAGAATCATCTACTCCGAGATACCTGAGGAGGAAGAGGTATTCAGAGTAATAAAGTTACCTGTAACTGTAAGGGAGGACGCTGCCAGTGCTAAATTTGAAAATGGACTTCTAATAGTAAATCTACCAAAAGCTGAGTCCTCCATTAGAAGAGGTATTAACATCGAATAAAACTACTTTTTTATTTTTTTAATATTGTTAAAAAAAGAGATAGGAAACTTAAGGTTTCTCTATTTTCACGGCCCTCTCATTCCTCCACTCTACGAAGATTGGCTCCTTAGGGAGATCCTCTAAGGTTTTAAAGTACTCCACTGCAGCCTTTGTACCCCATCTGTCAGAACCTGCCA
>DQUI01000048.1 GCA_015662355.1 Methanothermococcus okinawensis
TATAAGATCTAGGAGAAAACCTCTCTCCACCTTAGGTAGTCCCATAGATATTAATATCCCTAGGGGTTTTGCGCACATAGCAGCTATGTCAGATACTGTTGCAGTGACCACCCTCATACCTATCTGGAAGGGGGTTAGGATATCTGGGAAGTGAGTAGATCTAAACATCATGTCCGAGGTTACCGTTAAGTAGCTATCCCCCACTTTGAAAACTGCACAGTCATCTCCTATTCCTTTAACTTCATCCCCTCTATAAGTTATGTTATTTAAGATAGTCTTTATCACGTCTAACTCTGTTATAGTCATAATCTCACGTATTTTTATAATGAGGTGAAACTATGAGGTCCTTCCTTATTACTGCAAAGGGGCATCCCAACGTTAAATGTACCCATAAGACTACCTTGGAGATCACAAAGGAGGACTATCTAACGTCAACTGGAGATTGTATAATAGGTATCTCTGCAGATAAGTCCATGTTAGACTTCCCAGAGGACTTCAAGGAGAGGATAAGGAACGCCAGTAGAGTAGTTGTTGAGATCCTAGTAGATGGACTAAGGGATGTTGTTGTTGGAAGGGGACACAGGGATCTTATACTGAACCATCCCACTGATATTGTCATTAGGAGGAGTACATACATCTGTCCAAGGACCTTGATGATATGTGCAGATAAAGGTGCCAGGGATATAGATCGGGAGATAGTGAGAAGATTAAGGGACAGGAGTAAGTTAACATTTAAAATAACAGTGGATTAATCTATATCCCCTCCTAATCTTGCAGCGATATCGTGATGTTCAGCTAGCCCTAAAGCTGCAACAGCCCCAATTATACCTTCATCCCTGTCAAATATCTTGACAACCTCTATGTTGTTCTTCTCCGCCACACCTATAGCCTCCTCTAGGGACACCATGCCCTCCTTTGCCTTATTTGTAAATATCTTCATACTCTTAGATGGGGTAATACCGTAGTAGAGGGCTATGGCAGTTTTATCTGATAAACTTCTCTCCCTGAGGTAGTCCTTAATTACCTCCCTGATTTTGTACTTATAGGAGGGATACACTGCAAAGGTTAGGGCAACTGAAACACAGTTCTGGGTCTTATAGGGATTTCCAGGGTAGAGTTGTACTATGGTGTGATCCATGTAGTAACCAAAACCTTTACTTTCCAGATATCTCCCTATCTCATGTGCCAGTACCCAGGTTGCCCCCTCCTCCTTTGTATCTGTATCGTCTATACCTACTATTACCTTCTCCATCTTTGGAGTGATAACAACTCCCCTTCCAAGTTTTGAACCTCCCCCTCTCTCCAGTATTACAGTGTCTATAACGTTTTCAGCCCCCCTCCTCAACTCTATTCCTACACCTCCTCCAGCTAATCCTGCGTAGTGTATGTGGACCTTATCTCCCTTTATGGAAACTTCCTCTATACCTGCAGCGGAAATTGAAGGAATTAGGTTTAATCTGCACCTCCCTATACGAAGTATAAAGTGGTGCTTATTGCCCTCCCTCCATGCTGATATTACAAGGGGAGAGGTCCTTTTATACTGGTATATCACCCACTGGGATCCGTTAGGACACGGGTGCTCCTCCACAAGTTCAACGATCCCTAAACCTTCATCTACCATGGCAACTATCCTCCTATAGGATATACCTTCCATAGTAATCACTTCAACTTTTTTTCATTTTAAACAACTATTCTAATAGGGTTTTTATATTAAAACTTATTATTATCTTATAAAGACCACTGGGGAATATCATGGACAAGTACATCCTCTCCATAGGGGTGGATATCTCCTCTACAGATGTGGAGGTCGACCCTGATATAACAGAGAAGATATCAAGGGAGTTACCTCTTATCCTCCCTAAAGGTGTAAAAGCTGCCATATCTAACATAACTGGAGATGACATAGTAATTACCTCCTTTACACCTGAGAGGTTAATAGAGGATGTAAATAGAGCTGTACTACACCTGTTGAAAAAGCATGCTAAAGGTTTTGAGGATCTAGAGGGAGTGTCTAAGAACCCTGAGGAGGCTAGAGAGGGTGTATCCTACGCAGTGGCCAGGGCAGGATCTCCCTACGGTGACTCTGTAATCCTATCTTTTGACACCTACGGGGGAGAGGATGTAGTAGATGAGATAGCACTCTTTGTAGGGGATATTGGGAGGAAGTACGGGTATGACGTTGGTGTCAGTGTAAGTGAGGAGCCTAAGGAGATTCCTGGCATAGGTTACACTGGAAGGGAGACAGACGATCCTGTAGTAGTTGTCACCTTTGAAGATTTAAAGGATCTTCCCAAGTTGTCAGGTTTAATATTTGGAGGGTTGTTAAGTTTTGAAAACCTCTACTTTGTGAGAAATGGATCACCTGTGGAGATAGTACCTCCAGGGGTGATCTACACCATGAGTGCCTTTTTAAACGGAAATGTTATAGATCTCTATCCAGGCATTACAAAGAAACTTAAAAAGATACTCTAGTGGTGAAAAAGATGATTGAAATTATATCCTATCAGGAGGTTAAGGGGAAAGATAAAGAGACAGTGAAAAGGGAGTTTGAGAATCTACTGGAGAAGATAAAGGGGGAGTACAGGTGTGAAGTCCTCTCTGTAGAGGAGGACTGGGAGGAGAGGGAGGGTCTCTATACCTTTGTTGCAGAGCTAAAGGTCTACTTTAACACCTTCCTGGACTATATAAAGTACTCTATAAATTATGCTGCAGATGTAGATGTACTGGAGCCTCCAAAGTTAGTACTGGATCCTAAAGAGTTTGGGGAGGCCTTAGCCTATATAATAGATTTTTTTGAAAAGTTCTATAAAGCATACAACGTTGGATTTAACGTACAGACCCAGGATAAGATAGAGATAGACATTGAGAAGTACAAGAAGGGTATATACGACGAAGAGGACATATACAACTTTGAAGAGGAGGGGCTTATAAGGGTAAAGGCTGTCTTTGAAGGTTATGGAGTATCTGAGGAAGAGGTTGTCAAGAGGGTGCTGTTCTCCCTCAAGGACAACATTATTGTAAACAAGGTTATTACTAAGGAGTTGGAGAGGGAGGAGCCCTATAGGGATATGGGATTCTACGGGTTAATAGGTGTGGAGATACTGGGTAAACCTATAGATATAGTAGAGATCGCCTATAAGTTCCTACCTGTTGTAATATCCATAGAGAGTAAGAGAATAGAGATCAGTTGTTTAGAACTTCAGGATATTGGTAACGAGTTAGGAGGGGCCATCTTTGAACTCTCCCATACTGTGACAATGAGAGGATTACCTCAGTAGTGATAAATAGGAGGTGAGATAATGGTTCATCCAAGTATAAAGTACATGAGAGAGGATAGATTACCTCATATCTTCTGTTCCGGTTGTGGTATTGGAACTGTGATAAACTGTTTCACAAACGCCTTAGATAAGTTAAACCTTAAACCTGAGGACTACATAGCCCTCTCTGGGATCGGATGCTCCTCTAGAATCCCTGGCTATCTATACTGTGACTCCCTCCATACTACCCATGGGAGACCTATCGCCTATGCAACTGGTGTAAAGCTAGCACTGCCAGATAAGAAGGTTGTAGTGTTTACAGGTGATGGGGATTTAGGGGCTATAGGTGGAAATCACTTCATCCACGGATGTAGGAGGAACATAGATATCACTGTCATCTGTATAAACAACCATATATACGGTATGACTGGGGGGCAGGTTTCTCCAACTACTCCCCCTGGAAAGAGGGCAACTACAGCACCTTACGGTAACGTGGAGAACAGTATGGACCTCTGTAAACTAGCTGCTGCAGCAGGTGCAACCTACGTAGCTAGATGGACTACAGCCCATCCGATACAACTCTCTGAGAGTATAAAGAAAGGCCTAACTAAGAAGGGATTCTCCTTCATAGAGGTTATTGCCCAGTGTCCTACATACTACGGTAGATTTAACATCTCAAGGAGCGCCGTAGATGTACTCAAGTATATCAGGGAGCACGCCATCCATATAAAGAAGGCTGAACATTTATCTGAGGAGGAGTTAAAGGACAAGATAGTAGTTGGGGAGTTCGTAGATATTGAAAAACCAGAATTTACTGAGAACATGATAAAAATTATTGAGGAACATAGAAGTTAAAAAGGTGAGAGAGATGAGAAATGAGGTTAGAATATCTGGTTTTGGAGGTCAGGGGATTGTACTGGCAGGGGTGATACTAGGGAGAGGTGCAGCACTCTACGACGATAAGAATGCAGTACAGACTCAATCCTACGGACCTGAGGCAAGGGGAGGTGCCAGTAAATCTGAGGTTGTAATATCCCAGGAGGAGATCGACTATCCAAAAGTTATAAAACCTGACGTACTAGTGTGTATGTCCCAGCAGGCCTTCGATAAGTACTGTAGAGATATAAAAGAAGGAGGTACAGTTATCGTAGATAGAGACCTAGTTACTGTACCTGAGGACTTCTACAACGGAAATGTTAAAGTGTACAAGATACCCTTTACAGAGATAGCCTATAAGGATATAGGTTTAAAGATAGTGGCTAATATGGTAATGCTTGGAGCACTAGTTAGAATAACAGGGATAGTTTCAAAGGAGGCTATAAGGAAAGCTATACTGGACAGTGTGCCAAAGGATACTGAGGAGAAGAACTTAATGGCCTTTGAAAAGGGATACAGCTACTTGAAATAATGTTTTAAAAAATTATTTTTATAAAGTATAGACGGTGTTAAAATGAAACTGAGCTCTGGCTATATTATTGTAGGGGCCTATGGAGACAAGATAAGGCGTACCCTCTTTGCCCAGTTAAGAGAACATATAAAGAAGAAGGAGATAGATCCAAAGATGGTTGCCAAGGCCTCTGGGGAGTTAAACAAGTTACTCTACGAGATACTTGTAAATAAACTTAA
>DQUI01000090.1 GCA_015662355.1 Methanothermococcus okinawensis
CTGGTTTTATATTATAAGAAAACAGAGGGGGTTCATTTTATATTATAAGATAAAGAAAATTGGGGGTGTGGATTTCGTCATAGGGCTGTTTTATAGATAGCAACAAAATATATTCACACATATCTAATATATTTCCTCCTGTGCCCCATATGTGGGGAACTTAAGCTCCAATGGGCACGGCTGTAATATTCTCCTGAAGATGTAGGTAGTTCCCCTTCCCCTGAAAGCCCTCCGATGAAGCTGAGGAGGGAAGGTTATCCAAGTAAGGATAACCAGAACGGGAATACTTACAATAGATAAAAAAGTTATCTAGATATCTCTATAGTGTTCAAGAACTTCTCACAGTAGATACACCTTATCTTTAAGGGATCCTTCTTCTCCACCTTGAACTTTCCAGGTACTTTCTCCACGTTAGTTATACAGTTTGGATTGGTACACTTTAAAATCCCAGTTATAATGTTAGGAATTTTTACCTTAAACTTCTTTTTAACTATTCCATTTTCTATAATGTTAATTGTGGCATTTGGAGATATTAACCCTATCTTATTTACATCCTCCTCTGACAGTTCCACCCCCTCTATCTTTAAAATATCCTTTTTTCCATACTTCTTAGAGGGCACGTACATAGCTATAGTTACTGGGGTCTCCTCCCCTATGTTAAGTACCTTGTAAACATTTAAGGCCTTACCCCTAGTTATATGGTCTATTACAGTTCCATTCTCAATAGGCCTAACCTTAAAGCTCTTCTCCATACTATCCCAGTTATCTCCTTAGTCCAGTTATTCTAATTCCACTTCCCTTTAACTTGTACTTTATATTCAAACTTATTAATAGGGGAGTTATCTGTTCAACGTATCTGGACATCTCCAAGTCTCCACAGTCTATACCTCTACATCCCTCTATACTGTTTATAACCTCTATCACCTTTCTCTTAGATTCTTCGTCATCACCACATACTAGGATGTCACAATCTACAGGCTCCTCTATACTTTCCAACACCTTTGCAGATACGTTATGAAAGGCACTGACAACCTTAGAATCTTTCAAATACTCCTGCACCATCTGGGCAACTGAGCCCTGGGGAGGAAGTACTACCCTTGTAGGTTTATCCCCAACTGCACTTGCCAGAGGGACCCCTATGGAGACTACAACTTTACCCTTTAACTCCTCCCTTAGATCTATTATAGTAGGTAGGGTATATTGAAAGGGTATGGAGAGTATAACTATATCCCCCTCCCTGGAGGCCTCCCTGTTCTCCATCCCAATCACATCCCTATAGGGAATACCCTTTGAAGAGAGTATCTCCCTTATACGTCCTGCAGATTCCTGGGCCTTCTCCCTCCTCCTTGAACCGATAATAACCTGGTAGTTTTTTGCCAGTCTAAGGGCAAGGCCAAAACCTTGATCCCCAGTACCACCGATTATTGCTATCTTCACCTCTATCACCTAAAAAAGATTTGAAATAATCTCACTGGCAACCTCTCTACTTTTAATAGCGTCTCTTAAATTCCTAGATTCAAAGGTTATAACCTCCCTATAGTCAATGTCCTTCAAGGCCTTAAAAACCCTAAAGAAGTCTATATTTCCATCACCTAACTTTAGATGTTCGTCAGCCTTTCCCCTGTTGTCGTGGCAGTGGACATGTACAATGCCCCTACCAATCCTGTTTAACTCATATATGAAATCCTCCAAGGTCTTAAATCTAGATACGTTGTTATATACTACAGTGTGGGCATGACCTATATCAAAGGTTATTCCTAAATACTTAGACTCTATCCCCTCTATCATACTCTTTATATCCTCTACAGTGGTCCCTAGAATTTCCATCCCTGGGTAGTAGGGCATATTCTCTAAACCTATAGTAATGTTGTAGTCCTCTGCCACCTCTAGGATCTCAATCAGGGAGGAGTAGTTGTTATCCCTTATCTCCTCTACGTAGTTGGACCACAGGGGAGGAACGTAACCAGGGTGTACCACTACAACCTTTCCCTCAAGTTCAGAGGCCCCCTCTATAGCCTCCTTAATACATTGAACTGTTAACTTCCTCACCCTGTTGTTCATAGAGGCAGGGTTGAGGTCTGAAAAGGGGGCATGTACTACAACATCCACATTGTAGCTGTCCTTTAACTCCTTCAAGTATCTAACATTCTTAGGGGTAAGTTGATGATGCCCCTCACATACAATCTCCCAGGCGTCAAAGTGAGCCTCTGCAATCTTCTCCATGGAGCTCTGTAGAGGCTCAGGTAGAAAAACTAGGGAGGAAACTCCAAACTTCATTATATCTCTCGATTTTACTGTTTATTAGATAAGGAGGTTTATACCTTCCATCATCGCATCCACTGACGCCCTTATTATATCCTCCTGTTGACTCTTAACCTCAACTACCTCGTGGCCCCTTCTAAGCTTAACTGTTACCTCTACAAATGCATCTGTTCCACTACCTATAGATCTAACGTGATACTCCTCCAAGGTGATATCTGCAACACTACTTAGAGCCTTCCTTATGGCATTTATCGCTGCATCCACTGGCCCTACTCCAAAGGATGTCTCTATAAGTTGTTCCTCCTTTCTGTCTCCAGAGAACTTCAGTCTAATAGATGCAACAGGTGTTACCTTGTTACCTGATACCACTGTAAGCTCCTCCAGATATATCTTCTTCTCAGAGGACTCTCCCCTAACCTCCTTTATTATAGTCTTAAGATCTACGTCAGATATGTACTTACCTAGATCTCCAAGGTTCTTTATCCTCTCGTACACCTTCTCAAATTCCTCCCTAGTTAGGGATACTCCCATAAGATCTAACTTATACTTAAGGGCAGCCTTACCACTGTGCTTCCCAAGTATTATCCTCCTCCTATTTCCTACCATCTCAGGAGGTATAGGCTCGTAAGTCTGACTGTTCTTTATAAGTCCATCTACGTGTATTCCTGCCTCATGGGCAAAGGCGTTGTCTCCCACTATAGCCTTATTTGGTGGTACAGGTATCTTCATAATTCTAGACACTAACCTTGATACCTGGTAGAGTTTCTCAGTCTTTATATTGGTCTTGATGTTGTAGAGGATGTGAAGCGCCATAACAACCTCTTCTAAGGCGGCATTTCCAGCCCTCTCCCCTATTCCGTTAATAGTTAGATGGCACTCCCTGGCACCTCCCCTTATTGCAGATAGGGTATTTGCAGTTGCCATACCGAAGTCGTTGTGACAGTGAGCTGATACAGGTACTCCTATCTCCTCACTTATTCTCTTAAAGAGATCGTAGGATCTCTCTGGAGTAAGTATACCCACAGTGTCACATACACAGACCCTATCTGCACCTACCTCTACCCCCTTCTTAAACAACTCTATAAGGAAGTTAACATCACTTCTTGTAGCGTCCTCCCCTGAGAGCTCTACAGTTAAACCGTGATCCTTTGCGTACTCTACAGCATCTAATGCACATTGAAGGGTTTCCTCCCTAGTTTTTCTCAGTTTGTACTTGATATGTATATCTGATACAGGGACTACAAGGTGGACACTATCTACGTTGCACTCCAGGGCGTAGTCTATATCTACAATCATGGCCCTGGCAAAGGAGCATATCTCAGCCCTTAACCCCTGGGAGGTTATAGCCTTTATTCCCTCCCTCTCCCCCTTAGAGGTTATGGCGCTTCCAGCCTCTATTATATCCACCCCTAACTCGTCAAGTTTTATAGCTATCTCTAACTTCTCATGGGGGCTTAAAGACACCCCAGGAGTTTGCTCTCCATCTCGCAAGGTTGTATCTAGGATCATCACCATAGGAATCCCTTTCTATAGGTTTTATAAATTAAAGATAAGTAATGAGTATAATTCTAAAATAAAAAAGTTATCTATTAAGGGTCTCCTCTATCCAGTTGAGATAATCCTTGGAGCCTAGAATAACAGGTAGGGCGATAATCTCTGGTACCTCGTATGGGTGGATCTCCTTTATCTTTTTCTCCAGACTTTCAAATCTATCCCTTCTAGTTTTAACAACAAGTAGGTGTTCCCTGTCTTCCTCTATATTTCCCTTCCAGAAGTAGATAGATTTAACTTCAGAGGTAATGTTTATACATACGGCAAGTTTCTCCTTAATAAGGGTATGGCCTATCTTCTCTCCAACTTCAACGTTGGGGACAGTTATAAAAACCACTATATACTCCATCCTATCCCTCCTTATATTCAAAGGGATAAAGTTTTTAAGAGGATTTTATTTTTTACTTAATATAATTTTACTTAGGTGATGGGATGGTTACTGTGATGAAGTTCGGGGGGACATCTATAGGAGACGGTAAAAGGATGAGACATGTGGCGAAGATAGTTGTAGATAAGAAGAGGGAGGATAGGGACGTAGTTGTTGTAACCTCTGCAATGACCCAGATAACAAACTCCCTTATAGATATATCTAAGGAGGCCCTAGACATAAGGGATATTAACAGGATAAACAACTTCATAGAGGATATTAGGAGAAAACACCAGGAGGCTATCCAGGAGGCTATTAAAAGTGAGGAGATAAGGAGGGAGGTAAGGAAAACTGTATACAGTTTAATAGATGAGTTGGAGAAGGTACTCATTGGAGTGGCCTATCTAGGGGAACTTACACCAAAATCTAAGGACTACATCCTATCCTTTGGGGAGAGGTTATCTGCCCCTATACTCAGTGGAGCTATAAGGGACCTTGGATATTCCTCCACACACCTTACAGGGGGGGAGGCAGGTATAATAACCGATGAAAATTACGGCTGCGCCAGACCTATTAGATTGGAGGTGAAGGAGAGGTTAGAACCTCTATTAAGGGAGGGGGTTATCCCAGTGATAACAGGATTCATAGGGAGTACTGAAAAGGGAAACATCACCACCTTTGGAAGGGGAGGTAGTGACTACTCTGCAGCACTAGTGGGAGCAGGTCTAGATGCAGATATAGTGGAAATCTGGACAGATGTAAGTGGAATACTAACCTCTGATCCAAGGATAGTTAAAAACGTTAAGAGGATACCGAAGATGTCCTACATAGAGGCTATGGAGTTAGCCTACTTTGGAGCCAAGGTCCTTCACCCAAGAACTATAGAACCTCTCATGGAGAAGAACATACCCCTTAGGATTAAAAACACCTTTGACCCTGAAAACGAGGGAACACTGATTACAAACAACAGGGAGGAGAGCAACAACATCATAAAGGCTATAACTGCCATAAAGGATGTATTCCTCATAAACATATTTGGGGCAGGTATGGTGGGAGTAAGTGGAACTGCGGCGAGGATATTCGCTGCCCTTGGTAGGGCAGATGCTAACGTGATACTTATAAGTCAGGGCTCCTCTGAAACCAATATATCTATAGTAGTCTATGGAGATGGAGAGGAGGCTGAGAGGTGCTTAAGGGAGCTCAGGGAGGAGTTCAAAGACAGCAACCTTATAAGGAACATATCTATAGATAGGAACGTGGCAGTTGTTTCTGCAGTTGGAGCTGGGATGAAGGGATCTAGGGGAATTGCAGGGAAGTTATTCACAGCAGTTGCAGAGAGTGGTGCAAATATAAAGATGATAGCCCAGGGATCCTCAGAGGTGAATATTTCCTTTGTAATAGGGGAGAAGGAGTTAAAGAGGTGCCTCCAGACCCTTCACGACACTTTTATAAAATAACTTTTTACCCCTAAGCACTAATTTCCACATACTTTAAGTTTTCCAGTTTGTTAGTGACAACAAATACTGTACCCCTAATAGATAGATATTTCTTAGAGTTATTTTCATACTCCTCAACGTACCATCCCTGATAGTTGTACGCCCTCTATAGGATAGAGGAGAGATAAAGGAATATCTTCATGGACGTACTCCTGGAAAAGTTCTCCTAGTATCTTGTTATCCATGTATACAAACTCAGGGTATGGACTACTCCCTATCACTGTAAAATCCTAAACATGTTATCTACTAAAGTTAATCTATCACCCCTCTCTCCCTGAGAGCCTTAACTATCTCCCTATGAACCTCCTCAACAGACCTTTTACTGGTGTCTATAACAACGTAACCATATCTTGGCTCAAATACCCTGTTTTCAATAATATCCCAGTATCTCTCCCTTATCAATCTCAGCATCTCCCTGTTCTCAAATATCTCCCCTCTGTTTTTTCCCATCCTTCTCAGGGCCTCCTCAACATCTACATCTAAATATACCAGGACATCAGGTTTTATGGCAAATCTGTTAATGTCCAGTATAAAATCTAGTTCAGCACCTTGGAGAGACTGATATACTATAGAGGAATATAGATATCGATCTGAGACAACGTGTTTGTCCTTTAACTCCCTCTCTATGTGGGTAACGTGCTCTCTCCTATCTGCAGCAAATAGTAAGGCCAAGGTTTCACCACTGTATTTTATCTCCCCCCTAAGTACTCTCCTTATAAGTTTTCCAATTTCACTCTCTGTAGGCTCGTAGGTGTAATATCCGTCAATACACTCTGAGAGTTTCTTAGATTGTACACTCTTACCACTGCCGTCTATACCTTCAAATACTATAAACTTGTATCTTCCCACCTTTCCACCTACTCTCGGTTATACTCTAGATTGCATGGGTGTATAAAGCCTCCTCTTATCATAAGATCTGCTAAAACTATGGCAACTACAGACTCTAATACAGGTATTATTCTAGGTAGAATTATCGGGTCGTGTCTTCCCTCTATCTCTATCTCCACCTCCTCTCCACTCTTTAAATTCACACTTTTCTGAGGTTTAGATATAGAGGGGGTAGGCTTAACTGCAACTCTGAGTACTAGGGGGGTACCACAACTGATACCTGCAAGTATCCCTCCACAGTTGTTAGTCTTCATATCTACACCGTTGTTACAGTAGATATACTGGTCGTTCATCTCACTGCCGTAGAGTTCAGAGGACTGAAATCCCCTCCCTATCTCCACCCCTTTAACTGCATTTATACTCATAACTCCTCCTGCCAACTCCCCACTTAACTTGGAGAACAGGGGATTCCCTACCCCTACAGGGATATTCAGTGCAACTAACTCCACCACACCTCCTACACTGTCCCCACTCTCTATAGCACTCTTTACATACTCCACCATCTCCTGGGCATTTGAGGAGGGACATCTCAGGGGATTGCCCTCTATCCTCTCTACAACCTTATCTATATCTCCAGTGTTAAACACCTCTGGATTTGAGTAGTAGCTAAAGTCCCCCTGGATCTTCCCAACCTTTACAGTATACCCCACTATCTTAATGTTGTAGGTGTAGTCTAAAAGTTTCTTTGCAACCCCTCCCCCAATTACAAGGCCTACTGTAGTTCTACCGCTGGCTCTTCCACCACCTCTGTAGTCGTAGTTGCCGTACTTCCGATAGTAGGTGTAGTCCCCATGTCCAGGTCTAGGTGTATCCCTTAACTTAGTGTAGTCCTTAGATCTCTGATCTCTGTTGTATACTAGAGCAGATATGGGACTACCTGTAGTTCTACCTTCAAAGATCCCTGAGAGTATCTCTATCTTATCTGTTTCCCTTCTAGGGGTGGAGAAGATACTGTAGCCAGGTCTCCTTCTGTTCAACTCCCCTTGGATGTCCTCCTCTGAGAGGGGGAGGTTCGCTGGACAGCCGTCTATTACAGCTCCCAGTGCCTTCCCATGACTCTCCCCCCATGTTGTAACCCTGAAAGCCCTTCCTAAAGTGTTCATACTATCACCTCTCTCACATATCCCAAAACTCGTTGTAAAATAGTTCAAAATCTTGGACATACCTCTTACCTATCCTGAGAGCAGTCTCAGCCTTCTGAAGTTCCCTACCTATATAGGCCCCGTGATCTAACCTCCCAATAAGGTTCTCCCTTATGAGGGTATCGTATATCTCCTTAGCTTTTCTCCCTTTAACTATACATATAGGGTTTTTCCTCCTGTCAAAGGCGATTACCACTATAACTTTCTCCTCCCTGTCTAACTCTATCTTAAAACTCACCTTGTCCAACACCACCTTTGAATTCTCCTCTGCAGATATAACAGGTACGTTGTAGTTCTTATACGTGACAATCTCCTGGAACTTCTTATCCTTGTAGTTTATCAGGTGGAATCCTACGTCCTTTGGAATAGATTTTCTTATCTTTGCTAAAAACATCATCTTTGAGGCAACTTTCAACTCCTTTATGGAGAATTTACACTTAGGGGAGGCCTCAGGGGTAAAGAGTATGTTACTATTAACCTCAGATCCAATAGCTGCAAGGAGGGCGTTAACCCCGTTACTGTCTGCATCTAACAACTCACTTACATTCCCTACACCGAAGAATGTAGGTATTCTGTTCCTCTCCTTGAAGGCCCTGTAGGCTATTACACTCTCTAGGAAGTTGTTGTTTATAGGTTCCAGTATAAGATCCCCTACAACTTTAATATCCTCCTCTATTAATCGGGCCATATTTTCCTCTAGCATCTTCACCCTCTCCATTGCACCCCTAGGCACTATATTTGACCTATAGTTTGTAGGGAGTACTACTGGGACAGTACTTCCATCTTTCAAGTAGGGAAGTAACTCCTGGAGATTTCCCCTATCTACACTGAGTATCATATCCACCTCTAACTTAATACCTTGAATCAGCTCCCTGGTGTTCATAGTGTCTATACTAACAGGCTTATCTGTAATATCTCTAACTATCTTTAAGATTCTCCCTAAATCTTTAGAGTGATCCTCGTTGGACACCATCCCTAGATCTATCATATCTGCCCCACTCTCTACATAGTAAATAACCTTCTTTTCCAACTCCTTATCCTTCAACCATGGAACATGGACTATCTCCCCAAGTACCCTCATAGGATAGTTGTCCCCTACCTTCAAGGATCCTATCTTAATATCCCCCTGGGATAGGGGCCTCTCCTCGTACTCCCCTATAAGATTCTCAGCCTCCTCTCTCAGATACTTTAAGATTTGAGTATCTGCATAATCCCTAGTGGATAGCTCTATACTCTCCAAGTTGTCTAAGAGTAGGGGAATATCTGAGGCCTCCCTAGTTGACTTGTAACATTTTATCCCTGTCTCCTCCTCAACTATCTTTAAATCATGTCTAATTAACCCTGTAACTAATACAAAGTGGTATATCTCTGAGAGAGGTTTGTTGAACTTCTCCTCCAGGGATCTTATCTCCCTTATTATCATCCTAGGTGTTAAAAATGCAGCTATAGGGATGTTGGCCATATGGACATCTACGTAGTTGTACTTTTTCACAGCCTCCTTTACCTTCTGATAGGCCTGTTTTCCAGTGATTATAAGGATCCTCATAGTTTAAACCGTAGAGCCCTTTTTTATTAACCGAATATTTTATATATTAGTAGATTTTACTATTCCATGTTCTAATAAAAACTATTTTTATCTGTTAAAATTATATTGATACTTTTTTTATCCATTTTTATAGACTTAGGAGGTGTCTCTGTGGAAAATAGTAGTTTTATATCTCCCTCTCTACCTAATACCCTCTCCCTAGTTGCTGGAAGTGGTGAGGGAAGTAATCCCTTGAACGCCTTTGATAGGGCACTTCTAAATGCAGGGGTAGGGAATCTAAACTTAATAAGGATAAGTAGTATTGTACCACCTAAGGTGAATATTATCCCACTACCTGAGATACCTATAGGTTCTCTAGTACCTACAGCTTACGGGTACTGTATAAGTGATGTAAAAGGGGAGGTTATAGCGGCAGCAGTTAGTGTTGCCCTTCCAAAGGATAAAGAGTTATGTGGCCTTATAATGGAGTACGAGGGCATCTGTACTAAGAGGGAGGCTGAAAATAAAGTTACTGAGATGGCAAAAGAAGGATTTGAGATGAGAGGTTGGGAGATCGACAGAATAATTACTGTATCTGCAGAACACAGGGTGGAGAAGATAGGATGTGCCTTTGCAGGGGCAGTTCTATGGTATAAATAATGTTGGGAATAAGTTTTTAAAAAAATAAAGAGTATTAAAAGATAAAATGCTTAGGGGGTGAGACTATTGAAACACTTAGGAAAACACTTAATACTGGAACTTTGGGGTTGTGACAGTAAGGCCCTAGACGATCAGAGGGGCATTGAAAAGATGCTAATAGATGCTGTAAAGGCCTGTGGGGCAACGTTGATATGTGTAAAAACCCATAAATTCTCCCCCCAAGGGGTTACAGGGGTTGCAGTTTTGGCAGAGAGTCATATATCTATACACACATGGCCTGAGTTAGGATACGCTGCAATGGATGTATTTACCTGTGGTGAACATGTGGATCCAGAGGACACTATACCTACAATAAAGTCCTTCCTGAAACCTACTAGTATGGATATTATAGATATAAAGAGGGGCAATATATTGGATTGACAGATATCTTCAGGAAGAATAGGAGGGATACCTTGCCCTGTGAGTTGTGGTTCTCAGAGTATCAGACTAAAGACCTCAAGTTATCTGTTAAGGTAAAGGACGTCCTGTTTACTGGGAAGTCCAAGTATCAGGAGATACAGATACTAGATACTGTTACATTTGGTAGGGCCCTTGTACTGAACAACACCTTCCAGACTACAGAGAAGGACGAGTTTATCTATCACGAACTTATAACTCACCCTGCCATGTTCACCCATCCAAATCCTAGGAAGATTCTAGTTATTGGAGGGGGGGATGGAGGTACTATAAGGGAGGTTCTTAAACATGATACTGTTGAGCGAATAGATTTTGTAGAGTTAGACGAGATGGTTGTAGAGGTGTGTAAGAAGTATCTCCCTACTCTCAGTTGTCAGATAGACAACGAAAAGGTAAATACTATATTTACAGATGGTATAGAGTACGTTGCCCGATGTAAGGAGAAGTACGACGTTATCATTGTAGATTGCCCAGATCCAGAAGGTCCTGCAAAGGGTCTCTTTGAGAGGGAGTTCTACAAAAACCTGTACAGGTGCCTAGGGGAAGAGGGTATAATGGTACAGCAGACAGAGAGCCCTCTATTTAACAGAGATCTTATATTAAAGATTAGGGAATATCTAGAGGAGGCAGGGTTTAGTATTGTAAGACCTATGGTATATGCAATACCTACGTATCCCAGTGGGTTTTGGAGTTTCACCTTGGCCTCTAAGAGGTACGACCCCCTAGATGTGCCAACTGAGAGGATCAGGGAAAAACTTAAGAATATGGAGACTAAGTACTACGACGAGGATGTCCATAGGGGGGTATTCCTGGCAGTACCTAAGTTTCTCAAGGAGAATATCCCTGTATTTTAATAGTAAAATATTTATATCACTTTAAATATTAATAGCTATCTGTGGCTAGGCCGGGGGGTTAGGCGTCCCCTGTAACCCGAAATCGCCTTATGCGGGGGCCGAAAACTTGGGGGCGGCATGGATCTCTCCTATCCATCCCCAAGTTTCTACTATGACATTTCGTCCTGTGGGGTAAGACGGTGGAGGGGCCTACTTCGGAGGAAGTAGGTAACCTCCTTTGCCTACCGAACCCCGTCAGGCCCGGAA
>DQUI01000011.1 GCA_015662355.1 Methanothermococcus okinawensis
GAAGTTTGTAAAGGAGTTTATGGAGAGATACAGAGAGAAGATTATGGATATTGTTACCTACAACTACTATATCAGCTACTACAACTCCAGGGAGAGTAAAGAGAAGATAGACAGGGATATTATAAGAATAGACAGGATGCTCCAGTATCAGTATGGATTTAAAATACTTGATGAAGAGATTGTAAAAAACTTAGAGGTAAGGAGGAGTAGGAGAACAGGTTGGATAAGGAACGTACTTATTGTGAAGGGAGGGGAGAAAAAAGTATTATTTAGTTTAAGAGCCTACGACAACTTTCTTATACCTACAGAGGAGGGGGCTAAACTACTACACAGGAAGATACCTTATCCAAAGTATAGGGTTGTTGTAGATAGATCTGTTGAGAAGTTTGCAAGGGAGGGAAGATCTGTATATGCCAAGTTTGTCGTAGATTGTGACAGGGATCTTAGACCTTACGAGGAGGTGCTTGTTGTAAACGAGGAGGATGAACTTCTAGGATACGGTACTACTATCCTTAACGGCCGGGAGTTGATGGAGTTTAACTACGGTGTTGCAGTTGATATGAGGGGAGGGATAAAAGATAATGGTTAGTTTTTATTCATTTATTCTAGACTTTATAGGGGGAGTGAATATTGGTCTCTCCTTTAGTATACCCTCTGGTTTATAGCAGAGTATTAGGAGTGCCAAGATTCCAAAGATTATATACTGGAGCCATACTGCCTCAAAGGGTAAATGGAGTAAATACTTTATGTCGAACTTGTAGAAGTCGATTAACATCTTCAGTAGTACGAATATAAAGGCCCCGAGAACTACACCTCTGTTGTTCCCCTTACCTCCTAGAAGTACTATAAGGAAGGGATAGAATGTCCATTCAACCCTGTTAAAGGCATTTACTACAACGCTGGCAGAGTAGAATACAAATATAACCCCTGCAATGGCGGCGATTGCAGAACCTATAGCCATAGTTTTAACCCTTAACTTCATTACGTCCCTACCAAAGGCCTTTATTAAATCCTCGTTCTCCCTATGCCCTCTAAGTATCCTTCCATAGGGACTGTTCAACAACCTCTCCAGGAACAGATACACTATTATGGCACATATTAACCCTAGTACTGTATAGGCGTACATCCTGTACTCCCCAGGTATAAAGGCCAGTATATCAGGGGTTGATACTCCGTAGTATCCTCCAACTATCTCTGTGTTGTAGAAGAGGATGAGATAGACTACCTCACTTATTGCCAAGAGGGTAACACCTAGGTAGTCCTCCTTAAGTTTTGCACTGGGGAGTATAGAGAGGGCCCCTACTATAGCCCCTGCAACAATAGCTAGCAGTACACAGAATATGAAAATACCTAGTCCTAGGAGTGGATTTTGGCTTATTAACTCTGTCATCTTATAGGCGGCAATACTACTTGCAGATATAAAGTCCCCCTCAATTCCAAAGTACCAGATCAACAGTCGATTTAATATACCTCCAACAACAACTGCACCTGTCAACACGTAGAGTGCCTTACCAAAGTTAGGTATCCCTCCATATCCAAACTCCAAGTTTAAACTTAAAGATACTATAGTATAGAGGGCAAAGAAGAAGAGTATTAAAGTTATAAGTTCAACCATCTTTCCACCTTCCTCCACAGTTCAGTACCAGTTATACCCTTTGGATGTATAAGGATAGTGACTATCATCATAAGTAGGGATATTACCTTACTGTACACCAGTACACCAGGTCCTAGGAATATGGAGAGTACGTATGTAAACAGGGACTCAGATATACCGATGATATAGCCACCAATTAGAGCACCTAGGATATGATAGAGACCTCCTACAATACTTGCTGCAAATATAGAGACTATTATAAAGTATCCTGTCTGTGGGACAATCTCCTGAAGAAAGGGAAGCACAGAACCAGCCATACATGCCAGGGCTCCAGAGAGGAACCAGGAGAAGAGCCTTGTATTCTCCACATTTATACCCATGGCCTCTGCCAGGGATGGATTCTCCATAGAGGCCCTAAGGGCAATACCAAACTTGGTCTTATAGAGGAGTAGATATAAACCTAGAATAGTCAAAAGTACTAAGAGGGAAGATACTATCAACCTCCCAGGTAAGCCGTAGAATTCAAAGTCTAGATATGTGAATACAAAAAGTGTCTCAGTCTTCTTTGTTATAGAGCTCAGTAATTCAGAGTAAGCCCCTGTTATACCGAAGAGGATGAGGTCCCAGGCTAAGGTAGCTATCATCAACATCTCTATAGAGGCCTTCCTCTTTATAAGGGGTTTTAGTGCTAGATAGTAGGTGAGAAGTCCTAAGATACCTCCTAAGATAAAGGTAACAGGTAGAGAGAGATAGGGGTGCAACTCAGCAAGTCTCAACAGTGTTAACGCTATATAGGAACCTATTATGGCGAAGGAGGCCTGGGCAAAGTTTGGTACTCCAGTGGTAATATAGGTCATAGTCAGTCCTAGGGCTAAAAGTACTAGGAGGTTAGACCACACTATGGCACCTATAACAACATCTATCATTAATATCACCGTAAAAATTAATAAAAAAATACTTCAACATTCCTCTACTCCTACTATGCCTAGGAAGTAACTCTGGAACTTCTCATGGTTTAGAAGGGCCTTTGCTGGACCTCCGTAGACAACCCTACCACTGACGAACATATAGCCTATATCACTTATCTCCAGGGCCCTCTTTGCATTCTGTTCCACTAGTAGAGGGGTAATACTGTAGCTATCCCTTAACTCCACTATCTTGTCAAATATAAGCTGGGCAAGTTTTGGAGAGAGTTGTGCAGTTGGTTCGTCTAGGATCAGTAACTTTGTCTTCCTTACAAGGGCTGTAGCCATTGCAAGCATCTGCCTCTGTCCCCCACTGAGGGACCCTGCCTTTCTATCAAGAATATCTTTAAGTTCTGGGAATACCTCTAAGGCGAAGTTTATCCTCTCCTCCACCTCATCCCTCTCCAGTATATATCCTGCTATTCTTAGATTCTCCCTTACAGTAAGGTTTGTAAATACGTTGTTTGTCTGAGGTAGATAGGATATACCCATCTTAGTCTTTTCATGAGGTGGTGTGTAAGTAATGTCCTTACCTTCGTAAATTATACTACCTGAGTATATGTCTGTAAGACCGAAGAGGGATTTTAAGAATGTAGATTTACCACTACCATTTGGACCTACGATAGTAGTTATCTCTCCCTTAGGTACCTCTAGATCTATATCGAAGAGAATCTGTAACTTTCCATATCCTGAGTTAAGCTTTTCAACTTTAATCACCTATATACACCTCAATAACTTTTGGATCGTTTAATACCTTTTCAATCTCCTCTCTACCTTTTCCATGGGCAATAACGGAGCCGTTAAACATGACGTAGAGGTTATCTACGTAATTTAATACAATATCTAAACGGTGTTCCACTATTAAAAAGGATATCCCCTTATTCTTTAACTGGACAACGTGGGAGAAGATGTCGTGGGCTAAACCAGGAGCTACCCCGGCGATAGGTTCATCCATTATTATAAGTTTAGGATCTGTTATAAGTGCCCTACCTATCTCCAACAGCTTCATCTGGCCACCACTTAGGGACTTTGAGGGGTGATCCCATCTGTGATCTAGCTTTAAAAACTCCAGTATCTTAAAGGCCCTCTCCACTAACTCCTCCTCTTCCTTCAACCACCTACTGGGGAAGAGGGCATTTGGAATATTTTCACCACTATGTTTACGTCCTATAAGGACGTTCTCAAGGACTGTCATAGATTTTAAAGGTTCAGGGTTCTGAAAGGTTCTCACTATACCGTAGTTGTATATCTCGTGAGGTTCCCTGTTAGTTATATCCTTACCTTCGAATATTACCTTACCAGCATCTACTTTTAAAAACCCAGAGATAGCATTTATAAGTGTAGATTTCCCACTTCCATTAGGCCCCATGATCAATGTCAGTTTGCTCTTCTCAACCTCTATATTTACGTTGTCAAGGGCCTTTACTCCATCGAAGGATTTACATAAATTTTTAGTCTCTAAAATGATCATAGTGACCACCTGAAGAAAATAAAAATGAAAAAATAGCATTGTATAGTTATTATGGATTATCATATAAATAGTTAATTAAAAAAAAATAATTATTTTATCCACTCCACCTTCTTGGTGTCATATCTCCAGATACCTACCTTCTTCCAGCCGTCCTCTGTAACCATGTATATGGCGTAATCCCCACTTGCCCTGTCGTTGAATTCATTTAATACTATTTTTCCAGAGAGTGGCTTTACACCGTACTCCCCATTGTTGTACTTTTCTATTACCTCCTTTATCTTCTTCGTCATAATGTCTGCATCGTACTTTCCGTTGTTTGCCTTCAAGGTATCCACATATGCCATAGTTAATACCCACAGGGCATCGTAGGATATAAGACCGTAGGATGTTGGGGTGCCTCCAAATCTCTTCTTGTACCTCTGGACGTACTCCTCAGGACCCTCTGACTCAAAGATCGTACTGTACATCCCTACCTTTGCTGTCTTATCCTTTAATTCCAAGAGTTTATCACTCTTTACTATACCGTCTGATCCTATCCATTTTACATCTAGGAGTATTGAGTCCTCTGGGATCTGGGAAAATAGAGTTGCCCCCTCCTCAAATCCTATGTATATAACTCCTACCTTATCTTTACCCTTGGAGTTAATCACCTTCCTTATGTCCTCCTCCACCTTAGTTATATAAGGTGACCAATCTGCAGGTGAGGGGTTACTTGGATAGGCTATGTAGTCCACTACATTTACTCCATACTTTGGGAGGTTCTTCCTCGTCTCCTGGGAGAGACCTTTACCCCAGGCGTCGTCTCTGTAGAGTATTACCACATCCTCTATACCCATATCTGCCACTAAACTGGCAATAGCCATCCCCTGTAGATCGTCACTTGCAACAAATCTATAGAGATACTTCTTCTGTTCAGGACTTGTTGCCCCTATCAGTGGAGGTAACGCCGTAGATGAAGGGGATATAACGATTATCTTGTTAGAGAGAGTATAGGGTAGTATAGTTTTAACCTCACTACTGGATAGGGGACCTACGAAGATATTTACTCCCTTTCCCTTTAAAAGCTGGATCTTCTGAAGTGCCAGATTAGGATCTAACCTAGTATCTTCTGGTAAGATCTCTATCCTATAAGGCATGTTGTGTTCTTTGAAGTACTTCTCTATGTCCTCCTTGGCTAACTCCAGGTTGTTCTTAGTATCTATTCCATGGGTAGATAGGGGACCTGAGAAATCCACTAGAGTCCCTACCTTTATTACCTCCTCCTCTACTGTCCCAGTGGGACCTGTCTCCTCTGTACCGGTGTTAGTACACCCTGCCATAAGAACAGTTAGTAGTACAACCCCTAGGGCAACTATCTTCTTCCACATCCTACCACCTCAGGAAAATATTTTCCGTATTTTAAATAGGAGTGTATAATATAAAAATATTGTGATCACTCCTGGTATAGCTCACATTTTAAGGTGTATACTATAGTGTCCCTGGGAAATAATCTCTTAATTTTCTCCTCTATCTCTTTAAGCTCCCTCTCCTCAGGTTTATACTCTACCTCCTTGTCCAGGCAAAATCCACATCTGTAGTAGTAGGTGTCTCCAACAATCATTCCAACCTCTGGGAACTCTAGAGACCTTACTACTACGTCCTCTCCAAGGATCTTTACTATCTCCTCAAGTATCTTTTTAAAGTCTATCTTCTCCTTAGTGTAAAATACTCCGTCTATCATTATCTTCATAGGTATCCCGCAGATAATATTATTAAAAACAATAGAGATAATCATTATGAGATAATATTTAAGGGGTCCTCTATGTTGAAGTTTGGTGAAGGAGTTCTTGGAAGGGATATTGTTGCCCTTGTCAATTTAGTACTAGGGAAGGGAGAAAAAATAGACAGTGTATTCACAAATGCCCTTACTAGGGTGCCTACCCCTGTAGTGGCAAACTTAAGGGACAACCTTATAGTAAAGCCTTTAACTTTAGTAGTACCGAGGAATACCTTGACTAGTGATATCCAGTGTAACTTCCTCCACGGTCCTATACAGTACGGGGTGGCAAAGGCTGTTGCAGATTTAGATCTCCCTGAGGATCTGAAGTTGATAGTCACAGTTGCTGTACCAGATGTGCCCTACACCAACTTAAATAAGAGAAAGCTCTTTCAGTACTACTACGGCGCTACAAGGTTGGCTATAAATAGGGCGTTAAATGACTACCCCTCAAAGGAGAAGATAAAGGAGGAGAAGTACAGGGCGATCCATCCGTTAGTAGGCTTTAGGGATATTAGATTGGAGAGGCCTCCCTATCTCCAACTTGCATTAGATGTACCCTCTATGGAGAATGTGGAGTATGTGTTAGAGTCCCTTCCTCCAAGTGATAAAATAGTAGTGGAGGCAGGTACCCCTCTAATTAAGAGGTATGGAGTTGAGGTAGTGGAACGTATAAGGGAGATATACGATGGCTTCATCGTTGCAGATCTGAAGACGTTAGATACTGGGAGGGTGGAGGTGAGGATGGCCTTTGAATCCACTGCAAATGCAGTGGTTTTAAGTGGTACAGCTCCTAGGGAGACTATACTTAAGGGTATCCACGAGTGTGAGAGGTGTGGTATGATAAGTTATCTAGACACTATTAATGTGAAGGATCCCTTTGGCCTCTACAACTCCCTGGAGTTGAAACCTGACGTCCTACTTCTCCACAGGGCCATAGATGAAGAGGGTAAGGTACCAATGAGGGAGTACAGGGGGGTTAAGGGGGATAAGGGACCCCTCCTAGGTATAGCAGGAGGGGTTACTCTGGAGAAGATAGAGGAGTTAAAGAATAGGTATCACATCATAGTTGTAGGTAGGGGGATTACAAAGGCGAAGGATCCTGGATGGGTTGTAAGGGCTATCCTAAATAAGTTAGGAGAGGACATAGACTACAGGTTACCTCTAGAGGAGGATGAGGATGTCCCTCTCAAGTAGTATAATATCTATCAACGACAACAACTTTCTGGAAGCTATTAGAGGTAAAAGGCCCCTCTTTATCTCTGTTATCTCCAACATAGAGACTACGAAGTATCTCCCTATCTCTGGGGTTAAGAGGGAAGTAATAGATTATACCCCTGCTGCAGATATGGAGTTAGTAGTACTTGGGAGAAGTGTCTCCCTCCCCTCCCCTCCAGTAGATGCTAATACGTGCCCAAGTCCTGCAACTATTACCAGGGCAAACGTCCACCTTAGGAACATTCCAGTCTTAACTGTAGATGCTGGAGCTGAAGTAAAACCTAAGATACCTCCCTCCACCTATATCCAGGTGGATAGAAGAAGTACTGGGGATATCTCCAGGGGCCTTGCAATGGAGAACTCTAAAAAACTCTTTGAAGTTGGTAGGGAGATTGGAAGGAGGTTAGTATTGGAGAGGGAATTCCAGGTTGCTATTATTGGGGAGTGTGTACCTGGAGGTACAACCTCTGCCCTAGGAGTACTCCTGGGATTGGGGTATGATGCAGAGGATAAGGTAAGCTCCGGCTCTGTAAAAAATCCTAGGGAGTTAAAGTTAAAAGTTGTTAGAGAGGGTTTAAAGAGGGTAAAATCCAGGGATGTGTTTGATATACTCAACGCCGTTGGAGACAAGATGATGCCTGTTGTTGCAGGGATGGTATTTTCTCTGGTTAAATGTAAAAAGTATGTTATACTAGGTGGAGGTACCCAGATGGCCTCAGTACTTGCAGTTATAAAGGAGATAGAGGGGAAGTTAAAAGAGAGTGTTTTAGACTCAGGTTACATCTCCCTAGGTACCACAGAGTTCCTCCTTAGGGATAGATACTCAGATATAAGGGGTTTAGTGGAGGAGATAGGGGAGGATATACCACTGTACGCCGCAAGGTTTCACTACGAGAGATCTAGGATAGAGGGGTTGAGGGCCTACTGCAGGGGTGCTGTAAAGGAGGGGGTAGGTGCCGGAGGAATCTC
>DQUI01000050.1 GCA_015662355.1 Methanothermococcus okinawensis
CCCAGGAGGGAATTCGTACCCTGTTGTTTATATACTCTAAAAACAGCCCTATCCCTTTAAACATTAAAAATAAGAAGATATTTAAAAAACATTACAACATATGGAGAATATCCTCTATAAACTCCTCTAGATATATTCCCCTTATCATATCCACTACTGGAATATCCAAACTCCTGGAGATCCTGTCCAGTGCCTCCCTATAACCATTATCTAGGTCTTTAAATTTACTCCCATTAACAGTAACCCCAATTACCCTCCTATTACTGAGAGATTCTAAAACCTTTATATGGCGTTCTATCTCCCCTACATCCAAGGTATCAGATGCGAGGATAATATAATCTGGTTTTGAACCGTAAAGAATAGAGAGACTTGTAACACCTCCCCCTCTACCAGTCCCTACCTCCAATGGATCTGAGAATACCCCAGTTTGACTAGATACCACTATAACATCCCTACCTTTTAAGTCCACCTTTTTAATAGCTCCAAAAATAGTAGAGGGTACATGACATAGAGGTATAACCTGGGGGATCACCATCTCCTCCATATTACAGAGTTTTGAGTGGGGCTCAGTACCTACACAGCCTACATCTAAATATCTACTAAGTTCCCTCTTTAAAATAAGGGAGGTTGTAAATTTACCACTCCTCCTTCCAGTACCCATTACAGTTATTATCTTCCCATCTATCCCCTCTAAACCTAATCTGGCGTAATCCCTGTATCTCTGGAAGGCCTGAGGGTCTGAAGAGTCGAAGTATTTAACCCCGTACTCCTCTGCAGTGGATATAAGTTCATCCTTATCAGCGACTCTATATAGCCTAGCCATGTTGTATACGTTTTTACCCTTCCCCATCTCCTCCACTATAGTCCTCTCCCATACCTCTATCTCAGAGGGATCTAATATCTCCTTAGTCCAGATAAAGGTGTCGTAGTCCTTATCTACATATCCCCTATCCTCAAAGTGATAACCTACTATCTCTATACTGGAGAATCTCTCTAACCCTGCTGAGACCTTGTTTTTATGGGATAGTTTTGCACACCTTACGATCATAACATCCCTTATATATCTTCCCTTTTTATCCGTTTAATTATAGCCAGGGAGAGATAGTGATTAATACCCTGGAAGTCTATATCTTCAATCCCTCCCCACTGTATCTTCTCATCCTCCCAAAAACCTTTACTTACTATCCCTATTAAGTATTTATCCCTTTCCCCCCTGTTTAATGCCCTTTTCAATATCTCCCCTAACCTCTTTGTCTTCATAACTACTATAGTGTCAAATACACCTAGGTATCTCTCTAAATCTTCACCTCTAGGGAGAATAACTAACTTCTCCTCACCTTCAACAAGGGGGATATTCAATCGCCCTGCACATGCAACAGGAGAGGGTACTCCATTTACAATCTCCACTGGGATGTTGTTTCTCTTTAACAGCTTCCAGAGGTAGGAAAAGGTACTGTAGAGGGTAGGATCTCCTAGAGTAATTACTGCCACCTCTCCTTCACTACTCTTTACACTGTCAAAGGCCCTTTGATAGTATTCCTTTAAACGTTCCCGATCTCCAATCATAGGGAATAGTAGTTCCTCTACAGGCTTCCCCTCTACAATATCTCTAACAATGTAATAGGCGAGGGAAGATCTACCCTCCTTGGATACTGGGACAAATATCCTCTCTACTTTTTTCAGCACCTTTACAGCTTTCAACGTTAGTAGCTCCTTATCCCCTGGTCCTACTCCTACACCGTAAACTTTTTCTACCATCGAACCACCATGTTGAGATAAGGAAAAATATTAAAATACCCTGTTATATGCCAGTATCCAGAATACTATGGCAGTAAAAAAGTAAGGTATTACTCCACATCCAAACCACTGTTTCTGATTTAAACTATCTCTACCAAGTATTAGAGCTGTAATATGTCCCACTATAAGAAGGCCAACAGTTAGAAATATCAAGGTAACTATTCCACTGAATATACCAAGACCTAGGTTGTACACGTAGTTAGCGAGTATCCCAAATACTATACCACCTAAGGTATGAATTATGGCACATTTTCCCTCTACATCCATAAGAACACCTGTAAAAAAGTAAAGATTACCTCTTAACTATCTCCCAGATAACATATATATGGATAGTATCTTTAGGTCTTTTATTTTCCCTGCTGTAGCTGTAGTCCTCCAATACTTCAACCTCCTCGTGAACTTGCAACTTATCCCTCTCCCTCAGGAGGACATCCCCCTCCTCAAGGAGGAAGGCAAATTTCCTCTTTGTCTTCAAAGAACCTCTATCTACTACTATACTACTTTTCTCCAACTTCAACTCAAGTGTGGAGTAGTGCATACTCTCCCTAGACGTAGACATATACCTTTTTTCCACAGATCTCCAATGTCTCATATTCTCCATCTAGAGGTTTCTCCTTACATACCTCTATCCATTCCCTGTTGGCAATATCCTGGGATGCAACACTTAAGATACCCCTTAGCTCCTCATCCTCTGTATATAGTTTTGCTAAAGTTTTATACCTCCTGGCTAATCTGGAAATATCTCTCAGAGCCAGTTTAGCCTCTGTAAACAGTTTTAGATATTTTTTAGCCTCCTCTATCTGTTCTGGATATCCAGATAGAACACTGTACTCCCTATCTAGTACAGGGTCCTTTTTTATCTGATAGTTTACACCACAGATCTCCATAACCCTGTATATAACTGACTGGGGGATTCCAGGGGGAATAACTATCTCCACTGTACTTTTCTCCATAGTTATCCCTGTTATTATAAAAATTATCCTATAACCTCTGATGTTGGTTTTATCTTGATTAAAATATAATTCTTCATGTGGGATCTTTTAACCTCTGCTATATCTTTAAGGAGATACTTCCCAACTTTAACTGTCTCTATCTTATCATGATAGGTGTCGTAGTCTAACTTTACCCTTAGGCCATCTAACTGTGTAACTATAGGCATTGGGGAGAGGATACTGTATATCTCCTCCACATTCTTCTCCAGTATATCCTTAAGTACAACTGGAGGTACTACAGGGGGGTCGTAAGAGAGCTCCTCCTTCCTCTTGATTATCAACTTTGTAATCTCCTCCACCATCTTCTTTAAGGCCTGCCTCTCCTCACTGTGTCTCAGTCTATGGGCCCTCCTTCCCAGGTTTCCCACGTAGGGATAGGGGATATCTATCTTCTCAGGTCCACCAGTTACTACAACAGGGATATCTACCTCAAAGAGATGGACCTTGTCCTTAATACAACTTTCAAAGTTGCCCATAACGTAGACTGCAAGGTCGTGCTCCTCGATTAATCTCTTCTCCCTCTCCTTAATACTACTTATATCCTTACCTGCTCCATGGGCAAGTCCTATCATGTTGGACTTTGCCCCGTATCGTCTGAGGTACTCCGCTATATCACAGGCAGTATGGGGGAGGTGATGTCTAGATAAACTTGGAGCTACAACTGCTATCTCGATCCCTGCTAGAGGGGTCTCAACTACCTTACCCTTGTACTTCTTTGCCTCCCTCTTGAAGTTCTCCAGCTCACTCCTGGGAATTGCCACAGTCATGTATACGTCTAACTGCATAACATGCTCCTGGATTACAAAACCTCCAACATCTTCAATCCATTCCTTTAATATGTTGTTTCTATAAACCCCTCCCTCATATCTAACGATCTCGTACATCTTTTTTCACCTAGTATTTTTAGAAGTCAGATCTCACGGTAACAGTTCCAAATGTCTTGTTACTGTCGTTGAATAAGGTAACATCGGTGATAATCCTCTGGATTGAAGACTTTTCATCTATCAGTGTTATGTGGTCAGTTAGTACAATCTCCTCAAAGGCGTAATCGTCTATCTTCTTTAAAATCTCCCTTATAATATCTATCTCTAGTATATTAATAGCCTTGGTAGTTATAGAGATGTGATCTATACTATCCCCTGCCATCATAATCTTAACTAAAGGTTCCCAGTCCTTAGTTAACACCTCTATGTAGTCCTCCTTTTCAACGATAATATAGTCCCTCCCTCCAAGTAGCATAATTAATTCATCTACAAGTTTTTTCAACTTCTCCTCCTTATTCCTGTCGTAGAAGTAAAAGTTAGATATCCTAGAACAGGTCTGGATCTTTGCAGCACCTTTACTGTATATCTTATAGGTCCTTACTATATCTCCCCTACTTACTATACCTATGAGCTCTCCCTTCTCGTCTAATACTAACAATCTCCCAATATCGTTTTTTGCCATTATCTTCTGGGATTCTGATGCAGAGGTCTCAGGGGATATGAATACTAACTTATCCCTTGGGGTCATTATCTCTTCAATAGTTTTTTTATTGCCCCCTTTTTCCAGATCTCTAAAGGTAACCACTCCAACTAGTCTCCCGTTATCGTCAACAACTGGATAACCCATGTGCCTGTACTTCTCTATATACTCCCTTAACTTATCAACACTCTCGTTCTTGTTGATAGTTATAATATTTCTAGTCATTATATCCTTTACAGGTATCTTCTCCAGTACCCTTAAATCGTAAAGTTTTATAAGGTCCTCCTCTGCCTCCTTTACAAATAAGGTGATATGTTCAAATATGCTGAAGAGGGAACTTTCCTCCAGTCCAATATTGTAGACCCTCTCTACAGTAGACAATTTTTTAAACAACATATTTAACACCGTATTGAATGATGTTTCTACTTATAGCCAAAACTATATATAAACTTTTAATTACTTTTAAATCTCTTTAAAAATCTTGGGATATACTCCAGGGCACTACTTAAACTCATAGATATATACTGGTCCTTCAAGTATCCCCTCTTCTTCATCTCCTCCCCTACCCACTGATAAAATCTCTTATCCTGGATAACTACAACCCCGTAATCCCTCTCAGTTCTAATAAGTCTCCCTATCATCTGGATCACACTACTGGCCATAATGTGGAAGGAGGTCATTAGGAAGGACATCCAGTGGGCGGACTTAGGATCTAGCCCCTTCTTCAGTAACCTCTCTTTTATCAACTTCTGTTCCCTGTTAAGTAGAGGAGTAGGGACTGGGAAAGGTAAGCTGTCTATTATTACCATGGTGAGGGCCTCCCCTGGGATATCTACCCCCTCTGCAAATCTACCAGTTGCCAGAAGGATCCCCCCTTCCCTCTCAAAACGTTCCTTCAGTATTTTGGCATCCCTTCCGTCCATATCCGGTTGATAGCAGAATATCTTCTTCTTTAACTCTGGGGACCTCGCCAGGAGATAGTTGTAGGTGCTCTCAAGGTCCTCAAAGCTTCTAAACAGTACTAAGGTGTTGGCATTGGCAGACCTTAGGAGCCTAAATATATTCTCGTTTGCCCTCCTCCTCTTTAGATCCCTGTCTGTCCCCTGGTACTTCATATTCACTCCGTCAGTTAAGGCGATTATCCTTCTTCTCTCCTTTGGAAAGGGGCTGTCCAGGACAAGGGTATCGAAAGACTCCACCCCAGTTTTAAGCCCATGTATTTTTAGATTTCCAATGGTGGCAGAGCAGTGTATCACCGTTGCATCGTCGTAGAGTCTTTTAAGATAGGAGGAGACAAGTACAGGTACACATAGCAGGGATTTTCCACTTCTGTATATTACAAAGTTGTCGTCGATAACTTCCAAGCTCCCTATCCTATCTAGGAAATCTGTAAGGGGCATATCTGGCAACCTCTTCTCGTATACGTAGTGATACTCTAGATATACAAGGGCCCTGTTGTCCACTGTGAACCTTAGCTCCTCCCTCTCCAACTCCCTGTTCTCCTCAAAGGAGAGAATCTTGTCCTTTATATCCCTAATCTGATAGTAGCCGTCAAGGAGAGTTCCAAGTATCACTACCCTCCCCTTAGAGGTCTCCAGTATCTCCTCCCCGTAGTATAGAAGAATATCCTTACACCCCTCAATATCAAGGTGTCCTGATACGTATCTCTCCACTATACTCCAAAAATCCCTATCGTACTTCTCTAGCTTGTCAACATCTAACGGGGAATACCTCTCCCTAACCCTTTTTAGATATTTCTTTAATGTACTGGGGGCGAAGTAATAGGCCATCGCCCTCAACCTACGAAGTGCCATCTCTGGATTTATCTCTACTGTGGCAGAGTTTCTAATACTTTTCTCGAGCTTGTGGGCCTCATCACAGATGATAACCTCAGTTTTTCTGTTTACATCGATCTCTTCCTTTATATGATAGAAGATACTGTTGTTCATAACTACAATATCTCCCTCTAAACACTCTATCTTAGATTTCTGATAGTCGCAGATACAGAAGGGGCAGAAGTATTTAATTTCATCTCCTATCTTTACAGGTTTTTTCTCAGTTCCACATATACATCTAGTTCTTCTATTAGGTTTATGGGAACATCTCCTGTTTAACTTACAGAAAAGTCCATCTGCCTTACTGTCTTTGGCCTTACAGATGAAGTTGTTCTTTCCCATTATAAAGGAGATCTGCAAGTTAGGTCTTAGCCTCTCCAACTCCTCCAGTATTCTCTCCTGCTGATCTATAGTCTCTGTTAGTATCATAATCCTCTTACCTCTCTCTGCAAAGTATATGGCAGGGAGGAGGTAGGAGAGGGTTTTTCCCACACCTGTTGGAGCCTCTACTATAAGATTCCTCCTATTTTTAATAGAGTGAAATATCTTCTCCATCATCACTATCTGTTGAGGTCGTATCTTCCCATAGGGAAATTTCAACCTATAGAAGGCTCTAAAATCTTCCAACATCTAGATCACCAAAAAAGTTAAAGATTTTAAAAGTAATATCAACTATGTTTATTATTATTTCATGATAGGTGGAAACTATGGTATCCTCTACAACTCTTATAATGATGATATCCCTTATTATCTGGACCTTACTATGTCTATACTACAGGAGAGGGGAAGGGGATGAGAGGGGCTTAAAGGTATACTACGGAATCCTTGGGATACTAAGAACCTCCTGGGGTTTAAGAGTTATAGATAAAATAGGGAGATATAAGTTTTGGCAGAAGATAGGCTTCCTCTCTATACCTATAGCTATTGTGGCCAGTATTATTACCCTCTATACGTTTATAAGTTCTACATTGGGATTGTTCAGTGGTTCAATACCTAAGGAGAGCTCAAAGCCTATTATATTCCTATTTGGAGATGTTATCCCCTGGATCCCTGGGATTATAGCCCTTGTACTAGGTATTACCCTTCACGAGTTAGCCCATGGTATTGTAGCTAGATCCTTCAACTTAAGGATAAAGAGTACAGGGTTAATACTACTCCTAGGTATTCCCCTTGGAGCCTTCGTAGAGATTGGAGAGGACTTTAAAAAAGCCAGTAGGAAGATAAGGGGTGCTGTGGCGTCTGCAGGTCCTGTAGTAAATATACTTCTCTTCCTCCTTGTATTCCTGATAACCCCCTATGTGTTTAATATTCCCTCTACCCTAACTGTAACAAAGGTGATTGAAGACTTCCCAGCTAGTGGGATTCTCATGGAGGGAGATATATTACACTCTATAAATGGGAGGAGAATAAGGTCCCTCTCAGATTTCCAGGAGCTAGTGAAGGAGATAGGACCTGGGGAAACTATAGCTGTTACAGTTGTTAGAGGGGAGGAGGTGAAAACCTTTCAATTAACTACATCTCCTCAGGGGAAGATAGGTATTGTTGTTGAACCTTCTAAGTCCCTGGTATTTATAATAGAGACTTTATTCTGGACAGGTATATTGAACCTTTTACTAGGTTTCTTCAACCTCCTACCTGCCCTCCCTCTAGATGGATTCCACATCTGGAATGCTATCCCAGAGATAGTTAGGGATCTAAAGGCCAACAGCAAGATAACAGAGACTATATCCAAGTATATAGAGTATCTCATAAACGAGAGGAGCTTAACCACTATAAGTGTAACTATATGGCTCCTTATACTGGCCTCTATACTCTACTCCCTTGTCTAAAAAAATTAGGAGGGTTACAGTGGAGAATCCAGTGGATATAAATCATATCTTTGAGGAGGAGGGTATTAAACTACTGAAGGAGTTAGGGTGGTATGGATCCATTGTAGTTCAGTACAGTGACAACTACAGTAAGGAAATATTCGATAAAGTTAAGGAATACGGAGAGAAGATAGGATTAAAGATATACACAGGGGTAAAGATAAGGTGTGAGTCCCCTAGGGAGTTGATAAAACAGGTGAAGAGATTCAGGAACAGGATAGATGTAATACTTGTAGAGGGGGGCAATTTAAAGATTAACAGGCAGGCCCTAGAACTTCACGATGTGGATATACTCTCTACCCCTGAGTTGAACAGGCGGGATAGTGGTATAGATCACGTCCTAGCAAAACTTGGAAGTACCTACAGGGTAGCTATTGAGTTAAATTTTAAACAGTTGTTAATAAGGAAAAACCTCTACGAGAGGGCCAGGCTTTTGTGGGCATTTAGGAGGAATATGAAATTGGCGAAGAAGTTTGATACCCCTGTAGTACTCTCAAGTGGGGCAGAGAGTATATACGATATAAAGTCCCCCTACGACCTAAGGAGTTTCTTAAATACTCTAACTGGAGACCCCCTATACTCCAAGACTGTTATGGAGTTGCCCTATAAGATTGCAGAGTACAGGGCCTATTTAAGGAGAGAAAATGTTGTAAGATATGGGGTGGAGGTAGTTGAGGAGTAGAGAAATATATAATAAAAAGTTTTAATATAGTTAAAAATATTAAAAAAAAGGTGAAAGACACCATGAAACTCTACCAGGCTCTAGTACTATCCCTAATAATAGTACTTAGTATGCTACCTACCACCTTGGCTGTAGGAACACCTGAAAAGGTAGCAGTTGTTGTATCCACTCCAGCAGATGCAATTGTTGCAGCTCCCTACGCCAAGGCTATGGGATATAATCTCATATTCTAACATTCCTAGAGGTAACTACGATATAAAAATAGGAGGAACTATAAAGGACCTAGAAAAGCCTGTAAAGTTAAAAATATACGCCTCAACTAAGATAAAGGCTGATGAAAATGGTAACTTCAAGTACTCCTATAGGATAAACAACATACCTGAAGGGACAGTGGTCCATCTAAACATTGGTGGGGTTAAGAGAGATATTGTAGTAAAGGGCTCTATACCTACACCTCCACCTGTAGATAGAGAGGAGGGGGATGGAAGTAGTAGCTCTAATGAAAACAGTGATAA
>DQUI01000082.1 GCA_015662355.1 Methanothermococcus okinawensis
GAAAAGAACTATGGGTACAGTATTCTAAAACTTGTTGATGAAGGACTCTATATTATGTGTTCTATCAGCTGGCGTAAAAGAGTAGACAAACTTGGTATAAAAGTTAACATATAAACCTCTCGATCCTCCTCTCCTCGTTTACAAGTAGGGCCACCTTACTGTCGAAAGAATCGTCTGCCAGTTTATAGTGGGAGAGTGCCTCCACCCTTCTAGCAAGTTCTAATATCTCCTCATGTTTCAACATATGTTCCAAGGTCAACCTCCTCCTGGAGTATCCCACATTCATATAGGACTTTAACTCTATGAAGTGCACCTCTGCCCTCTCGTAGAGAGGTATGAACTTCTCAATATCTGTGTTATAATCCCTTATAAGGGTAGTTCTTATACATGTCCTCTCCTTGGATCTCAAGGTGTCCAAGGTCTCAAGTATAGCCTGCCAGTACTCCTCCCTCCCCCTACATATTTTCTTATAGCTCTCTAAGTCGTAGGCGTCAAGGGAGATGTAAAGTTGTGTAGGTTTTATCTCCTGGATAACCTCAGTTAGGATACCGTTGGACACTACAAAGGTGGAGAGGCCCTTTTTATGAAAGAGGTTTATCAGATCATCTAGATAGGGGTAGAGGGTAGGCTCTCCAGAGAGGGATATGGCAACATGCCTTGGATTTAATAGCTCTTTAAATCTCCTTTTACCTATCCTGTCTAAGATACCCTTGTATCCCATTACAACCTTCCTGTGCATTTTAAGGATATCCTCTAGAACCTCCTCAGGTTCCTTCCACTTTATGTTATCATGGTATAGCTGAGATACACCTATATCTGAGGGGAGGACCCGCCAGCAGAATATACAACTCTGTTGACACCAGATCACAGCAGGGGTACATTGTATACATCTGTGGGTCTCTATACCGTAGAATTTTGACTTATAACAGCTCTTATTTTCTAACAGTGACTTCTTAACCCAGCCACATAGTTTAACTGCACTGTGGTCTTTAATCTGATAACGTTGTTTTCTCAGTATTCCATATATCTCTTCAGGGATGTAAGTAGACATAGTTATCACCGATAAATAACTCTTATGATTAAGAATGTTATATCCCATTATCCTACTTCTAGAGAAGGGAGACTATGTTTAGGTTAAGGTTAAAGGAGGAGTTGGAATTTCTAAGAAGAAGTAACCTTTACAGATATTTGAGAAATAGAGAAGAAGATATTTTAGACTTTTCCTCAAATGACTACCTCTGTCTCTCAAAACATCCAGAGGTAATAGAGGGGGTAAAGGAGGGGCTGAGGTACGGTCTAGGTGCTACAGGGTCTAGATTAACCTCTGGGAATATAAACCATGAGGTCTTAGAGGAGAGGCTGGCAGAGTTTAAGGAGACTGAGAGGGCGCTGGTATATACCACTGGCTACTCTACAAACCTTGGAGTTATAAGTGCCCTCTGTAAACAGGGGGATCTGATCCTAAGTGACAGATTAAACCACGCCTCTATAATAGACGGATGTAGGTTAAGTAGAGCTGATGTGGAGATATACGACCACTGTAGTATAGAGAGTTTAGTGAATATCCTGGAGGAGAAGGGAAAGGGATATAACAATATCTTTATTGTCACAGACGGTGTATTCTCCATGGATGGGGATATTGCACCACTGAAGGATATAAAGAAGGTTGCAGATGAGTACAACAGTGTTGTTATAGTAGATGACGCCCACGGCACTGGAGTTCTCGGAGGAGGTAAAGGTACCTTGAAGCACTTCAACTTAAAACCCTCAGATAACATCATCCAGATAGGTACTCTATCTAAAGCCTTTGGAGGGTTAGGAGGCTTTGTTTGTGGGATAGAGGAGTTGATTGAGTATCTGATAAATACCTCCAGGAGTTTCATATACTCAACTGCCCTACCTCCTCCAGTGGTCTCTGGGGTCCTTAAGAGTTTGGAGTTGATAGAGGAGGGGGGTCTAACTAGAAAGTTGCAGGGAAAAATAAGAAGTGCAAATAAGGTGTTTAGGAGCTATGGCCTTATTGAGAGAGATAGTTTGACTCCTATATATCCTATAATACTTGGGGAGAGGACTATGGAGATCTCAGAGTATCTACTTAAAAATAAGATATTTGCCCCTGGGATCAGATATCCCTCTGTACCTAGAGGCCTCGAGAGAATAAGGGTAAGTATAAACGTGGGACATAAAGAGGAGGACTTTGAGAGGTTAAGTAGATTGTTAGCAATCTTTTCCCTATGACGAAATCCACACCCCCAATTTTCTTTATCTTATAATATAAAATGAACCCCCTCTGTTTTCTTATAATATA
>DQUI01000008.1 GCA_015662355.1 Methanothermococcus okinawensis
CTTCTCGATAGTTATACATCTTCCTCCAACCTCTTCAATAGCCTTCCTAGCACCTTCTGAGAAGGAGAGTGCAGCAACAGTTACCCTATGGTTCAACTTTCCAGCACCTAATACCTTACCTGGAACAACTACTATCTCTCCCTCTTTTGTATATCTGTTTATCTTGCTTATATTTACCTCTGCCCTTCTTCTAGCAGGTTTTGACAATCTCTTAGCTAAATCCTTCCAGATCTTTCTCTGAGTTTTATAGGATGCAGATTTAAGTGTTTCTATAAGCTTCAAGATCCTTGGGTTAGTAGCCTTAGGTTCCTTCATAGATCCCACCTTACTCCTCAAGTGTTTCCAACTCCTTTAAAACTCTTTCCGCCTTATCTTTTAAAATCTCAATGGAGGAAACTAGTATCTCCTCAGGTTCCATATTACCGTGGGACTCCACCAGGAATTCAACCTCCTCCTCTATCTGTCTATATGCACTGTTACAAGGTTGCCACTTTGCATGTACCTTTCCTATACCTACCACAGCCTCACATTCTAACTTTAAACGTTGTCCCTCCTTCAATTTAACAACAGGTATATTTTTAAATGCCACTTCCCCTGTTTCAGATTTTAGATCCCCTGAGTATACAGTACAGGGACCTTCCTTATCTAATACAAAGGTTATTACCTCATTCTCACTAAGGGGTTTTCCCCTTATTGGGATGAGGGCTAATCTATGGGCTATTAACTCGTCGTACATGGAGGAGGTGTTTTCATAGACGTAAACGTACTCGATGGCGTAGGTAGGTACCTCAGATATCATTATCCTCCTTATGGCGTTGGCGAAGGGGATAGACCCCTTCAACTTAAACCTGAGGATATCCCCTATTCGTGTTTTCTCCTTTCTCATGTCAGATATCAAGATACCACCAGGTGGAATTTACCTGTACTTCTTCTTTGGTGTAGTTCCGTCGTGAGGTATTGGAGTTACGTCCTCTATTCTGCCGATCTGTATTCCTGCCCTTGCCAGGGCTCTAATTGCAGCCTGGGCACCAGGTCCTGGGTTCTTTGGTCCACTACCTCCAGGAGCCCTTACCTTTATATGGACTTTGTTAATACCTCTCTCCTTTATTATCTCTGCTATTTTAAATGCCCCCTGCATAGCAGCATATGGAGAACCTTCATCCTTCTGATTCTTTACAATCATACCTCCAGAGATCCTGGCTATAGTCTCTGCCCCTGTTATATCGGTAACGTGTATTATAGTGTTGTTGTAGGAGGCGTAGATGTGGACAACCCCCCATCTCCCACCTGTCTTACTCATCTTATCACCCCTTAACTGTTCTCCTCACTTATTACCTTTGTCCTCTCAGGGTGCTCCTTAGATGCCAGTGGAGAGGTTGGGGCATAAGTAATATAGTCCTCCTCCTCAACTGGTACTAGATAGCTAGGTGCAGTGACCCTCCTACCATTAATAGCTATATGCCCATGGATAATAAACTGCCTAGCCTGTTTTATAGTTTTAGCTAGCCCCTTTCTAAATACTATAGTTTGTAACCTCCTCTCCAGTATGTCCTCTACAGTAAGGGAGAGAACGTCATCTAGTGTTGGATCCTCTTTAACTAGTATCCCATATCTTCTCAGGATGTTGAACAACTCCTGAGCCTCCTTCTCCCCCTGTTCAGAGGTATCACTTATTAACTTCCTAGCCTGTCTTCTAAACTTCCTCAACCTAGTTTCCATCTTCCAAAGTTCTCTCTTATTTACAAGGCCGTATTTATTCAGTAGTTCCTTCTCCCTTTTAATCCTCTCTGCGATCCAGGGATGATTAGGAGTATCGTATTTCTTTTTTAACCTTCTAGGATCTCCCATTGTATCACCTTAATATTTACTTTTTCTTCTTACTTACACCAACTGTAGGACCTCTTCTAAATGTACTCTTTGTCCTCTGGCCTCTACATGGCAATCCTAACTCATGTCTAATTCCTCTATAACATCTAATCCTCTTCATAGTTGCAATATCCTGTTGAACTGCAAGTATCCAGTCACTCTCTATCAGGTGTTTGTCCTCCCCTGAGTAGGGATCCCTCTTCCTGTTGAACATCCAAGATGGGATTCCGTGTTTCGCAGGATCTCTAAGTATATCCTCTATCTTTTTAACATCCTCATCAGTTAGATACCCTGCCTTCATCTTTCCATCTAGTTCTGCAACTCTTACTATGGCCTTAGCCATGGCCTTACCTATACCTTTAATAGCCTGTAGAGCAAATTCTAAGGAAGCAGTTCCATCTATGTCAGTTTTAGAGATCCTCAGTCTATGTCTAAATTCCCCCTGATTCAATATAAGCACCTCCAAAAAATAGTCGTGTTTATAAAAAAAGAAAAAAAGATAAAAAAATGGCGCAGAGGGGGGGATTTGAACCCCCGCGGGGCAAAGCCCCATGGGATTTCCAGTCCCACGCCTTACC
>DQUI01000017.1 GCA_015662355.1 Methanothermococcus okinawensis
CAAAACTAGACACTGAGGCATCCCTTGACACTGACAAGTATCTAATACTTGTAGGAGGTCCAGTTGTAAACAAACTCACTGAAGAACTACAGAAACAGGGTAAGATAAACATAGACAACAACAGTCCACCAACATTAGTGGTAGTAGATGGTAAAATACTGGTAGTAGCAGGAGGAGACAGATACAAGACAAGAAAGGCTGCACTAGAGCTAATCCAGAATTACTAACCTTTTATTTTTTTAACTCTTCTCTTTGAATCTTTTTACTGTACTCAATAAGTGTTTTTATTATATCCCAAACAACTTCAACATCTAGGTTATACTTTTCACACAACTTAAATATCCTATCTCTAATCTCCCTCTCCCTCTTCCCATCCTCTACAGGATAATTCAATATCTTCTTTAAGTGGACAATCTCCTTTCCACACTCTATCCTCTTGGCTATTAAATATACAAGTTTCTCGTCTATCTCGTCTATCTCCTGTCTTATCTTTCTAAGCCTCTCATTAGGATCTTCCATTTTTTCCCCTTTTATCTATCTTTAGGATGATGATGAAAAGAGGGTTAACTGAGTGATGATGATACTTACCCGAACTGAATCCTAAAAAAATATTAACTATTTTCTCCAATACCCCTATATATAGCCAGGACAAACCGAGACTCTGCCTTATCTAACTCCTTCAAAGAGTTCCCCTCTATTACATACGTCCTGTTGTCCACCTTTTCTATTGTTGCACTTCTATTCCCTCTAACTACTTTTATTATCAAGGTAATATTACTATTTTTAACCTTCTCCCTCTCACTCTCATTTTTAAATATAGTGTCATCTACAATAACATGTCCATATAGAGGTCTTAAAAAGCCTAACTTCATAGATAGATCTACAACACATATCCTCCCCTCCTCTAGAGGTAGGGAACTGTTGTAATCTAGGTATATTATCTTATGGGTTAGATAGCTCCTTAAGATATCACTGTCGTTAGTGTTTATCAACTCTGTAGACAGGGCCTCCTTTACTGTTGTCCTTAAGACAAGTTGAACAGGCTGCCCAGCTATAGTTAAATTTACTTTGTTACTATCGCCAGAGGATAAGTTACCATCCCTGATCCCACTATTTTCCCCTGTACTGTTAATACACATGGACAAACTTACCATAACTCCAAAGACAATAAAAAAAATTAATAACCTTCTCATTTAGGGCACCTTTGCTTACTTTTTATTACCTCCTCTACAATATCCCTCAATATACTGTCTTCTATCTCAGTACCTTCCTCTCTTGTCTCCTTTATTCTCTTGACTATCTCCAAGAGGACATCCTCTGATACCTCAATGCCTATCTCCCTCAACTTAGCCTGTACCCCCTTACCTCCAGAGTGTTTACCAAAGACTATCTCCCTTCTATGACCTATCTTCTCAGGGAGAAAAGGTTCATAGGTAAAGGGATTTGCAAGTACTCCGTCAACATGGATACCACTTTCATGGTAGAATACCCTATCTCCCACTATTGGTTTATTAACTGGTACAGCTAATTTAGAGTATTTTGCAACAAGTTCTGAGAGTTCCTTCAAGACCCCTATATTCAATCCTAGATCTACATCGTAGAGTACCATGAGGGCCATAACAACCTCCTCTAGAGGGGCGTTTCCAGCTCTCTCCCCAATACCGTTCACCGTGGTAGAGATAGCTCTAGCTCCTCCTATAACTCCATAGATAGAGTTTATAACTGCAAAACCAAAGTCGTTGTGACAGTGCACCCCAATATGTGCCCTCTTCAGATGTTTTCTTAACTCTGAACATATGTAGAAGATAGACTGGGGGGTAGCTACCCCTGTAGTATCTGCAATATGAACCCTGTCTGCACCGTGTTCCTCTGCGTTTTTATGAATCCTTAAGAGATCCTCTAGAGGGGTTCTCGTAGCATCCTCTGCAGAGAATGCAACAAAGAGGCCGTGGTCCTTGGCATACTCCACTGCCTCCATCCCCATCTTTTCCACATCCTCTAATCTCTTACGGAGTTTATACTTCAGATGGAGAGGGGAGGTGGCAATAAAGATTATAACCCCGTCTACATCACAGTAAAGCGCCCTGTCTATATCCTCCTTTAGAGCCCTTGAGAGTACTAGGATATGGGCGTTGAGTCCCTCATTTGCTATCTCCTTTATGGTCTCCATCTCCCTCTCAGATACTGCAGGGAATCCTGCCTCGATCTGTTTAATCCCTAACTCGTCTAACTTTCTGGCAATAGCTAACTTGGCCTCCCTATTAAAACAGACACCTGGTGTTTGTTCCCCGTCCCTTAATGTAGTGTCGTAGATGTACAGCTCCTCTGTATCTATATTTAATTTAGGGTTGTAGGGGCATCCCTCCTTCCACTTCATACCTCCCACCTTTAAGATTTAACGTGGTCATTCCTAACCTCGTAGATATAGACCTCATCCCCTACCTTAGCTTTTTTAAGTACCTCTATATTTTTAACTACTCTCCCTACTATGTTGGTAGCCTCAAATGTCTCCCCTGTAGGGCCGTATTTATCGTTAGGGCTGAATCTTACACCGATGTATCCCTTCAACTTCCTTACCATGTTTGTTACCCCTATATAGCCCCCCTCTACCTTATCCTTTGGGGTGTTCTCAGGGAGTAGTCCCCGGGCGTACCTCTCATTCCTCTCAAAGATTACCATATCCCCAATTTTGAAGTACACCTTCAACTTACCTATTTTCCTTATAGTTAGTCCAGTGGTTTTTCTAAAGTACCAGGCAGTCCTTGGGGCCTTGTTGTCAAATAACTCTATATAGAGTAACTTGTCTGGGGATAACCCTCTAGTTGTTACCTCCTTAGCTCTAAGTACCTCCAATGTATACTCAGGTATCTGCTCTACCACTATAGCCTCATCTTCTACATCTCCCTCTCTCCTATGCTCAATCCCGTATCTCCTAAATACCTCAGATGCCTTAGCCTGAGTCATCCCAAGGACGTTTAACCTCTCAGGTTTAAACTTAACAGTTATAAAACCTTCATCTGAGAAATCTACTAACTCCATACCCTCTGTTATCCTCCCTACTACAGTATGGGAAGGGGTGGAGGTTCTACCCTCCCTATAGATATAGACCTTACCAACTCCATCCCCAGTATTTCTCACTGTAATGGCACCTCTAAACCTGTCATCAAGATTCTCCCCCTCTACCTCCAGGCTCTTTAACCTACAATCTGCTATGAAGGTGTTTGTATGCTGGTGGATCTGGAAGTAACCATCTTCCACAAGTGCAAGGACGTGCTCAACAGCCTCAGGAGGCCCCTCTAACTCCCCCTTACAGTAGGTCCATATCCTCCAACCCTCCTCAAGCTCAATATCTAGATCCCTGGTTGTTAGATAGTCTACCATCTCCTTTGACTCCCTTACAGGTTCTATGGAAATTATTCTGTCCTCTGGGGTTAGCTGGGATAATACCCTCTTACCCCCTATGAGTACCCCTATCTTTGGGTTATCAATACCGTAAATCTCTGTAGTATCCCTCTTGATAAATATGAGATGCCCCTCACTCTTGTCAAAACCAGATATACTTAGAATAACATCCCACTTCTTAACCTTCTGAGGTTTTTTACTCATATCTAGATCTATAGGGATAGGTCCAAAGGCAACGTCCCCTATACTTCTCCATCTCACACTTTTATTAACAAATTTCTTATAGTTTTTATTCCAAAAGTCCACAACCTTGGAGTCCTCAGTTACAGCTACTATCATTGTCCCCTTAGTTGTTAGGATCTTGTACTTCCTAGACCTCTTTACCTCTTTTTTTACCCCCTTTACAATCACTATGTTACTTCCCTCTAGATATGGCTCTCCTTCAATTACCTCTCTAAGGGTTTTTCCATCCTTCTCCCTGTTGTTGACAAACACCTTTACCATGGGATCCTCCTCTGATAGTTTTATATATTTAAAGGGTATACAGTAACTATTGATACTTATAATATATAATTTATAAGGGATAGTTATGGAGGACAGTTTACAACCACCTAAGAGGTTAACCTCAAAGGCTAAAAAGATACTTAGAACCCAGTCTCACTCACTATCTCCAGTGGTATGGGTAGGAAAGGAGGGGGTAGATAAAGTTATTAACGAGGTAAAGAGGCAGCTGAAGGATAGGGGACTTATTAAAGTTAAGATTAGGAGGGCAGCGCTGGAGAGGGATAGTAGGGAGAATATAGCAAAAAAACTAGCTTTAGAGGGGGATGCAGAGGTTGTAAGTTTAGTTGGGCACGTGATAACCCTCTTTAGACCTAGGGAGGGTTGGAAGAAATACACCACTAAAAAAACTAAGAAACCTAAGTATGTAAAGGAGTTTGAAAAGTTAAAATTTGCAAAGAAATTTAAAGGGTCTTAGTAAAGGTTATATATCACTAGTGATATTCTGATTAACACCCTCTCTTTTTTCATAAAAAGTTTTTTATAATTAGAGATGATAAAATTTTTTGAGGTGCAAAATATGACTACGGTGTACGACGTACCTCCATCAAAGCTCATTGAGAAGGTGGCAGAGAAGTTGAAGGAGATGGATATAGATAAACCTCAGTGGGTAGACTTCGTAAAAACAGGGGCTCACAAGGAGAGGAGACCTCAGGAGGATGACTGGTGGTATATAAGATGTGCCTCTATCCTCAGAAGGATATACGTTGATGGCCCTGTAGGAGTGGAGAGGTTAAGAACTGTCTATGGAGGTAGGAAGAACAGGGGGCATAAACCTGAGAAGTTTGTAAAGGGTAGTGGAAATATTGTAAGGAAGGCACTCCAGGCACTGGAGAAGTTAGATCTTATAAAGACTACTAAGGAGGGTAGGGTAGTTACCCCTAAAGGTCAGTCCCTTCTAGACAACACTGCAAAGGAGGTTAAGGAGGAAATTATAGGGGAAACCCCTGCTCTCTCTAAATATTAAAAAGGGATACTATGGATATTGAAGAGATAAAGAGAAAAAAGTTAATGGAGTTACAGAAGAGAATGGCCACTAATACTATAAGTGAGGAGGAGCAGCAGGCCCTCCAACTTCAACAGGAGTACGAGTTACAGAAGAGGAAGATACTGAGGCAGATACTTACAGAACCTGCAAGGGCCAGGTTAGCCAGGTTGAGACTGGCAAAACCTGAACTTGCAGCCCAGGTGGAGCTTCAACTTATCCAGCTGGCACAGATGGGAAGGATCCAGGTGCCTGTCTCAGATGAGGAGTTAAAGTCTCTACTGGAGAAACTCCACGAGATGAGTAAGTCTAAGAGGGGGGAGATAAAGTTCATAAGAAAGTAAAAGGTATAGGTGCTATGAAAAAGGTATACGTCCTATTTAGTGGAGGGAAGGACAGCTCCCTCTCTGCACTACTTTTAAAGAATTTAGGTTATGACGTTGAACTTGTTACTGTAAATTTTAAGATATTGGATACCTATAGATACGCCCAGGAAACTGCAGATATATTAAAGATGCCCCATCATGTGGAGTTCCTAGATAGGGAGATTGTTGAGAGGGCTGTAGAGATCATCCTCAGAGATGGATACCCTGCCAGGGGTATTCAATACCTCCACAGGAGAGTTATAGAGACACTGGCAGATAAATACAAGGTTATAGCAGATGGTATTAGAAGGGATGATAGAGTACCTAGGTTATCCCACTCTGAGATACAGAGTATAGAGATGAAAAAGAATATTGAGTATATAAACCCCCTAATAGGTTTTGGACATAGAACTGTTAAATATCTCGTAGATAGATACTTTATACTCTCCCAGGGGGAGAGTGAGCATATACTGAAGTCCGATTATGAAAGTGAGATAAGGGCCCTTATAAGGGCTAAAGGTAAAGATCCCAGGGATTACTTCCCTAAACATACTCAATCAAGGGTAATAGGGTTAAAAAAAGGTGAGATAACATGGGCTCTACAAGACCACTGGGGAAAAAGTTGAGGCTTGCCAAGGCTTTAAAACAGAACAGAAGAGTTCCACTGTTTGTAATGCTCAAGACTAAAGGTAGAGTTAAATCCCATCCAAAGATGAGACACTGGAGAAGGTGTAAACTTAAGAGGTAATGTTACATCTTCCCTGGGCACTCTATGCCCAACAATCTAAGACCGTTCTCTATTACTATTTTTGTGGCCTCCACAATCTTCAACCTGGAGTGTAATATACTATTATCTTTCTCCTTGAGTATTGGACAGTTCCCATAGAAGCTGTTGAACTTATGGGCAACGTCTAACATATAGTTTGCTAGAATGTGGGGCTTCAGAGACTCCCCAGATATCTCAAGGATCTTTGGAAACTTTAACAACGTTTTTACAAGTATCTTCTCCTGATCTGTCATCTCATAGTTGAAAAGTTCCCTATCTTCTACCTTCATCTCCCTGGCATGTTCCAGTATTCTACAGCATCTCGCATGGGCGTACTGTATAACAGGGCAACCTACTTTTTCAAAGTCTAAGGCCTCCTCCCACTTAAACACCATAGGTTTCTCTGGAGACACCCTTACTATGTTGTATCTAATAGCACCTAGGGCGATTTTTCGGGCTATCTCTTCTATCTCCTCCTCCCTGGCAACACCTCTCCTCTCAACTTCCCCTATAGCTCTCCTCTCAGCCTCCTTGAGGACTTCGTCTAAAGTTATGAATCTCCCCCTCCTTGTACTCATGGACCCCTCTGGTAGAGATATAAACTCGTAGAATATTACCTCAGGGGTTTTACTGTTTAGTAGTTTTAAGGCGGCATTTAATATCTGGACAGTAAGTTTGTGATCTGCACCTAAGACGTCCACACCTCTGTCACATCTGGCCATCTTGTCCAGGTGATAGGCTATATCCCTTGTGGAGTAGAGGGTAGTTCCATCTCCCCTTGTTAAGACAAGTTTCTTCTCTATTCCAAAGTCTGATAGGTCCAACTTATAGACGTTGTCCTCCTCTATAACGTTGCCAGTTTCCATAAGTCTCTTAATAACATCCCTGACCATGCCGTTCCTTACGTAGTTACTCTCCCATACAAATGTATCATGTTGAATATTCATATTATTGAGAGTCTCCTTAATACCCTCTAAGGCGTAGTTTACAGCCCACTGGAATCTTTCCACTATAGGGCTATCCTCCCTATTTTCCAGGGCCCTCTCGTACTCCCTCATTATCCTTCCTATCTCCTCCTCCAGTTGGGGGTTCTCCTCTAAGAGTTTATTGGTCTTGATATAGATCTCTCCCATGGCGTGATCTGGTTTCTTATCCCTGTCTATCTCAAACTTCTCTAGGCCAAAGACAACAACAGCCTCCTGCCTCCCCATGTCGTTTACATAGTAGTGGGTTTCTACGTCATACCCTATGAACTCTAAAATTCTCTTTAAACTGTCCCCTATTATAGCGTTCCTACCGTGACCTATATGGAGAGGGCCGTTTGGATTTGCAGAGGTGTGTTCAAGAATTATCTTTTTATCTCTATCTCTCCCTCTGCCGAAGTTCTCCCCCTCTTTGATAATTCTATCTATACCTAGTTTGGCGTAGGAGTTGTAATCTAAAAAAAAGTTTATATATCCGTTAACTGCCCTTATATCCACAACATAGGGGATACTCTCAGATTTTAATTTTTCCACTAACTCCTCTGCAATAACCTTTGGAGGCCTCTTAAGTATCCTGGCCAATCTGAAGGATATATTTGTAGAGTAATCCCCTAACTTCAATGAAGGAGGCTCCTCCAACTTTATATCTCCCACATCCCCCTTGTATATCTCCTGGACCTTTCTGTATATAACCTCTTTTATAGTATTCTCCACCTCTATCATACTATCCCCTGCCCCCTTCTTTGGATTTCACAATAAAGTCCACTACTCTATCTAAACCCTCGTTAGTTTTAAGGGATGTAAGTACTACCTCCATAGTGTCGTTTATATCTTGGGCATCCCTCTTCATCTTTAAGGGATCTACCTCTACAGCCTCTGCCACATCTATCTTGTTTATAACAGTTAAATCTACAGTTTTAAATATCATAGGGTGTTTCCTAACTGTATCCTCCCCCTCTGTAACACTTACAACAACTACTCTCTTATGGGCCCCTAGGTCAAAATCTGTAGGGCATATTAAGTTACCTACGTTCTCTATAAAGAGTAAGTCCAGATCCTCCAAGTTAAGATCCTCCAGGGCATGACTTACTAGGTGGGCATCTAGGTGGCACTCCTTTCCAGTGTTCAGGGGGACTACCTCTACCCCATGTTTCTTAAACCTCTCTCCATCGTATTTAGCTATAACGTCCCCTGCAATACATCCTATGTTGTATCTGTCTTTTAATCTTTCAATTAACTTCTCTATAAGTAAGGTCTTTCCACTACCTATAGCCCCCATGAAGTCAAAGGCAACAACGTTGTACCTGTCTAAAAGTGCCCTGTTCTTATGGGCAATTTTCCTGTTAGCCTTTAAAAGATCCCTTTCAACATCTATAACACTGACAAAGTGCATAATACTCACCTAGTAAAAAAAATAGTTATTATAAAAAAAAGATATTTTAATACATCTTAGTTATACTTTGAATTACTGGATCTTTAGCTTCATCCTCAGGGATCTCTTCAATTTTCTCAACTTTAACAAGGGTTCTCTTTACATGGTGTTTACTTCCCATCTCAGAGTACAGGTACTCCAGGGCATCCTCCTTTTTCAGAGCTCTGTACTCCTTCCTAAAGAACATAGGTTCCTCCTTACCTAGTATCCTACCGGTAATCCTGTATACCTTTATCATTTTCCATCACCTATTACTCTATTAGATCTAGGGCCTCCTCTATCTTTAGCATCTCAGGTCCTGTTGTGTCTCCCCCTACAATGGCACCTCTAGAGTTGGCTACTATACAGGCACCTACTGAGGGATTACCTTTGTTGGCAGTACCTCTCTCCAGTATATCTATTTTGAAGATATTCTTAAGCTCCTCTATCTCCTCATCTGAGGCATTGGGATGGATTAAACCTCCCCTATTTGTAACAACTAAGTTGGAACCTACAGTACTTAGCCCTGCCACATCCCTAGACACTACTTCCACATTTAGTATGTCCTCTATCTCTTTCCTACAATCTCTCACTTCACTGGATATTACACATCCCCTGTCGTTAGTGGCTATAAGGTTTCCAAAGGCTGTATTCTTCCCCTCTACTTTTTCTACTACAACGTCTATGTTATTCTCCTTCAAAAATCCTTTAAGTATCTCTATCTCCTCCTTGGAGGTTAAAGGTGGAAGTACTATACCATAGGAATTTGCCACTGAGAGGGAACCTATTAGAGAGCTGTTTCCAATATTCAATGCCTTAACTGGAACATCTAATATACGGGAGTACCTCTCTAAATCCCTCTCTTCAACAAAGTGGGGAAAAAGTCCAAATAAATCAGTGGCGAGGGAGAGCACCCCCAAGGTAGGTATCCCTGAAAAGTACTCCTTTATCACTCTCATATATATCCCAGAGATCTACTCTAAAAGTATAGCTCTAGCTACGTTGTCGTTCTCTTTAACTACCTTGACCCTTATTCTGGCAGGGATCTTAGATATACCTCTCTCCCATATCTTCTCGTTTATAGAGTTGTCCAACTTGATTATGTCACATTTAGTATGTCTCTTTAAAAACTCTTTAATCTCCTTTATTGCCCTTGGAGCCCTTTTTGTTGTTCTTGATCTGTTGGTAACATCCCTCAAGGGTATGGTGTATATTCTCTCCTCCATGTTTCACACCTTTTTTACCTTGACCTATATAGGGTTTTCTAGATATTAGGATATACTCTATTTAAAGGTTGTGGTAATAGAAAGACATATATAACTGAGGTTTATGAATAGTGTCAAAAAAAGTATTATGAGGTAGAAGTATGGAGGCCTTAGTTTTAGTAGGTCACGGCAGTAGATTACCCTATTCAAAGGAGTTAGTAAGTAAAATTGCAGAGAAGATAAGGGAGAGGAACTTATACCCTATTGTAGAGATAGGTTTGATGGAGTTCAACGAACCAACAATATCTCAAGCTGTTAAAAGGGCAATAGAAAAAGGTGCCAAGAGGATAATCGTAGTACCTGTATTTCTAGCCCATGGACAACATACAAAGAGGGACATTCCCAAGATCCTAGGTATATATAAAGGGGAAGAGGAGGATTCCCATCACCATGGGCATCATCACCACCATCACGGGGAACCTCTAGAGGTCCCAGAGGATGTGGAGATAATATACAGAGAACCGATAGGAGTGGATGACAGGTTAGTGGATATTATTATAGATAGAGCCCTTGGTAATTAAGGGTAGTTAAAAAAAATACTTTTTTTAATAACGATTTGAAGGGTCCTAAATAGGTTCCCCTTCAAATCCTAGAATAGCTGACAGGAAATAGGATACCCAGTGTATTATTTTATAACATCTCTTCAATCTTTTTTCTCATGATTTTAAAGACCTCTTCATCTGGGAGAACTCCCTCTGGAGGTTCTACAACTTTTTTAAGCTCCAGGGGAACACCGTCCATTCTATAGGCCACTCCACTAACTTCTACCCCTGTGAAGGCAGTTGGTATCACTATGTTGGAGAGCTCTGTTGTAGGTGTTTGATGGGGCTCTACAGATATTACAGGTATTTTAGCTATGTGCTCAATAGCCTTCTGTGGGAAGTGGGCCCCTGGATCTGCTGCAATATTCATCATTACGTCAACCTCCCCTCTAACTAGGAGGTCGATTGTACTTGTCTCCCCAGGGTTATACCTTGGATAACCTCTGCTGAAATCTACAGCGTAGGGGTAACCTGTTAACCAGGACAGTACCTGGTTAAATCCATTTACGTTGTAGTGCCCTCTCATCGGCATGAGACCAAATTTAGTGTAGGCGTTTAAATCTATAATCAGATTAATCGCATTGTCTATTATTCTATGTTTACCCCTACTCATAGTTACTCCCATACCGAAGAATAACTCTCCAAACTGGGCTTTTTTACAGGTCTCCACTACCTCATAGATGGTGTCCACTGGAATCCCTGCAATACGATCCCCATTTAACTCATGTCCATTGAGGACAGCTCTCAGGGCACTGATCAACTCGTAGTCCTTGTTAGGTTCTATCTGTAGGTGGAGATCTGCCAACTTTGTAGTAGTTGTCTCCCTAGGATCTACCACCACAACAGTTCTATCCCTTCTTCCCCTCTCCCTGAAGAACCCCCTTGCAAATACTGAGTATCTACCCATATGTCTTGGGTGGGCGTGTATTGGGTTGCACCCCCAGAATATTATTAGATCAGCTCTATTTTTAACCTCTCCAAGGGTACAAACTGGGTATCCTATTTCCTGTACTGCCAGTAGAGAAGGTCCATGTCAAACAGTTGCTGTGTTGTCTACGATAGCTCCAATATCCTCCCCTAGTAGTATACCTTCCCGTTGTGCCTCACAGCTGATAGAGGAGAATCCGTATAGGAGTGGAAGTTTTGAATCTACAAGTAACCTTGCAGCTTCTTCAATTGCAGTGTCGTAATCTGTCTTTTTAAAGTCCTCCTTCTTATCCTCCCTTATTAAAGGTTCTGTATATCTTACAGCACCTTCAAAGTGCATAAACTTTGCATGACCTATTCTACAGGCGTTTCTTGTCCCTACTATGTGGCCGTCCTCTACCATGATTTCAAGATCGTCACAGAGGCAGCCACAGAAGGGACATACTACATCTTTTACTATCTTTACCAAAGGGATCACCCCATAAGTAGCAGGTTCTCTATAATAATCTATTTATCATTAATATTTATGTCTTTTTATTACGTTATTTCTATATATCTATTAACTTTTTTAGGAAGTATCAAAAAAGTTGAGATATTATTAAAGTAATTTTACTTTTAACCATAAGTTATAAATATAACCTCTAAAAATAGAGTAGTAACCACTCTTTTTATACCATGATGATACGAGTGGGCAGATTGGATGAAAAACGTAATTTTTTAAAGGAATAAGGAGGGAGATATACATGGCAGTACATGTAAAATTTGATGTACCACCGGAGATAGAGGAGAAAACCCTTGAACTAGTATCTAAAGCTAAGAAGATAAGGAAGGGGGCAAACGAGGTTACAAAGGCAGTTGAAAGGGGAATAGCCAAGTTAGTAGTTATAGCCAAGGACGTCCAACCAGAGGAGATAGTTGCCCATATCCCATACCTGTGTGAAGAGAAGAACATACCATACACCTACGTATCCTCAAAGGTAGACCTAGGTAGGGCTGCAGGTATAGAGGTGGCGGCGTCCTCAGTAGCTATTATTGAAGAGGACAACCCTGAGGAGCTAAAGGAGTTAATAGAGAAGATAGAGGCTTTAAAGAAAAAATAAATCCTTTTTTTAAGGTGGTAGGATGTCTGAGGAGGAGATGATCTATAAGGATGCTACAGCGGCAGAGGTAATTCAGGTAATTGGAAGGACAGGGGTTACTGGGGAGATAATCCAGGTAAGGTGTAAGATACTTGGGGGGAGGGATAAAGGTCGTATTCTCACTAGGAATGTTAAGGGGCCTATAAAGGTAGGGGATATAATTATGCTCAGGGAAACTGAGAGGGAGGCCAAGCCCCTAGGTAAAAGAAGATAGGTGAAGTTTTATGGAGTGGAAAAGGTGTAGTTTCTGTGGAGGTAAAATAGAACCTGGGACTGGAAAGAGATACGTTAAAAAGGACGGTTCCATACTACTCTTCTGTTCCTCAAAGTGTGAGAAAAACTACAAGCTTGGTAGAAATCCAAGGAAACTTAAATGGACAAATATATACCATGAACTGAAAGCTAAAGGAAAATAAGGTGATAGAATGATAAACTCCCAGAGACCTTTGGACATATTGGGCAAGGCTATAAATACCAATGTAACTGTTTATCTTAAAGACGGCAGTGTAGTAAAGGGTATATTGAAGGCCTACGACCTCCATATAAACATAGCCCTTGAAAATGCTAAATTTGACAAGGAGGAGAAGGAGTATCAGATGATCGTAATTAGAGGGGACAACATACAGTTCGTATCCCTCTAAAGGATATAAGGTGAAGGTTATGAGTAAAGGTACACCTTCAATGGGAAAACATAACAAGGGCTCTAACCACATAAGATGTAGGAGATGTGGTAGAAGGGCCTACCACGTTAGAAAGAAGGTCTGTGCAGCCTGTGGTTTTGGAGCTAGTAAGAGGATAAGGAGATACTCCTGGCAGAACAAAAAGGTTAACAGGGCCAGGATAAAATAACTTTTTTTTATTATATTACATTTTTTTATTTGGATTAATAGATTATGAAAAAATATATAAACAATTAAACAGCTATTAGGAATAGGAATTCCTATTCCTCTTTTAGGTGGTACTATGGTAAAGAAGATAGAGGCTATAATCAGACCTGAAAAATTAGAGATTGTTAAAAATGCCCTGGCAGAGAAGGGATACATTGGCTTAACAGTAATAGATGTAAAGGGTAGAGGGCTACAGGGAGGTATCGCTGAGAGATACAGGGGGAGAGAGTACATTGTAGATCTACTACCTAAGGTAAAACTTGAAATCGTTGTTAACGATTCCGATGTTGAAGATGTTATTAAGATAATCTGTGAAAATGCAAAAACTGGAAAGCATGGAGATGGTAAAATATTCGTACTACCTGTAGAGTCAGTTGTAAGGGTTAGAACTGGAGAGAGAGACGGTGAGGCACTGTAATATAAGATAGATGGGGTGATTAGATGACTGTGAATATTTTAGAGACACTTAACCAGTTAATAACTGCAGGGGATGTATTTTTCCTAGTTGTTATGGGAGTTTTAGTATTTTTAATGCAGTTAGGATTTGCAATGCTGGAAGGGGGGCAGGTTAGAAGTAAGAACGTTAATAACGTTATGATGAAAAACATGGTAGATTGGTTAGTGGGATGTGTCTCATGGCTCTTAATAGGTTATATCCTATGTACCTCTATAAACCCCCAAGACTTCATAGCCTGGTGGAGTAAGATCTTCAGTGCAACTCCATTTTTAGAGAATAACGGTCTTGAACTGGCAAACTGGTTCTTCGGCTTAGTATTTGCAGCGACAGCAGCTACTATAGTCTCAGGGGGAGTTGCCGAAAGGATAAAATTCAGCGCCTATATATTACTCTCCATATTAATTACAGCCTTCATATATCCCCTCTTCGTATACCTAGGTCCCTGGGGGGCAAATATAGTGTCATGGCATGACTACGCAGGAAGTTTAATAGTTCACGGCTTAGGAGGATTCTTAGCACTAGGTGCTATTGCAGCCTTAGGGCCGAGAAAGGGGAGGTTTAAAGATGGAATACCTGTACCTATTCTAGGGCATAACATACCTATGGCAGTCTTTGGTGCCTTTGCCCTAGCTATAGGATGGTACGGATTTAACGTAGGTAGTGCCCTCACCTTAAAGGATATAAGTGGGCTAGTATGTGCCACTACAACGTTGGCTATGGCTGGAGGAGGTATTGGTGCCCTTCTAGTGTCAAAGAAGGATGTACTCTTTACAGCTAACGGTTTAATTGCAGGTCTAGTGGCTATCTGTGCTGGAACAGATATAGTGAGTCCAATAGGGGGACTGATAATAGGTCTCATTGCAGGAGCCCAGGTACCCCTTGTATACAGACTCCTGGAGAACTTCAAGTTAGATGACGTATGTGGTGTTGTAGCAGTCCATGGAACTGCAGGGGTTATAGGTGCAATACTGGCAGGTATTCTAGGAATGCCCTCCTTAGGAGGGGTAGGAGATGTTAACATAGTAAATCAGATCATCGCATCTATAGTGTGTATAGTGTACGGTACAGTGTTAGGGTATGTCCTTGCAAAGATTGTGGGCCTTATAACTGGAGGTCTCAGGGTATCTGAGGAGGAGGAAGAGATTGGACTTGACATAGCAGAGCACAAACTACCTGCCTATCCTGAAGAAGAGAGCATGTAAAACTTTTTTATTTTTTAGAAAAGTATAAGTATAACCTCATTACTTTTCCCCTTTTAAATAACTTTTTTATAAAAAGAGTTATAAACAATTTAAAAAGATTTTTTTAACAATTTAGTTTTTTAGGTGATAGAACTATGGAAAAAACTGTGGAAAAAGGGGAAAAGAAGGAGAAGATAAATTTACAGGGGAAAAACGTCACTGTCGACACCTGTGTAATAATAGACGGGAGGGTATCTGAACTTATTAAGAATGGATCAATAAAGGACTGTAAGATCATCATCCCAGAGGCTGTAGTGGCAGAGTTGGAGGCCCAGGCAAATAAAGGTCGGGAGATAGGATTCCTAGGTATAGAGGAGCTTACTAGACTTGTGGAGATATCCAAGGATCACAATATAGAGATTGAGTACTACGGTGAGAGACCTACTATAGATGCGATACAACTTGCTAAAACTGGAGAGATAGACGCTATGATAAGAAAGGTGGCAAAGGAGACAAACTCTGCACTACTTACAAGTGATAGGATACAGTACAACCTGGCTAAAGCCCAAGGTATAGAGGCCTACTTCCTAGAGACAGAAGAGGAGAAGGTGGATCTAGAGATACTTAAGTACTTCGATGAAAACACCATGTCCATACATCTAAAGGAGAACTGTCTACCCTATGCAAAGAGAGGGAGACCAGGGGATGTAAAGTTAGTCCCAGTATCTGATGAAAAACTATCTAAGGAGGATATGGAACGTCTAATAGACAACATATTAAAGTATACAGAGCAGAACAACGGGTTAATCGAGATACAGAAGAGAGGAGCAACAGTAATACAGTTAGGCAATATAAGGATATCTATAGCAAGGCCTCCCTTCTCAGACGCCCTTGAAATCACAGCTGTAAGACCTATCGCCAAGGTATCCCTTGAAGACTATAAGTTGTCTGATAAACTATGGGAGAGGTTAAAGGACAAATCTAGAGGGATATTTGTCTCTGGAAGTCCAGGAAGTGGGAAATCTACCTTTGTCTCTGCACTGGCAAAGTTCTACTGTGATAACAACATGATAGTAAAGACCATGGAGAATCCAAGGGACCTCCAGGTAGATGAGATGATCACCCAGTACGCCCCCCTTGAAGGTAGTATGGAGAACACCTGTGATGTCCTACTACTTGTAAGACCAGATTACACCATATACGATGAAGTTAGGAAGACCAAGGACTTTGAGATCTTTGCAGATATGAGGATGGCTGGAGTGGGGATGGTAGGAGTTGTCCACGCCTCAAAGCCTATAGATGCTATTCAACGTCTTATAGGTAGGGTAGACTTAGGGGTAATACCTCAGATAGTGGATACAGTTATCTTCATAGAGGACGGTAAGATAAAGAAGGTGTACGAAATTAAATTCACCGTTAAGGTGCCCCATGGTATGAAGGAGGCAGATTTAGCTAGGCCAGTAATAGAGGTAAAGGACTTTGAAACTGGAAAAACAGAGTACGAGATTTACACCTACGGGGAAGAAGTTATAGTCATGCCAATTGAGGAGGAGGAATCTAAACCTCCAGTGTATAAGTATGCAGAGGATGAGATAAAGAAGGTTTTAGGGGAGTATCTCCCTAGGAAGGTTAAGAGGAGTATGGAAGTTAGTGTAAAAGACGATCACACCATAAACCTCAAGGTACCTGAGAAGTATCTACCTGTAGTTATAGGAAAAGGGGGAAAAGAAGTTGCAAAGTTAGAGGATAGCCTAGGTCTTAAGATAAACGTTGAGAAGAAGGAGGATAAAAAAGAGGACAGGGAGTATCTCACTTACGAGTACATAAGTGACTACGAGACTACGAAGTTAATGGAAACTGACAAGTACGTTATAGTGAATGTTGGTGAGGATCTAATAGGGAGTAACATCAAGATCTACGTAGATGGAGAGTTTCTCTGTCATGCCACCGTAGGATCTGATGGGGTAGTTAGGATAAACAAGAACAGCAAGGTGGGTAAAGAGCTCCTAGATGCCATGAAGAATAACAGGGACATCTACGTGGAGACTAATTAACTACTCTTTTTATAGTTATTATTTTACTTAAAAATATAATATATTTATAATATATGTTCTCCTCAATATCATAGAACTCTCTAGGGGGAGAATATGAAAAATGATATAGAGATACTGATAAACAGTAAGGATGAACTTTACAGATATCTAGAGGACATAGAGGAGGGGGACTACTTCGAGGCCTACTTTGGGAGATACCATGTTGAGGGGGTTGTAATTTTAAGGGATGAGACCTTTTTTAAGTTAGATACAAACAGGGAGTTAATGGGGATTATAGACTTTGAAGTTAAGGAGGTGCTTCCCCATCTTATAGAGGTTGCATATACAAAATCTGACGGTATAAGGAGGGTTTTAAAGTTAGTGGAGTAAGGTGGATAGATGTTTATGGGTGCTGTCACTAGGGATGGATTGGATATTGCAAGGAGATCTAGGGAGATAGTTAGGAAGAAGATAAGGGAGTTGCTAGGGAGGGATATAGAGAGGTACTCTCAGTGGGAGATGAGGATAATTGAGCGGGTAGTTCACGCCACTGCAGATGTGGAGTATGCAAAACTCCTAAGATTTAAAGATAACCCTATAGAGAGGGGGATAGAGGGTATAAAGGAGGAATGTCCTATAGTGGTAGATGTGGAGATGGTTAAGGTAGGGATAAGATATAGGAATACCCTCTCCTTTATCGACGACAGGAGAGTATATAAAATAGCTAGGGAGGAGGGGATTACAAGAGCTGCCGCCGCCATGCGTGTTGCAAAACCTTATATCCATAGGGGTATTGTTGTAGTAGGTAATGCGCCTACTGCCCTCTCTGAGGTTGTTAGATTGATAGAGGAGGAGGGGATTAAGCCGAGAGTTGTAATAGGGGTGCCAGTGGGATTTGTTAAGGCCAGTGAATCTAAGGAGTTACTACGAAGTATAGATGTCCCCTCTATAACCACTGAAGGACCTAAGGGAGGAACACCAGTTGCAGTGTCTATAGTTAACGGTATAGTGGAACTAAGTAGAGGGAGGGAGGTTTAAATCATGCTAGAGGAGTATATCATTAGGACTAGTAAAAGGGAGGAGTTTATAGACATTACTGGATACGTACGTCAGTGTGTAAGGAGATCAGGGATAGAGGAGGGTGTTGTAGTGGTATATACTCCTCATACCACTGCAGCTTTAACTATAAACGAGAATGCAGATCCCTCAGTTAAGGAGGATATTATAGAGTTCCTAAGAAGGATGATACCTAGAGATGGAAACTATAGTCACACAGAGGGGAACTCAGATGCCCATATAAAAAGCTCCCTCCTAGGGGTTTCCCTGAATCTCCTACTGTCCCGTAGGAGGTTGCTCCTTGGAACTTGGCAGGGAATATTCTTCTGTGAATTTGACGGCCCTAGAACTAGGAAGTTCTATGTTAAAGTTATGGGAGAGTAGATATGATAAAGAAAGTGGATGTTTTAATATGGCAGGGGGACCTAGAGGTTAGAGAGGACTACTTATGTGTTGAGAGGGACTACAACATATACTTAAATAATAAAAAGATAGGGGAGGGGATTTCTGCATCTCCTAACTATCTGAGGGAGCTAGGGGTAGGATATGCTGTATCCCAGGGATACTTGAAGGGGTGGGAGGTTAGGGACGTCTCTGTAGAGGACAACAGGATATTAGTAGACGGTGAGAGGGATAAAGGGGATAACAACAGCAATAGGGAAGAGATAAAGTTATCCCTTAGTACTATCTTAAAGGTTATGGAGGATATGTTTAAGGACAAGAAGGTGTGGGAGCTAACTGGAGCTACCCACTGGGCATCCCTCTACAACTTAGAGGGTGAGAGGATCGTCTCCATCGAGGACATAGGGAGACATAACGCAGTGGATAAGGTAATAGGTTATTCCGTATTAAGGGATATAGATCTTAAAGATAAGATCCTTGTATCCAGTGGTAGACAGAGTTATATGATGATAAGTAAAGGGGTAAATGCTAACATACCTGTAGTTATTTCCAAGTCCCCTCCTATGGATAGAGGTGTGGAACTTGCAAGGAGAAGTAACTTAATACTTATAGGGTTTGCCAGGGGGGATAGGTTTACAGTTTACAGTGGTTGTGATAGAATACTCTTTAAGGGATAGTTATCTTACTAAGTATAATCTTTATGTCTGTTATTCTTGTTATCTCTCTCTCCTCTTCCAGTAGCTCTTTTAATCTCTTTTTTAAATCTTCCATATCTTTAGATTTATCTAAAAGTTCTTTAAAGAACTCTATATCTTGGATATAAGGGGCAATATCTATCAGTAGCTCCTCCTTTGTTTTTTCATCCATACTATCTCCTCTTATAATTATTAAGGTGATAAAATGGACATACTTATAAAGGATCTGGACTACGCTGTAGATCTTAACTTAAACCTCTATAGGGATATAGATATCCTTCTTAGGAGGGGAGATAAGGGGGAGATAACAATACATAGAGGGAGGAATCTAATGGAAAAATTCAACTTAGATAGGAGGGATCTTAAGATAATAGAGGGTAATAGGAGATGTGCAATACCTGGGTTGAGTAACAACCACACCCACATACCTATGACTCTCCTAAGGGGAATAGCTGATGATATGATACTCCAGGACTGGCTTGAGAGTAGAATATGGCCTAACGAGAGTAAGCTAACAGGGGAGGATGTATACTACGGGGCACTACTTGGATGTTTGGAGATGTTAAGGTTTGGTGTAACTTCCTTTAACGACATGTACTTCTTCCCTGAAGAGATAGTTAAGGGGGCTAAGGAGATAGGTATAAAGGGAGCTGTAGGTTTCCCTGTAATAGACTTTGGCACCCCTCAATATAAGGATTTAGATAAACTCCTAAGAGCCTGTGAAGAATTTATAAAGAGATATCTCAGGGAGGAGAAGATCAGGCCAGTTGTAGCCCCCCACGCCCCCTATACCTGCTCCAGGGATACATATGTCCAGTGTAAGGAGATATCCCAGGAGTACAACGTCCCCCTCCATACCCATCTGTCAGAAACTAGATACGAAGTTGTGGAGATGGAGAATAAGATAGGTAGGAGGCCTGTAGAGTATCTAGAGAGTATTGGAGTTTTAGGGGAGAACCTTATAGCTGCCCACTGTGTCTGGGTTACAAAGGAGGAGGTAAAGAAACTGGGAAGGTATAGGGTAAAGGTAGTTCACTGTCCAGGGAGTAATATGAAACTTGCCAGTGGAGGTGTTATGCCCCTTGTGGAGATGTTAAAGGAGGGGGTATCCCTCTCCCTTGGAACAGATGGGCCTGCCAGTAACAACAACCTGGATATACTTGAGGAGATGAAGATATGTGCCCTACTTCACAAGGCCCACAGATGGGACCCTAGAGTAGGGGATGTGGACACTGTATTAAGTATGGCCTTAAACAGTAAATCTATAGGTTTTGAGAACAGGGATGTTGTACTCTTAGATCTTAAGAGCCCCCATTTGAGGCCTGTCCATAATATAAAGTCTAATATAGTTTACTCTGCAAATGGAAACGACGTAGATACTGTAATTGTTGATGGAGAGGTGCTACTGGAAAATAAGAGGTTCTCTAGGATAGGGGATAGGGATCTAGAACGTATCTACACTAAGGTAGATAGAGTAGTGAAAAAGTTTGAGGTCCAGTGAACGTATTTCCCCTATGACGAAATCCACACCCCCAATTTTCTTTATCTTATAATATAAAATGAACCCCCTCTGTTTTCTTATAATATAA
>DQUI01000015.1 GCA_015662355.1 Methanothermococcus okinawensis
ATATGTTTTCAAGGATATCCACTAGGTCCTCCCTTAGTAGGGGCTCTCCCCCAGATATCTTTATCTTTCTAATCCCATACTCTAGGAAGGCCCTTACAATTTCCCCTATCTCCTCAGGTGTCATATACCTGCTGTTAGAGTTTCTGTATCCCTCCTTATGACAGTAGAAACACTTTAAATTACAGTGAGGTGTTACAGATATCCTAAGGGATCTTAACTCTCTGTTGAAGGGGTCCTTCATATCTATCACAGTAAAAGGGTTAACTAATAGTAGTTAATATTCTAACAATAATTAATTAAAATATTTTACCCCACTTAAAAAGATATAGAAGGGAGATCTATGGAGTATTTCAATTTCTTTATATACTCTTTCACGTCCCTCTTTATCATAATGAATCCTATAGGACTGGCACCTCTCTTTTACATGTGGACCGTGAATACTTCAGAGAGGGAAATTATATACATACTAAAGAGGACTGCAGTTGTAGTAGTGTTAACCCTGTTGATTTTCAGTTTCTTTGGAAGATATATATTCGATTTTTTCGGCATTACCATAGACTCCTTCAAGGTTATTGGAGGGTTGTTAATACTGAAGATATCCTGGGATATGCTCCATGCCAAGATGTCCAAGATAAAACAGACCCAGAGGGAAAAGGAGGAGATGTCACAGTTAGAGGATATTGCAGTAGTACCTCTAGGTATACCTCTACTTGCAGGTCCTGGGAGTATAACCACTACCATTATACTTATGGAGCATTGTAAGGGAATATGGGAGAAGTTAATAGTAGTACTCTCTATTATTCTCGCTACTGGGGTGTCTATCCTTATACTCTATATATCTGAGAAGATTGTAATGGCTTTAAAAACGTCAGGGATATATGCTATTGTTAGGATTATGGGGCTAATACTAGGGGCTATCTCCATTGAGATTATGTGGAGTGGTTTAGTAGGATTGATGTCTTCCTCAGGGATAGTTAAATAACTTTTAAAAGGTGAGAGAATGAGGATTATCCCTGCAGTAGATATTAAGGATAGGAGATGTGTACAACTTGTACAGGGGGATCCAGGGAGGAAACTTGTAGAGTTAGAGGACCCTCTAAAGGTGGCAGAGAGGTGGGTAGAGGAAGGGGCAGAGATGATCCATGTGGTAGATCTAGATAGGGCTATATATCAGAGGGAAATTAACCTAGACATAGTTAAGGAGATAGTAAGTACATTGGAAGTGCCTGTCCAGGTAGGAGGTGGTATAAGATCTGTAGAAGATGCGTTAGATCTTATAGACGCTGGAGCTTACAGGGTAATACTAGGTACCTCTGCAGTGAAGAACCCTAGGATTGTTGAGGAACTTTCGAAGGAGATAGATAGGGAGAGAGTTATGGTTGCACTGGATTCCAAGGGAGGGAAGGTAGTGATAAAGGGATGGAGGGAGAGTACTGAGTACTCTCCAGTGGAGATTGGAAAGATCTTAGAGGAGAAGGGGGCAGGGAGTATATTATTCACTGACGTAGATGTTGAAGGCCTACTTAAAGGGATAAAGGTGGACACTGTTAAGACGTTAGTAGATAAGCTAAGTATTCCCGTTGTAGCATCTGGTGGTGTTAGCACCTATGAGGATATTGTTAAACTTAGGGATGTGGGAGTTGAAGGGGTTGTTATAGGATCTGCCCTCTATAAGAACTTACTAGACCTGAGGAAGTGTATCCAGATAGTTAAAGGTGATTAAATGAACTTAGAGGATAGGAAAAAGATAGTTGCAGTTGGGCATATCGCCCTTGACTACATCTTCAACGTTGAAAGATTTCCTGAACCAAACACCTCTATTCAAATACCCTCTGTTAAGAGATACTACGGAGGTTCTGCCTGTAACGTAGCTGTAGCAGTTGCCAAGTTAGGACTTCAATCTGCTATAGTCTCCTGCGTAGGATACGACTTTATAAACAGTGGTTACAGCTCCTATCTAAAGAACCTCAACATAGACGTCTCCAACATCTATCACTCAGATGAGGAGGAAACTCCCAAGGCCTGGATATTTACAGACCCAGAGAACAATCAGATAACTTTTTTCCTATGGGGGGCAGCTAAACATTACAGGGAGTTGAAACCTCCAACATTCGATGGAGATTTAGTACATTTAGCCACAGGGGATCCAGGGTTTAATGTAAGATGTGTAGACACTGCTAGGAGGGATGGGAGGTTAATATCCTTTGATCCTGGACAGGATCTCCCCCTCTACTCCAAGGAGAACATGGAGTATATCCTGGAAAATGTAGACTTTGTATTTATGAACAACCACGAGTACAGGAGGACCCTTAAACTGTTAAAAACAGATGAGGAGGATTTAAGGAGGAGGATACCTGTTCTAGTGGTAACGTTTGGAGAGAGGGGGAGTGTTATCTACAGTGGAGACAGGGAGATAAAGATACCCTCAATACCTACAAAGGTTGAGGACCCCACTGGTGCTGGAGATAGTTATAGGGCTGGATTTCTCACTGCCTATCTCAAAGGCTACAGTCTTAAGGACTGTGGTATTATAGCCTCTGCAGTGGCCTCTTTTGTAGTTGAGAAGAGGGGATGCCAGACAAATCTACCTAGCTGGAGGGATGTAATGGAGAGGTTGAAGGAGAGGGGATACACCCTTGGAGAGGTGAGAGGTTAATCTCTTTTGTACACTTTAACTAAACCTCTATTTCCATCTAGGACTATCCAATCTCCACTGTCTATCCTGGAGATATCTATTCTATCTACTAGGGGGATTCTAGCTAGTATAGCTCCAGTGGCTACTATAGGTTCACACTCCCTATTTACTATCCCCTTTAATATACCTCTCTTTCCCAGGGCGTATATAACGTAAGATCCTACAGTACTACCTTTACCTGTAGGGAAGACGAGGATCTTGTCCCTTATACTTTTCCTGTATATATCACTGTCCCTGTCCACTACGATCCCATCCCTGTTTATACCCCCAAGAAAAGATATAGGTTTATAGGATACTAGGGCCTCACCTTCCACTACTCCCCTGGATATAGCTCTTCCCTTAATCTCTATATAATCCATAGTATCACATTTTTATCTTATATTAATTAATATCTTATATTTAAAATAAAAATCCAGTGATCCTTATGGATATTCCTATTTCTAAAGTAGCTGAGAGATTAAACTTAGAGGAAGATGTTTTAAAGAATGCAATAGAGAGGAGGGTTATCACCCTCTGTAAGTATAGGGACAAGAGATATCTAGTATTTAAGAAGAAAGTTAGACATGTGGAAAGGGGAACTGTCCTATTTTTAAACGAGAGGATGGATGTGGTAATGGGATATCCAAAGATAAGAAGGGCCTTAGTGTTAGATCCTACAGTTAAAAAGTACTTTATCGATCAGGTTGTAGTTGAGGAGAAGTTAAACGGCTACAACGTAAGGGTTGTAAATATAGACAACGAGATACTGGGGATTACAAGGGGAGGTAGGATCTGTCCCTTTACCACCAAGAAGGTGTTGAAGCTGTTGAATACAGATATCTTAAAGGATCATCCAAAGATAACCTTGTGTGGGGAGATGATAGGGTTGAACAACCCATACGTCCCCCACTACTACCCTGAAGTGGATAGGGAGATATACAGAGATGAAAGTACAGTGATCAGGGAAAATCTAGGGCTCTATATATTCGATATAAGGGAAGGGGATAGATCCCTCCCTGTAGAGGAGAGAAATAAACTTTTAGAGGAGTACAACGTTCCCTATGTAAAACCTCTAGGTGTATTTAATAAGGAGGAGATAGAGGAGATAAAGAGTACTGTAGTGAAGTTAGACAGGGAAAATAGGGAAGGTATTGTGATGAAGGATCCCAGTATGCTAGTAGACCCTATAAAGTACACCACCCACTACACCCACTGTCAAGATCTCGCTGTAGCCTTCAGATATACCTTTGATTTAGGTATTCACTTTATGTTCAGTAGATTGATAAGGGAGGGTTTTCAGTCCTACGAGTTTAACGAGGGGGAGAAGGAGATGGAGAGGAGAGCCCTATCTATAGGAAAATCTATCATCTATCCTATGGTAGAGTCTATAAAAGAGGTGGCCAGGGGAGAGCTGATCACAGAGGATTTTGAGTTGTACTTTGATAGTGAGGAGGATGTAGAGGAGTTCCTCAGATATCTAAAAGAGGTCCATATATCCTACGTTGTAAAGGAGAGGGAGGTGTTGAAAAATAGGATATTTAGAGTAATTATTGGTAAGGTTTATCCCTCTACTAGGGATAAGATAAAGAGTTATCTAGGGGGTAGTCTATGGTAGTTATTTATCCTCCTCTATCTCCTCTATAACACAGTCAATCTCGTCTAGGGAGTATATACCAATACTTCCCTCCTTAACAGCTTTTATAGCTTCAATAGTTGAAAAGGCCCCTCTTATAGTGGTTATATAAGGTATGTTAAACTCCACTGCAGCTCTCCTGATATAGTATCCCTCAGATTTAGCCTTACCTCCAGAGGCTGTATTTATAATCAGATCTATCTCTCCCCTCTGAATCAACTGGAGTATATTACCTGTGGAACCTTCAGATATCTTTTTAACTACCTTTACCTCAATCCCTGCCCTTCTGATCACCTCTGCAGTACCTTTAGTAGCTACTATCTCAAAGCCTAACTCCTTGAACCTCCTGGCAAGCTCAGGGGCGTACTTCTTATCCTTATCTTTGAGACTTATGAACACTGTTCCAGAGGTTGGAAGTTTCATATTTGCTGAGAGCTGGGCCTTGTAGTAGGCCTTACCAAAATTCACATCTATCCCTATAGCCTCTCCAGTAGATTTCATCTCTGGCCCTAGGACTGGATCTACCCCAGGTAACTTCTGGAAGGGAAACACTGCCTCCTTTACACTTACATAGTTACCCCTTGCAAGACCTACATATCCCATATCCCTCAGTTTCTCCCCTATTATTACCCTGGTGGCAATCTTTGCCAGAGGTATCCCAATAGATTTACTTACATAGGGTACAGTTCTACTTGCCCTAGGGTTGGCCTCTAACACATAGACTTTATCCTCCTTGACGGCAAACTGGATATTTATCAGTCCAACTACCCCTAACTCCCTACTTATCTTTACAGTGTACTTCACTATCTTCTTTATAACATCCTCTGATAGATTCTGAGGTGGGAGTACACAGGCGCTGTCTCCACTGTGCACCCCTGCCTCCTCTATATGCTCCATTATTCCCCCTATGAATACGTCTCTCCCATCACATACTGCATCTACGTCTACCTCTATGGCGTCCTCTAAGAACTTGTCTATAAGTATAGGGTGCTCAGGGGATATCTTAACTGCCTCCCTTATATAGTCCTTTAACTCCTCCTCGCTGTAAACAATTTCCATAGCCCTCCCTCCTAGTACATAGGAGGGTCTAACAAGGACAGGATAACCTATCTTCCTTGCAACTTCTATAGCCTCTTTCTCGTTATATACTGTGGCACCTTCAGGTTGGGGTATATTTAATCTCTTTAGGAATTTTGAGAACTCCTCCCTGTCCTCAGCTAGATGGATAGACTGGGGGGAGGTTCCCAGTATTTTTACATCTGTTTTACGATATAACTCCATAGCCAGATTTATAGCAGTTTGCCCACCAAACTGTACTATAACACCTAGGAGATTTCCATCTCTACTCTCGTTCTCAATAACGTTCATTACCTCCTCAAAAGTTAAAGGCTCAAAGTAAAGTTTATCTGAGGTGTCGTAATCTGTGGAGACAGTCTCAGGGTTGTTGTTTATTATTATAGCCTCTATGCCCATCTCCTTCAACGCCCATACTGCATGAACTGTAGAGTAGTCGAACTCCACCCCCTGTCCTATTCTAATAGGCCCAGAGCCTAGAATAATTATTTTATCTCTCTTAGAGGGAATACTCTCATTCTGCTCCTCATAGAATATCTGTTCATAACAGGAGTAGAAGTAGGGGGTTTTAGCTTCAAACTCTGCTGCACAGGTATCTACTGTCTTATAAACAGGGGTGATGTTAAGGTCCTCCCTTAACTTTCTAATCTCCATCTCATCTTTCCTGAGGAGATGGGCTATCTGTTTATCTGAGAAACCTAACATTTTACTCTCAAGTAGTATCTCTCTAAGGGACTCTCTGTCAATCCCCATATTATCACCTGGGAGTAATATTTAAAACTCAGGACAGGTAGACCCTAGCAACTCCAATCTTTTTTTCATATCCACTATCTTCTTTATCCTCTCTATGAAGAAGGGATGTATAGAGGTTAACTCACATATCTTTGATACTGGCCAGCCTCTATCTAGGGCCTCTGCAATTAGGAATATCCTCTCATCTGTTGGGTTTTTCAGTAGATGTTCCATCTCCTGGTTACTGTATCCCCTCTCCTTTCCATCCCCTATAATACCGTATCTCCCAATATCTAAACTTCTGATAGCCTTCTGAAGTGCCTCCTCAAAGGTCCTTCCTATTGCCATCACCTCTCCAGTGGATTTCATAGAGGTTCCCAAGGTTCTATCTACAGTTCTAAACTTGTCAAAGGGCCACCTAGGAATCTTTACAACTACGTAATCCAGTGTAGGCTCGAAAACTGCCGGGGTCTCCTTCGTTATATCGTTCATAATCTCATCTAACGTCATCCCAATTGCTATCTTAGCTGCTATCTTTGCAATAGGATATCCTGTTGCCTTACTGGCCAGGGCAGAACTTCTACTTACCCTAGGGTTAACCTCTATAACCCTGTACTCTGTCATGTCCTCATTTACTGCAAACTGTATGTTACACCCTCCCTCTATAGAGAGATGCCTGATAACATTTAGGGAGGCATTTCTCAGTTTCTGGTGCATCTCGTCACTAAGGGTTTGGGAGGGGGCAGTAACTATACTTTCTCCTGTGTGTATTCCCATAGGATCTATGTTCTCCATGTTACATACTACGATACAGTTGTCCTTGCTATCCCTCATAACCTCGTATTCGTACTCCCTCCATCCAAGGACGCTCTCGTCTATCAATACCTGATTTATAAGGGAGTAGTTGAGACCTTTCTCCACTATCTCCTTTAACTCTTCCTCGTTATAGGCTATACCTCCCCCAGTACCTCCCAAGGTAAAGGCAGGTCTTACAATTACAGGGTAGCCTAACTGGGAAACTGCATCCAGTGCCTCCTCTACAGAATTTACTGCGTAACATTTAGTTGTAGGCTCCCCTATACTCTCCATAGCTTTTTTAAATAGATCTCTGTCTTCACAGGTCTCTATAGTTTCAATCCTTGAACCTAGCAGTTCTACGTTGTACTTCTCCAGTATACCTCTACTGTGTAGTTCCATTGCCAGGTTCAGGGCAGTTTGTCCCCCCATAGTTGGAAGTATTGCATCAGGTCTCTCCCTCTCTATAATCTTCTCCACAATACTTACATCTAAAGGTTCTAGATAAACCTTGTCTGCAATACCTGTGTCTGTCTGGATAGAGGCAGGGTTGGAATTTACCAGTATAGTGTATATGCCCTCCTCCCTTAGGGACTTACAGGCCTGGGAGCCTGAGTAGTCAAACTCTGCAGCCTGTCCTATGATAATAGGACCAGAACCTAATATCATTACCCGTTCTATATCCTTCCTCTTCAAAATTTCACCTTTGTTACTCTTCTAACATCTCTATCAACTTCTTAGCAGCCTTCTCTATAGAGTCCTCAAGGGGTATGCCGTTCTCTCTAAGTATTTTTCTCCCTTCCTCCTCCCTAGTACCCATCATTCGAACTGAGACCTTTACATCAGGATGATTCTTTAACACCTCTACTATACCTCTAGCAACCTCGTCACACCTGGTAATCCCAGCCATTATGTTTATAAATACACCTCTAATATTTTCCCTCTCAAGGACCTTCTCAAGGGCTTTTTTAACAACATCCTCACTGGCTCCCCCTCCAATATCTAAGAAACATGCTGGGTTGCCACCGTACTCCTTTATTATATCCATACTTGCCAAGGTTAAACCTGCTCCATTTCCTATAACTCCAATATCTCCATCTAACTCTACATAGGCAAAAGGTAGATTCTCTCTCTTTCTATACTCCTCAAATCTTGTATAATCCTGTCTAAAGTATGCGTCTTCATCTAGGTGTATTACCCCATCTGCAGCTACAACCCTCCCATCCTCTGTAACTACTAAGGGGTTTATCTCTACAAGGGTGGCATCCATCTCCCTAAATAGTTTATACATCTTGTAGATCACATCTGCAATCTTAACTATCTCCTGGGAAGGTAGGCCATGATCTTTCAACATAACTCTAGCCATATAGGGGAGAAACTCCCTAAGGGGATCTACGTAATACTTTACTATTTTCTCAGGGTTTCTCCTGGCCACCTCCTCTATATCTACCCCTCCCTCTGTGGAGAAGAGTATAAGAGGTTTTTTCTCCACCCTGTCTACAACTATAGCTAGATAGTACTCCTTTTTAACAGGTAGTTTCTCCTCTACAAGTACTTTCTCTACCTTTTCCCCCTTTATACTACTGTTAAGTAACTTCTCAATCTTCCTATTTGCCTCCTCTACAGTATGGGCAAATACTACACCGCCAGCTTTACCTCTACCCCCCACTAAAACTTGGGCCTTAATTACAACTGGTCCCTCTATCTTCTCAATTTTATTAGAGGTTACAAAACCCTTTGGAACATCTATTCCATACTCCTTAAAAATCTCCTTGGCCTCGTACTCATGTAACTTCATAATTTTCACCTGAAAAAAGAGATTTTATAAAAGAGTTTAGAGGGATAGGATATAAACAGCAATAATTCCCATGACAATACCAGTGAATATCCCTATAAGGATATAGAATATGTAGTCGTATATATCAGGGGTAGTCTTACCTTCAGACTCACTGTATAGGGAGAGGTTCTCTCTCTCCTCACTGATGTTCTCTTCCCATTTAGTACTTTCCTCCTTCTCTTCACTGATATTGACACTTAACTCTGGGGATATATTCTCAACAGTTGTAGGAGAAGTAGTTTTATTAACAACCTCCTCTACACTTTCATTGGTTTCTACTGTAATATTCTCCTTGATTTTCTCCTCCTCTAACTGGGTACTCCTATTATAGGACCTGTATACCTCCAATATATGAACTCCACTTATTTCTGTCCCATCTAGTAGATATCTCTTATACAGGATAACAGGGTAGGACTGATTGTAGGATACAATACGCCCTGTAATATTTAAGGTTAATAACTTGTTCCTCTCAACATGTGGTATATACACTGTAGTATTTTCAAAGGCTATACCTGAACTGTTTATAATAAGGGTAAAGTGATAGGTGTCGTAGTATTCATTCTTATACTTATACTGGAGTACTACCTTGGAGGTATCGTTATATATGTATTCGGGAGATATAGTGATAGACTCGTATCCATAGGAGGGGATAAGAAATACTGCCAGTAGCAGTGCTGCAATAGATAGTATTTTTATATTTTCCATAATATCCCTTTAGGAGGTTTTTATCCTCTTTCAAATATTACTATATCATTATAAATATTTTTTATTTAAGGTAAAGACTATGAAATGGAAGGGACATACGATCCTTGGACTTATAATGGGACTGCCCTTTATATCCTCTCCAGAGCAGATATTCCTAGTTGTTGCCGGTGCCCTCTATCCAGATTTAGACCATGAGATAAAATCTGATATTGTAAACAGGGGTATACTTATCTCTCTAGGTTTAGTATTGATAAGTTTACTAGTCTATATCCTTGAACCCTCTTACTTCGACGTTACATTCCTTCTCCTCTCCACTGGAGTATTGATCCTCTATCTAATACCTCACCTTGCCAGTCATAGAGGTATAACCCATACCTTCATCTGTATGTTTGTAGTCTCTCTTATCCTAGGGTTTATAGCCTATAAACTTTCAGTATTCTCTCCTGTAGTTGCAGGGATAATGGCCTTAACTATGGTTAGTAGTGAGAACATACTTGGTAAAGTTATTCCTATCTGCACCCTGTTATGGATTGTACTCTATTTACTCCTCTCTCAGGGAATACATCCCCTAATAAATCTCCCCCATGTCTATCACTATATTCTACCTGTAGCTGTTGGATACTTCTCCCATATACTTGGGGACTGTTTAACACCTGCAGGGTGCAATGCCCTGTATCCCCTGAACTATAAACTTCATAGATGGGAAGCCATAGTACTTATAGGCATGTGGATCTTCCTTCTAGTGGCCTATCTACAGATAAAAATATAGAGGGAGATTATGGCTACCTTAGGACTAGTAGGAAAACCAAATGTGGGAAAATCTACACTGTTTAATGCAATGACAGAGAAGACTGTGGATATCGCCAACTATCCCTTTACCACTATAAACCCAAATGTTGGTGTATCCTATATTACAACCCCCTGTCCATGTAGGGAGTTGGACCTTACATGTAATCCCCAGAACTCCAAGTGTATAGATGGTATAAGGCATATCCCTGTTGAGGTGATAGATGTTGCAGGACTTGTCCCAGAGGCCCATAAGGGAAGGGGAATGGGGAACAAATTCCTCGACGATCTTAGACAGGCAGATGTCCTTGTACTGGTAGTGGATGCCAGTGGTAAAACTGATCTAGAGGGAAATCCCACTGAGAACCACGATCCTGTAGAGGATGTAAAGTTCCTGTTGAAGGAACTGGATATGTGGATATACGGGATACTCTCTAAGAACTGGGACAAGCTAGCTAGGAGGGGACAGCAGCAGAAGAATATTGTAAAGGTTATCGCTGAACAGCTCAGTGGGTTAAACATCTCAGAGGACCACATAAAGAAAGCTATAGACATGCTCAACTTAGAGGAGAATCCCCAGAGATGGAGTGAGGAGGACCTTTTGAACTTAGCTGGAACCTTGAGAAAGTTATCTAAACCTATGATAATAGCTGCAAATAAGGCAGATCATCCTAACGCCATGGAAAATATCAAGAGGCTAAAAGAGACATTTAAAGACTATATAGTTATACCTACCTCGGCGGAGATAGAACTGGCGCTGAGGAGGGCGGAGAAAGCAGGGCTCATAAGATACGATCGGGAAAAAAACGACTTTGAAATTGTAGACAACTCACTAAGTGAGGCCCAGAGGAAGGCCCTGGAGTATATAAGGGAGTATCTAAAAAAGTATGGTAGCACAGGGGTGCAGGAGATTCTCAACAGGGCCTACTTTGACCTCTTAGATATGATAGTGGTTTATCCAGTAGAGGATGAGAACAGATACTCAGATAAGAAGGGCAACGTACTGCCAGACAGCTATCTTGTAAAGAGGGGAACTACAGCTAGGGATCTAGCCTATATGATACATAGTGAGATAGGGGACAAGTTTATATACGCCATAGATGCCAGGAGGAAGAGAAGGGTTGGAGCAGACTACCAGTTAAAGGACAGGGATATTATAAAGATAGTGTCTGCCAAGTAGGAACTGAAGTAGTATCTCTCTATCTCCACAGGTGGAAGAATGGACATTTTAACATTGGTATATATAATTAACTTTATCCTCCTTTTAATAGCCTCATATACAGATATTAAAACTAGGGAGATACCCCATACTATCGTTATTTTCATGTTGTTTATAAATCTACTAGCTGGCTACTATCTCTTTGGATTAGACGCTATCATATCATTCTTTGCCACCTTGATTCTATGTCTCATCTTAGGTATAGGTATGGGAGGGGGGGATGTAAAGATATTCACTGCCCTAGCTCCAATATTCGCCTACGGGGATAAGATATTTTACATACCTAAACCTATACTACTCTTAATAGGGATAAGTGCAGGACTAGTAGCCCTCTATCCCTTGATAAATATCCTGAGAAAGTACTGGAGAGGCATTATACCTTCAGTTCTAGGTTTATGTGTATTCTACAGTACTCTCAGCTATCTCTTCTATAGGTATAAAATACCTTACGCCTCCCTTATCCTATGGATCTACGTGATTATCTCTATATTTATCTCTAGGAAGATTCCCTGGTACAGGGAGTTAATAAATAAACTTAGTTACTTAGCCCCTGTCTATCTTCTAGCTATCTATCTCCTTGATAGGGATTACTTTATAAGAAACAACCTTTTACTCTCCTTTGTAGTATACGTGTTGGAACTTACACTTATCTCCCTGGTTATATACGCCTTAACTGGCACAGAAGTATCTGTAAAAAAGCCTATAAGCCAGTTGAAGGAGGGGGATATACTTAGGGATATTGTCTATATAAAAGATAGGGTAGGTAAGGTGGAGAATGCTGGATTGTGGAAGAGGTTCAAGATAATGTTAGAGTTGGAGATGGGAAAAAAGGGAGATTACGATAAGATCATCATGACAGATGGAGATGGGCTAAGGGAGGAGGATCTAAAACTCCTCCAGAACTTACATAAGGAGGGAAAGATGCCTGTAGATGAGTTAACTCTAATTACAACCTATCCCTTTGTACCCTTTGTATTGATTGGATACGTGATAGTGTTAATACTCCACTACTACTTTAAGGTGATATAGGGAGGGAAAAGTATATATATGAGAAGTGACTTAAGATATCCCGCCCTTAGGGCTGGTAGATCAGTCTGGGAGATCGCCGCATTGGCTGTGCGGAGGCCGCGGGTTCAAATCCCGCCCAGTCCACCATTTTTTTATTATCGTTTTTATTTGTATATTTGAATATAATAAAAAATTAATTATTTAAAAGTACTTCCTTATGTCTAACCCCCTCTTTTCACATATCTCCTTCAACTTGTTGTACAGTACCTCATCAATTTCAATACCCTCTCTCATATACCTCTCCATATTCATCCTCTCTATCTCCCCAGGGATAAGTATCTTAGAACCTTTGGCAGGTTTAGAGTTTTTTATCTCCTCTATAAGTTTATCTACTTTCTCCTTAAACTCCTCCTTATCTCCAAAGAACCCTGGATCTATTGCTATAAAGAGATCTCCCTTGGTACATCTCTCAGTTGGAGTTGCAGTTCCCCTAACTTTACTACCCATCTCAGCTCCTCCTATCGCTGCAAGCATCTCAATTGCAAGGGCTAAGGCGTATCCCTTTGGTCCCCCAAATGGTAAGATACAGCCCTCCAGGGCCTTCTTAGGATCTGTTGTTGGATTACCCTCTTTATCTATGGCACAGTTTTCAGGGATCTCCTTCCCAGTTCTAGCAGCCTCCATTATCTTTCCCCTGGCAATGGAGGAGGTGGCCATATCCAGGGAGTATATATATTTCTTCCCCTTGATAGCTATTGCAATAGGGTTTGTTCCCAGTATCTTCTCCATACCTCCAAAGGGTGCCATTGCAGGCTCTGTGTTTGTAATCACTATACCGATGAGATCCTCCTTAAGGGCCATCTCTGCGTAGTGTCCTGCTATACCGAAGTGATTAGAATTTACAGTGGCAACTGCACCTATACCTACGTTCTTTGCCTTCTCCATGGCCAACTTCATGGCCCTCTCCCCTACTACATAACCTAACCCCATATCACCGTCTATAGTAGCCACTGCAGGACTTTCCCTTACTATTTTAATATCTGGGTTGACGTTGATGTTTCCTATTTCTATCCCTGTAACTGTCTGGGGAAACCTCCCTATTCCATGGGAGCGGAATCCCTTGAGATCTGCCTCTACGTATATATTGGCGGTGATCTCTGCATCTTCTTCACTTACTCCATAGCTCTTCAATACATCCATAATAAGTTCTTTCTCCTTCTCAGGGGAGATTCTCAAAGTCATCCTATCACCTCAAGGTCTTACATAGGCCATGTTGTAGTAGACGATATCTCCGTCGTTGTCTACGATGGCAATTAACAACTTCTTCCTTACAGAGTGGGCAACTCTTACAAACCCTGTAAGTTCAGATATGAGACAGGGCCTGTCCTCGGAGAACACCTTTACAAGGTACTCAGAGTGTATCTCGTCGATGTTCTCCCTACTGTAAAGCCTGAAATCAGCTCCGTACTTAAGGCCAGTTTTTACAGTATAACCTCTATTTTTAAGATCCCTGTATACGAGATACTTTATACACAGTCTATCGTCTATCTCTTTGGCGTAGTTGTAAAGCTCTTCAAATGATAAAAATCTATCTTTATACTTAACCTTTATCCAGTTCTTAGAGAGGAGATAGAGTCCCTCTATAAGGGAAAGGGATAAGAAATTCTCGTTTAACTCCCCGTATTTTTTAGCACTTAACCTAGATATCCCCTCCTTGTCAAACACTACTATCCTGTCTCCAGAGAGCACTCCTACTACAGGTTTCTTTCCCATGTTATCCCTCCTACTTTACACCCATCACCTTCCTTAGGAGAGTTGATGTGACCATTGAACATAGTATATACCATCCTAACCATCCTAAGGCGTAGTCTGACACTATACCAAAGCCACCTTTGTAGAAGAGGCCTCCAAGCCAGTGGAAGAAGGGCACCAGCAACAACTTAGAGAGAATAGGGGGAAGATACACCACCACTCCATTCCAGGAGGGATCTAAGGTATGTAATACCCCGTTGTAATCGTAGACATGTTTCAAGTATGCGAAAATAGCTATAATAGGTATCCAGGTGTATATCATAGGTTTAAAACTCATCCTCATCATTTCCATCTGGATGTTCATTATCTCCTCCTGCTCCTTCTCAATCTCCTTCATAAGTTCTGGATTCTTGGAGGCCTTCCTTAACTTCACCTGGAACTCCTTAATCCTCTCTTTAATCTCCTCCATCCTCTCCTGATCCACTAGCAACTTAGTGGCCAGTGTAATAATAAAGGATACTATAAGGGATATTATAAGAATGGCCAGGGCAGGATGGGTGTTTACTATAATAGGCATAAAGAGCATATCCATAGTCCTGTAGAAGGTATCTACTATAAAATTAAATACTTCAAACATCTTTTACCTCCTTAAAAAATAGTGGGAATTTACTTCAAAACAGATACTAACTCTTCAACAGCTTCATCTAGTAGATTGTCCCTATTTTTAATAATCTTTACAGTGGCTCCAGTTAGTACCCCGTAGGTCATTGCAGCACATCTATTCATAAACTGATGTTCCTCTATACTTCCAGTAGTTTCTAAGTCCCTTCTCCTGCTATTGTCCCCTAACCTTCTCATAAGTATCTCATCTCCAGTAGTTTCCACAAGTACTATAATATTTGGTTTAAGCTCCTCCAACACCCACTTGGGCAACCCTGCCAGATAACCTTTAGGGGTTCTAACTGTACTGTGGGTATCTACAATAATAGGCTTCTCCATAGCCATCTGGGCGATCTTCCTTGCAGCCATCTTTTGAATCCTCTTCTGAGTATCTGGATCTAGCTTTCTCAACTGATCCCTGTCTTCAACTAAGTTCTCAGATTTTGCAACTTCAAACATTACAGTACCAAAGTTTACTACCTCGTAGTGAATACCCTCCTTCTCCAATTTCTCTATAGCCTTCTTAGTTAATGTAGTACTTCCCACTCCAGGTACGCCAGTGATAATTACTACCTTGTTCTTCATATTCTATCACCTTTAAGAGGTTCATCTCCTTCCTTTAAAAGTGTTTAAAAACATTTAAAAATTAATAGTATTTAAATCTACTAGGGATGATAGAACATTACAGGGACACTATGATAATAGGACCTAAGATATCTAGGAAGTTTGTAAAAGTAGTAGATGATACCCAGGTGCAACAGTGTGGTATAGATCTGAGAGTTGGAAAGATATTTAAAATAGAGGGAGAGGGGGTTCTCGACTACAGCAACGAAAAGAGAAAACTTCCCCAATACAGGGAGATATTCTCCTCACAGGAGGATATTAAAATCTCCCTAGATATGGGAGTATATCTGATAAAGGTGGCAGATAGGATAGAAGTACCTAGGGATACATGTGCCCTGGTATATCCTAGAAGTAGTCTTTTAAGGATGGGATGTACACTTCATACTGCAGTACACGATCCTGGATATGAGGGCTATCCTGAGTATCTACTAGATGTTAAGAACCCTATTACTCTATACAGGTACGCCAGAATTGCCCAGATCCTCTTTATCAGATGTAGTGGTGTAGTTGGCACCTACTGTGGTATCTATCAGAGGAGATAGTTAGAATATAAATTCCACATCTGATAGTCTGTTCTTTATCTCCTCCAGTATTCTGTCCTCCTCCTCTTCAGATACTTTACCATCTTTAAAGGCTGGGAAACAGGCTGCCACCCTTATATAACTCCCTGCATCATCCCAGGGTACAGTGGATATAAGTTTCTCCCTTATAAGGTATTGAGAGAACTCCTCGGCGTTCCTGAATATTTTACCATCTTTAGTACCTTTAGGTGCCTTTAGATAGAGGTAGAATGTTCCACCAGGCATCTTGGCGTCAAATCCTAACTCCCTAAACAGTTTCACCATCTTTTTAAGTCGTCTCTCGTATTTCTGCCTTGTTCTCTCTGTAATCTCAGGATGGTTTAGACAGTATATCCCTGCCTTCTGGATAGGTATAAACTGTCCACTGTCAAAGTTGTCCTTTACAGTTGCAAAACCCTTTATAATCAACTCGTTTCCTACGAGGAAGGCTAACCTCCAACCTGTCATATTGAAGGCCTTTGAGAAGCTGTGTATCTCCACCCCTACCTCCTTTGCCCCCTCTATAGAGAGGAATGATAGGGGTTCACTTCCGTATGTTAGAGGGCCGTAGGCTGCATCCTGGACTACTACGATGTTGTTATCCTGGGCAAAATCTACAACCTCCTTGTAGAACTCCACTGTTGCCTGGGCTCCTGTTGGATTGTTAGGATAGTTTAGATAGAGTATCTTTGCCTTCCTTCTCACATCATCTGGAATACTCTCTAGATCTGGGAGGAAGTCATTCTCCTCAAGAAGAGGAAGGTTGTATACCTTACCTCCGTACCACTGAGTATGGGTAGCTGTTATTGGATAACCAGGTACTGTACTAAGGGTAATATCCCCTGGGTTTATAAACACAGAGGCTATATAGGCCAGGGCAGACTTGGAACCTATAGAGTGTATAACCTCGTTTACAGGATCTATACCCTTTACTCCATACACCCTCTCCATATAGCCAGGAACTGCATCCTTCAACTCCTGTATCCCGTTATCTGCGTAACCCCTATTCTCGTACTTTTTAGCCTCCCTGTAAAGTACCTCTATAGCTCCAGGGTCTGCCATCTCGTCTGGCTCCCCTACTCCCATATCTATCAGTTCCATATTAGGATGTTTTCTCATAGCCTCTAACTTCGCCCTCTTTATCTTTTCAAATTTATAGACCTCTCCCCCCTTACCAAAATTCTTTCCCCCTATTCTCTCTGCAAAGAGGTTTTGGATATAGCTCTCCATTACTATCACCCCCATCTACTGTGATAATCTATTAGGAGTTATATATAGTTAATTAATTTTAAGAGTAACTCTTCTCAATTAACTTCTCTATCCTCTCCCACATCTCATCTAGTTCCTCCTCAGATAGGGGATTTGGGATTACCCTCTTACTGTTGTTAAGGATCTTTTTAGCTAACTCTCTGAAGGTGTTAGCTATGGGGTGGTCAGGGGCGTACTCAATAACACTCTTCTTACGTATCTCGCTCTTTACTATAATCTCACTCATAGGGATATATCCTACAACCTCTGTATTTAACCTCGAGGCAAACTCTGAAACTATGGAGATATTGTCCACTACACTTCTACCGTTGTATATAATACCTCCTAGTGTAGTATTTCCCCTGTAGGCGTATCGTTTTATCCCCTTACAGATGTTATTTGCAGCGTAGAGGGCCATAGGATCACAGGTTGTAACTATATACACCTCATCTGCCAAATGTCTCTGAAGGGGCATGGCAAAGCCTCCACAGACTACATCTCCCAGTATATCGTAGATTAATACATCTAACTCCAAGGTCTCAAAAACCTTTAACTTGTCTAGTATCTCAATAGCTTTTATTATCCCTCTCCCTGCACACCCTATCCCTGGTTCAGGGCCTCCACTCTCTACACAGTATATACCTTGGAACCCTTTAAAGACAATATCTTCCAGTTGAATATCCTCTCCCTTCCTCCGCAGTACATCTAGGACTGTAGGTATTTTTTTCCCCACTATATTTCTTGTGGAATCCCCCTTTGGATCACAACCTATAACCATAACCTTCTGTCCTGACTCTGCCAGTGCAGCAGCTACATTGGATACAACAGTGGATTTACCGATACCTCCCTTCCCATAGACACATATCTTCTTCATACTTCCACCAAAAGTATTAATTTTAAATATTCAGATATATGGATTATCATAGATAAAAAAATAATGGTGCCGTGGGGGTGATTTGAACACCCGACAACTGGATCTTCAGTCCAGCGTTCTCCCAGGC
>DQUI01000006.1 GCA_015662355.1 Methanothermococcus okinawensis
AGATATTGCAGATATATCTCTCCAAATCTCTCAGGTTTTGGTAGGGATCTCAGGATGGATATTCTCTCCTCGTAGTCCTTAAAGTATCTCATGAGGGTTCTCTCTATCTTTTCATAGTCAGGTAAGTTGTTCATCACCGCCACTACTGGGATCTCAGTTCTCCTGTATATCTCATGGAGATCTGCAATGTTAAAACCGCCAAAGGTTACACCGTCTAAGAAGATTACACTAATCTTTTTCTCATGTCGCCCTTTTACAATCTCAAGGATCTTCTCTGTAGAATCCATACCGTCTTTCTTAATCTTTTTAAAATATACCCCATCTAGTATTCTATTCCCCCTGTAGTAACAACCTATTAACAGTACATCCCTACTGTCTTTCCTAAAGGGACCGTCGTCTACACCTAGTACTCCTATCTCCTCCTTGATATGTACCATAGAACATTACCTACAATTCTTTTTAATCATAAAAAACTATAAAACCTATGAATATTTTACTCTCAACTAACAATTTACACTGTAGACGTGAGATTATGATACATGTAAAGGCTTCCAAGGAGATGATATCCTATTTTGAAAGTATCTTAAAGGAGGTTAAGAGGATATACGAGATAGCAGAGAAGTGTAGGAAAAAAGGTTACGACCCTGTAGATCATGTGGAGATACCCCTGGCGAGGGATATGGCTGATAGGGTAGAGGGACTGGTAGGTCCAGAGGGAGTGGCTAATAGGATAAGGGAACTGGTGAATAAGTATGGGAAGGAACCTGCTGCACTGGAGATAGCCAGGGAGATAGTAGAGGGGAAGTTTGGAGAGGGAGATTCTAGGGAGAAGTTGGCAGAACAGGCTATAAGAACTGCCCTGGCTATTCTTACAGAGGGTATAGTTGCTGCTCCCCTGGAAGGTATTGCCCATGTGAAGATAAAGAGGAATAAAGATGGTAGTGAGTACCTGGCTATATACTTTGCTGGGCCTATTAGAAGTGCAGGGGGAACTGCACAGGCCCTGGCAGTACTTGTAGGAGATTACGTTAGAAAGGCCCTAGGACTAAGTAGATATATACCTACTGAGGAGGAGATAGAGAGGTATGTAGAGGAGGTGGACCTCTATCAGTCTGAGGTTGGTAGCTTCCAGTACTCTCCAAGTGCCCAGGAGATAAGGGTTGCAGTTAAGAACATACCTATAGAGATAACTGGAGAGGCTACAGACGATGTAGAGGTCAGTGGGCATAGAGATCTAGATAGGGTGGAGACGAATCAACTGAGAGGGGGGGCCCTCCTTGTACTTGTAGAGGGGGTTCTCTTAAAGGCTCCTAAGATCCTTAGACACGTGGATAAGTTAGGTATTGAGGGATGGGAATGGTTAAAGGAGCTAAAGGGAAAGAAGGAGGAGAATAAAGAGGAGGAAAAAAGGGATAAGGAGACAGTTAAAGATCCTAAAGAGATGATATACGAAGATGTAAATATCCAAGCTGTTACAAAGTATATAGGAGAGGTTATTGCAGGTAGGCCAGTTTTTGCCCATCCCTCTAGATCTGGAGGATTCAGGTTGAGATATGGGAGAAGTAGGAATACAGGGTTTGCAACTGACGGTTTCCACCCTGCTATTATGTATCTCGTAGATGACTTCATGGCAGTAGGTACACAGTTGAAAACTGAGAGACCTGGAAAGGCAACCTGTGTAGTTCCTGTAGACAGTATAGAGGGGCCTGTTGTAAAACTTAAAAGTGGAGATGTTATACAGATAGACAGTGTAGAGAAGGCTATAAAATATAGGGGTCAGGTTAAGGAGATACTGTTCCTAGGGGACATCCTTATAAACTACGGGGATTTCCTTGAAAACAACCATCCAATTCTCCCAAGTAGCTGGTGTGAGGAGTGGTACGAGAAGATCCTCAGATCTAGAGATATAGAGTACAGTGAAGATTTTATAGAAAATCCTGATCATAAGGAGGCTGTAAAGTTTGCAATAAGGACTAAAACACCACTCCATCCAAGGTTTACCTACTACTGGCACGAGGTATCCAAGGAGGACATAGTACTCCTTAGGGACTTCTTACTAAGGGGGAACATAAAGATAAATGGATTCAAGGATAGCTGGGTATTACCCTACGAGGAGAGGTATAAGAGGATACTGGAGTTAATTGGATGTTGCCATAGGGTTGTGAGAGAAGGGGGAGAGAGATTCATAGAGATAGAGGAGTACTACCCCTTACTCTACTCACTGGGATACGATGTAGAGAACAGGAGAGATCTAATAGAGGATATTCAAGATCTAGTGGAGAGGGCCAATAACAGTATGCACCTTATAAATTTACTTGCACCTTTTGAGGTGAGGAGAAAGGCTTACGTCTACATAGGGGCCCGTATGGGAAGGCCTGAAAAGGCTGCCCCTAGGAAGATGAAACCTCCAGTAAACAGTCTCTTCCCTATAGGTAATGCAGGGGCTAATGTTAGATTGATCAACAAGGCTGTTGAGGAGGGGAAGAGAGATATTGTAGATGTATCCTATGGAGAGTGTCCTAACTGTGGAAGGATAAGTCTATACAGGAAGTGCCCCTTCTGTGGTACCCCTGTAGATCTCTCAGGTCCTAGAAGGATAGAGATACCATTAGAGGAGTACTGGAAAAAGGGGCTGGAGAATCTAGGGTTAAACAAGGTTGGAGATGTGAAGTGTATCAAGGGGATGACCTCTAAGAGGAAGATAGTTGAGCCCCTGGAGAAGGGAATACTTAGGGCTATCAATAAGGTGTACGTGTTTAAAGATGGTACCTTAAGATTCGACTGTACAGATGTACCCTTAACTCACTTTAAACCTTGTGAGATAAACGCCTCTGTGGAGAAGTTAAGGGAGTTAGGTTATACTAAAGACATCTACGGCAATCCCTTAGAGAGGGAGGATCAGATCGTAGAGTTGAAGGTACAGGATGTAATCATTCCAGAGGCCTGTGCAGAGTACTTTATAAGTGCAGCTAAATTCATAGACGATTTACTTGAGAGGTTCTACAAGGTGGAGAGGTTTTACAACGTAAAGAGTAAGGAGGATCTAATAGGTCACCTAGTGGTGGGGATGGCACCTCACACCTCTGCAGGTATGGTAGGTAGAATTATCGGATACTGTAGTGCCAATGTAGGTTATGCACACCCATACTTCCACGCCTCCAAGAGGAGGAACTGCTTCCCAGGGGACACCAAGATACTAGTTAACATAGATGGAGATGTGAAAAGAATACATATAGAGGAATTGTTCAACCTGTACGATGAGGGGGAGGAGTACTACGAGAACCAGGCCTATATTAGAAAGTCTCCAAAGGATAACGTTAAACTACAGGTGTACTCCTTTGACAGGGAGAATAGGGAGATAGTTTTAACAGACATAGAGGAGGTAATAAAGATACCCTCTCCAAATCATCTCCTGAGTATAAACCTAGAAAAGGGCAGGTCTTTTAAAACTACAGCAGACCACCTAGTAATTGTATACGACAGGGAGAGGGATGAGTTCATAGAGAAGAGGGCAATGGAGGTTAAAGAGGGGGATCTTGTACTTGTTCCAAAGTTGAAGAACTTGGGAGGGAAGATACCTGAGGCTTTAAAAGATACAGATATAGATCACCTGATGAGGTTGTTGGGACATCTCCTAGCAGTAGATTCATACCTAGATCATCCTATCTTAGAGGTGCTGGAAAAAGGGGAGTTACCACCCTTTGTATATAGCTTGCCAGAGGAGAATGTTAAAACCTTTATTTTAACCTATATAGAAACCTCAGGGGAGAGATATAACAGGGGAGTATTGTTAAAGGGAGATAGAGATTTGTTAGAGGATATAGACACCCTCCTTAATTCAAAGTTTAACGTATTGGGGATTTTCCTGGAGGAGGACAGGGGACTCCTTATAAGGGATGAAGATTTGGAGAAGATATACAACTTTGAAGAGGGGGACAACTTCGGCTGGCTATTGGAGGTTAAAAGTATAGATATCCTGAAGTATCAGGGCTATGTATACTCCTTAAAGGCTAGTAAGTATCACAACGTAGTTGTAAACTCTAACATACTAACTCACCAGTGTGACGGGGACGAGGACAGTATATTCCTCCTCTTAGACGCCTTCCTGAATTTCTCCAAGGTATATCTACCTGAGAAGAGAGGGGGGCAGATGGATGCGCCACTGGTATTAACTACTATCCTAGATCCAAAGGAGGTAGATGGGGAGGTTCACAATATGGACGTAGTATGGGAGTACCCTCTAGAGTTCTACGAGAGGTCCCTTGAAATGCCCTCCCCAAAGGATGTTAGAGACTTAATAGAGACAGTAGAGGATAGACTTGGCACTCCAGCCCAGTATGAGGGATTTGGCTATACCCATGAGACAAGTAGAATAGATAAAGGTCCCTTCGTCTGTACATACAAAACCTTGAACACTATGCTTGAAAAGACTGAAGCCCAGTTGGCAGTTGCAAGAAAGATAAGAGCTGCCGATGAGAGGGATGTGGCAGAGAAGGTAATACAGTCCCACTTTATCCCAGACCTTATTGGGAATCTCAGGGCATTTTCCAGACAGGGGGTTAGATGTAAATGTGGTGCAAAGTACAGAAGAATACCTCTCAGAGGGGTGTGTCCCAAGTGTGGTAGTAAGTTGATACTTACAGTTTCCAAAGGTGCAGTGGAGAAGTACATGGATGTCTCCCAGAAGATGGCAGAGGATTACAACGTAAGTAACTATATAAAACAGCGATTAGAGCTGATCAGGGAGAGTATAGATAGTTTATTTAAAAATGAGAAGAAGAGGCAATCTCAGTTAAAAGATTTCTTAAAGGACCAGTAAATTTTACTATTGGGACTTAATGTTTTTCAGCGCCACCTTCTTATCCTCAGACTCCTCTTTATCTAGATATGCAAACCTCTCAGTTATAACCTCTAGACACTTCTCCACACTTTCACTTATAGATATATTCTCAATAACTGGGACGTTGTGCTCGTAGGCCCTCTTTACTATGTAGTCGTTTATCTTCCTTATTATCTCAAAGTGTTTTAAATACCTCTCAAGAGGTCTTGAACTAATTTTTGCCCTTGCTGCAAATCTCTCCTTGTGCATCTTCTCAGAACTGAGGGTTAAGATCAAGGTTATTACGTTGGGCATCTTGCTATACCTCTCCTTTATAAATCCTGGAACGATATGGGTACCCTCTATTATAACGCTTAACCCCTCTTTTAAACTTCTGTCTATAACACTTTCCACTCCAACTAAAACTAACTCTACATGTCTCTCAAATCCTAGTATATGGATGTCCTTGTCGTTAACCTCTGAAGGTGTCCTTAGAGCTTTCCAGGCTGTATAGGAGGACTCGTACAACATAGGCACTAGATCCTTAGATATACTCCTCCTCATCACCTCTCTGATAGAGTCTGTACCTATAACACTGGGAATCCCTAACCTAGAGGCTAGCTCAAAGGCTATTGTAGATGTACCTACTCCACTGGCTCCACCAATGAGTATAATTATAGGGTGTTTCTTTAACACCCTCCTCCAGAGTAGATACTTCTCTGCAATACTTTCGTAGTTCTTGGAGACGAGGTAGTCGTATACTATCTTTCTAATTTCCTCCTTGGTGATGGTGTCGACGCCCCTCTCATTTAACATCTTTTCTATTTCCTTTGCTATATAGTAGGCCTCACTAGGTTTCATCCCTGCTGCAGTGAGGGATCGGGCAAGGATACCCTTGGAAAAGGGCATGTCGTAATTTTTACCCTTTACTATTATCTTGTTTGTTATCTTCTTTAAATCCATGAACTCTCCTCTCCTGGAGTTACTTTAAATAACTATTACTATATCTATTATAAAAATCTCCTTATTTAGAGATAGAATCTAGAGGGATAGGTTGAAAATATGGAGGTTTTCAAGGGAAGGGATATTATAGGGGTAATCCATGAGTTAGGGATACTTATAACACTTCTAGGTATCTTAATGTTTATCCCCACTGTTATAGGGTGGTACTACAGGGAACCTGTATGGTACTTCCTATACCCTTCCCTTTTAATCACCTTAACTGGTATTCTTGTATACAGATTTACAGAGCCTGTAAATATTGAATTAAAACATGCCATGATAATATCTCCCTTAGCCTGGCTCCTAGCTTCAATAATCGGGGCTATACCCTTCTACTTAGGTATACCTTACTTCTCCTATCTAGATGGAGTATTTGAAAGTATGTCTGCCTGGACCACTACAGGTTTCACACTTGTGAAGGACGTGGAGAATCTTCCCTGTACACTACAGTTCTGGAGGAGTTTAGAACAGTGGATTGGAGGTATTGGAGTCCTTGTAATGGTGATCTCTATACTCTCAAAAACTGGTATCTCTACCTACTACAGGGCCGAGGCCAGGGAGGAGAAGATCCTCCCAAGTACTGTCAACACCGTTAGGAAGATATGGGAGATCTATATTCTTTACACCTTAATTGGAGTAAGTCTCCTATATCTTGCAGGGCTGCCTATATGGGATGCTATAAACCTATCTATGTGTGGGATTTCAACTGGAGGAATGAGTATAAAGAACTCTAGTTTTCCCTACAACAACCTGGCAAAGGTTGTAATGATCTCTATAATGATTTTAGGGGGAATAATCTCCTTTGCAGTGCATCACAGGATACTCACTGGCAGATGGATGGAAGATATCCAGGGGAAGGTGGGCCTCACTATAGTGCTTATTGCCTCCATAGTAGTTATGCTCTCCTCAGGTATTGACTTTATAGACGCCCTATTTACAGTGGTCTCTGCTATAACTAGCACTGGCTACTCCACTGTAAGTATAGCTAGTCTAAGTGATCTGTCCCTCTTTATTATTCTACTTCTCATGATGATAGGAGGCTCCACTGGAACTACAACTGGAGGTATAAAACTTATAAGGTTAATAGTTATACTGAAGAGTCTATACTATCATATTCAGAGGGCTCTTCTTCCCCCAAACGTCTTAATATGTAAAAGAATAGGGAAGAGTCCCCTGTCCCAGGATCTAGTTATTGACGCCTCTGTCATAGGTTTCGCATATCTTATACACTACTGTATAACTACTATCTTCCTTATATCTCTAGGTTATCTCCCCTTTAAATCACTCTTTGAGGGAGTATCCCTTGTAGCTAATATAGGTCTCTCTCTAAATGTTGTAAATCACTCTATGCACCCTCTAGGAAAGATATTAGGTATCTTTATGATGTGGGCTGGAAGGTTGGAATTTATCCCTGTCTATGTCCTTCTACTCTATCTCTTTAGAAAACTGATAAAGAGGTGAGTGAAGATGTGGAGGGATGCCCCATCTCATATATGTAGAGGAGGAGATCTTCGAGGGTTGACCTTTTGCTGCCCCCCTGTAAAGAACTGTCCTATTCACTATGTACTGGAGATACTTAAGATGACCCCTGAGGAGTATGTAAAAATAAAGGAGGAATTTGGAAGGAAGACCAGATTGGGAGAAGGTAAAGGTACATGTTTCAACAGTTTAGTATGGTGCTGTAAGATAAGTAAGCCCTGTCCCCTCAGGGATAAGGTACTTAGAGAGATAGGCATGAGTAAGGAGGAGTATATGGAGTTGAAGAAAAAACTAGCCCAGGAGATACTTAGAAGATCTAGATTCTTTAAGGAGGCTGTAGAACTTCTGGAGAAAAAGGGATTTAAAAGAGAGGATGTTGAAAGAATACTACTGGAAACTGGAGATCTGAGGAAAGCTATACTTATGTTAAAAGGGAGTGGTTAAATATTTAAATACATAAATAAAATGTCTTATAAAAAAATAGTGGGCTCGGGGAGATTCGAACTCCCGACCACCGCCGTGTCAGGGCGGCATCATAGCCAGCTAGACCACGAGCCCAGTCGATCTATTGTAATACTTTAAACATATATATAAAATTTTCGGTCCTAGATACTATAAGTGACGGGATAACTATGAGGGTATACAACACATTGACAAAGAGAAAGGAGGAGTTTATACCCCTTGAGAAACCTCTAGTTAAGATGTACGTCTGCGGCCCTACAGTCTATGACCATGCCCATTTAGGACATGGTAGGACTTACGTAGCCTTTGACCTTATAAGGAGATATCTGGAACATAAAAATTATATTGTAAGATTTGTAATGAACTTCACAGATATAGACGACAAGATTATAGATCGAAGTAAGAGGGAGGGAATACCTATAGAAGATCTCACCAACAGATATATAAGATCCTTCCTAGAGGACATGGAGAAGTTGAAGGTTAAAGGTGCAGATGTTTATCCAAAGGTTTCAGAGCATATAGAGGACATAATCCACTTTATAGATCTGTTGATAAAAAAGGGATACGCCTATGTATCCAGGGGGGGCGTGTACTTCCACGTGAGAAAGTTTAAAGATTATGGAAAGTTAAGTAATGTAAAGTTAGAGGAGAAAAAGATACATAGAGTTAGAGACCCTGACAAAAGAGACCCTGCAGATTTTGCACTGTGGAAGTTTGCAAAACCTGGAGAACCCTCCTGGGACAGCCCCTGGGGAAGGGGAAGACCTGCATGGCACATAGAGTGCTCCACCATGGCTATTAAATATCTTGGAGAGTGTTTCGACATCCACGGTGGAGGTAGTGATCTTATATTCCCACACCATGAAAACGAGATAGCCCAAAGTGAGGCCTATACAGGCAAAAGCCCCTGGGTTAAATACTGGATACATACAGGTTTTGTAACTGTTGATGAGGAGAAGATGAGTAAAAGTCTAGGGAACTACATAACCCTCAAGGAGATACTGAGGAGATACGATCCAGAGGTTGTAAGGCTCTTCCTACTCCAGCGCCACTACAGGTCTCCACTGGAGTACAGTGAGGAGAAGTTAAGGGATACGATGAATACCCTGGAGAGGCTTTACAACACCTTGGAGAATATAGATGCTATACTTAGAGATGGGGAGATTAAGTACAAACTTAACAGGGAGGATAGGGAGGTTCATAACACTATAACTGACCTCTGGGCCAAGTTCTACAGTGCCATGGATGACGACTTCAACACCCCAGAGGCCCTTAAGTGCGCCTTTGAAATCTCCAGTTGTATCAACACCTATATCACAGGATCTAACAGACCTAACAGAAGTACCTTACTCCTTGCAAGGGACTTTTTCATGACCTTTGGGGAGATATTCGGTATATTCAGAAGATACTACGAAGGTGCAGGGGAAGATGAAAGATTTAAGCATCTTGTTGATATACTGGTCCATATACGTAATAAGTTGAGGAGAGAGAGGAATTATCCACTGGCAGATGAGATAAGGGAGGAGTTAAAAAAGATAGGTATTCAACTTGAAGATACACCTAAGGGTACTATATGGAAGAGGATGATGTAATGGAGATATTGGATCACATTTATACGGTCAAATAAAATTCTCAGAGGAAATTATATGCCAATACCTAGATGGGACCTACGTCTATTACAGAAGGTGAAGTCTACTAAGGCTATGGAGATTATAGAGTTTCTTAAAAATAATGAAAATAAACGATATTGTGA
>DQUI01000025.1 GCA_015662355.1 Methanothermococcus okinawensis
CCTTAGGCTATCACTCCGTTGCATAAAATTGTAACGTTTGACCTGCTGTATAGTTCTTAGCCTAGGAATAATTCAATAGGTATATATAGATATCTAACCCTATATATAAAAAAATTTAACTGGGAAATCATGGTTGGAAGAAGAGGTCAACTCTCCCTGGAGTTCTCTGTACTGATACTTGTAATGCTTATTCTCTCCCTTGCCACTATCTATCACTTCCTAGATAACAACCTAGATAGAAAAGATAGAGATTTAGATAAAATAGATATCGGCGCTAAAACTGCTGTATCCCTAGTGAACTCAGGGTACAACGGTATCTACTTAGAGTATCCTGTAATATATCTAGGTATGACCTACAGTCCAGATAAGACCTATATTACCCTCTATATAAAAAATCAGAGTCCTCTAGATAAGTCAACATTAGAACTTATAGAGGACCTTACATATGAGAGGGCAGATGTGAATCAAAGTATCTATCGTATAACAGTAGTTACAGTGGATTAAAAGTTAATCTATCTTAACCTCTATGGCATTCTCTAGACATACGTCTTTACATACCATACAGAAGGTACACAACTCCTCATCTGCCACTACTACCCTGTTGTTCTCTATTTTAAAAACCTCCATAGGACATACATCTACACACTCTCCACAGTCCAATCCTTTACATCTAGTGTAGTCTATAGTTACAGCCATAGTATCCCGTTATTATTCTAATCTTTATTTTTCTGGGATCTCTCAAACTCAGATAGCATCACCTGAACAGAGTAGGCTGCCCTTGTAATACCCATACTCCTAGGATCTGCATCTGTACCTACTACGTAGAAGTCCTCCCTTATCTTAGGGTATAGGAAGTACTGCCCTACTACACAGGAGGCCTGCTCTGGGATACACTCCTGAAAATGTAACATGTGAGTCCTGTCTATATCTATACTTAACTTCTCCTGAATAACACTTAAGGCCTCCTCTCTCTTAGTATTTACAAAGGAGAAACCTAGGAGGTGTTTTCCAGGAGGTGCTAAACTTTTATCGTAGTTAGTTACACAGGTTGCCCAGCAGGGGTGATCTATCCATATCTCTGAGCCTAGATAGGGGAGGGGATTTTCATGGTATCCTATCCATACAGTTAGGGACTTTGTAAACTTTATACCTTTTAATCTATCCCTCCTCTCCTGGATCTCAGGGAGGTCTGTAATGTCTGGGAGATATCTAGATGGGGCAGAGTAGACAACTACGTCACAGTAGTAGCTGTTATCCTGGGTATAGAGGATATAACCTGGGTTCTCCTCCCTCTCCCTGTACTGGGCAATCTCTACAACTTCCTCTCCCTGGACAATCTCTGTTCTATCTAGGGAGTAGAGTATAGAGTTACATATGGACTGAATCCCTCCAAGGGGATAACCTTGGGTCCAATACCTAGATTTTTTTATAAATTTATTTAAATACTTCTTAGATCCACTCTTTATAGAGTGTAGAAAACCCTCCTTAAGGATCTTTTTAATCCTCTCCCTGTTTATCCTTTTAAATAGTACAGTTTTCAGGGGGTTTATCTTCAGATCCTCGTAGTATATGAAGGGGAGGATATCATCCTCTGGGATATATCCTGCCCCTGTAAATAATCGCCAGAGGGGGGTTTTCCTCATGTCCTCTCCACTGAGAAAGTAACATATAGTATTTAAGAACTTTAGGGATATCTCACTTAGATTCATATCTTCTATAACCTGATAGACAGAGGTATCTTTAGAGAACCCAGAGGTTATAAGATCTATCATTCTACTTATTATGAGTACCTTGTCCCTGTTGGGAATTATAGATGTAGTGGTCCACTCCTGCATAGAGACTGGGATATTGTAAAGTTTATCTAGTCTAATGTAGTAGTCTCCATAGGGTTTAAAGTTAGGGATATATCTGGCGTATCTCTTCAGGAGATTTATAAGGGGGCCGTCGTTCAACATGGTAATTGCATGGACCCCTATATCTACAGTATAGCCCTGGACGTACTCACTTCTACATAGGCCCCCTATTTTGTTTTTCTCTATAACTGTAATATCATGCCCCATCTTTTCCAGGGCCAGGGCAGATAGTAACCCAGAGGTCCCCCCTCCTACGATTCCTATCTTCATAGGATCACCTTTAAAATCGAATATATATCTAATAGTTAATAAAAGTGAGATCTATGATATTCGTTACAGGGACAGATACAGGAGTTGGGAAAACCTACGTCTCCTCAGTAATTGGGAGTCATCTAAAGTACAGAGAGAATATAGACGTTGGCTACTTGAAGCCTATTGAGACTGGTGGTGTCCAGGACACTTTGACCCTTAAAAACACTTTAAACCTAGAGGAGGATCTAAGTGTTTTAAACCCTATAAATCTGAAGAACCCCCTATCCCCTAATATAGCCTTTGAGGTGGAAGGTTACAACATAACCCTCCAGGAGATAAAGGAGAGGATAAAGAGGTCTTTCCATATACTCAGTAAAAGGTACCAGTATCTCATAGTTGAGGGGGCTGGAGGTGTTGCAGTACCTATAAAGGAGGACTTTCTCATGTCTGACCTTATAAAGTTCTTAGATCTCCCTGCAGTTGTAGTCTCTAGGCCGAACTTAGGTACTATAAATCACACCCTTCTAACCCTTGAACACTTGAGGAGTAAGGGGATAGAGATTAAAGGGGTTATTATCAACTGTATCACTAGATTGGAGGATGTTTTATACTATGAGAAAACCTTTGAAACAATTGAGAGATACGGTGATGTGGAGATAATAGGGGTTGTAAAGAGTAGGGAGGACTACAACATCCAGTTTAAAAAGCTACTGGAGTAACTCCAGGATATCTTCTGGTGTAAGTTCGTCTATAGGGTAATATGGGAAGTTAAACCTCTCTCCAATCTTCTTTCCAATACCTATTTTTACGAAGGAGTCCACCTCTGTATCTATAAGTATAACCTTTATTCTATCCTCTACAAATTTCTCCCATATCTTGTATATCTCCTCTAGGTAGTCCCTGTTGACAACCTCGTTAGGCTTGAAGTCACTGATGAATATTAACACCGGTAGAATATCTGGATTTCTCCTGAGGGCATTTTTGATGACCTCGTAGGATTTTAAGAAGGCCTTTGCTAGGGGTGTCCTACCGCCAGTTGGGATATCCCTTAGACGTTTCTCTGCCAACTCCACAGAGGATGTAAAGGGCAGCACTACTTGGGCCTCCTCTCCCCTAAATACTATCATACCTACCTTGTTCCTCTTCTCATAGGCGTCCATGAGGATGGAGAGGATCGCCCCCTTGACAGCCTCCATTCTCCTCATAACACCCATAGAACCACTAGCATCTACTACGAAGAGTATATAGCTAGATACTTTCCTCTTTCTCACCTTCTCCCTTATGTCCTCCTCTTTGATTATTACCTTTATATCTCCCTGGGCCTCCTTCAATCTACTTCTCTGATAGGGGGCCCCTGCCTTGATAGTGGCGTCAAGGGCTATATCCCTTACCTTGCCCTTAGGTATCCTATAACTTACGTATCTTCCCCTTTTACTCAGGGTATCTATATGTCTACCCTGGAATTGTCTAAGGGTGTTATCCCTTACTTTAATCTTTAGGATACCCCTAGGATCTATTCCACCTCTCAGGTCAAATACCTCCTCAGAGGGGCTTCCCCCTTCCCTGTGGTTACCCTGGCCCTCTATATCTCCGGAGTTTTTTTTTAAATCCTCTCCATTATCTTTCTCCCTGGAATCTTGGAAGTTTTCAATTATCTCCTTTATTCGTTCCTGGCTTAACTGTGGGGGTTCAAAGGGTTTCCTCCTCATTCTGTGGGGCAGCGCCAGCTCACAGGCCTCCCTTATATCATCTATACTTACATAGGTCCTTCCATCGAAGGCTGCCATTGCCTTTGCAGTTCTTGCCACTGTAATATCTGCCCTACTAGTTGGGATGTTCAACTCAACACATATCCTGGCGATTAGCTCCAATAGGTCCTCCCCTATTACCACATCTTTTAAAAGTTTTCTCCCATTCTCTATCTTTTTTCTCAGTTTATTCTGCTCCTCCTCAAATCTCTTACAGAATCCCTCTGGATCCCTGTTGAACTCCTCAACTCTCTTTACAACCTCTACCCTGTCTCTCACATCTTCCAGGCCCTCCACGTCAACTGTTAAACCGAACCTGTCCAGTAGCTGGGGTCTAAGTTCCCCCTCCTCAGGATTCATAGTGCCTACAAGTATAAACCTTGAGGGGTGTCTTATCTTTATACCTTCCCTCTCTATGATGTTCCAACCTGTAGCTGCAACATCTAGTAAGGTATCCACTATGTGGTCGTCTAGGAGGTTCACCTCGTCTATGTAGAGGATGTTGCCGTTGGCCTCTGCAAGTATTCCAGGCTCTAACGCCTTTACACCCTCTTTTATAGCCCTCTCTATATCCATACTACCTATAACTCTATCCTCTGTACAACCTATGGGAAGGTCTACAACTCTCATCTTTCTCTTCACAGTTTTTAGATTACCCCTTTTAATATTCTCCCTACAGATATCACATAGGTCTCCCTCTATGTTACAGTTAAAGGGGCAGTTCTCTAATACCTCTGTCTCAGGTAGAAGATCTGCGAGAGCTCTCACTGCAGTGGATTTTGCAGTACCTTTCTCACCTCTTATTAAGACTCCGCCGATCTTTGGATTAACTCCATTGAGGATTAGCCCCTTCTTCATCTTCTCCTGTCCAACGATTGCAGTGAATGGGAATAATCTGTTCATCATCTCCCTCTTTTTTTAGTTGTTATCTACTATATCCCAACAGTATATTAAAAATAGGGATATTTTATTAAACGTTAATAGTAGCTAAAAATATAGGGAGAATAGATAGAGGTGTAATATTGAAGCTGAAGAAAAAACTTAAACTCTACGTTATAACAGATAGGAGACTGAGAGATGAATTGGAAAGTGTAAAGGGGGCCTTAGAGGGAGGGGCAACTGCTATACAGTTGAGGCTTAAGGGGGTGCCCACCAGGGAGATGATCCAACTAGGTAGGGAGATTAGAAAACTAACTGAGGATTACGACGCCCTCTATATAGTAAACGACAGGGTAGATGTTGCCCTAGCTGTAGATGCAGACGGGGTACATGTGGGCCAGGGGGACATGCCAGTGGAGATAGTTAAAGAGATGGCACCAAATTTGATAGTAGGTGTTTCAGCGTCAAATCTAGGGGAGGCTCTCCAGGGAGAGAAGGCAGGGGCAGACTACATAGGCGCTGGAAGTGTATTTCCTACAAGAACTAAGGAGGATGCTAAACTCTTAGGTTTAGAGGGGCTAAAGGAGATAGTGAGAAATGTCCCTATCCCAGTTGTGGCCATAGGAGGTATAAACCATGGGAATGTTAAGAAGGTTCTTAAGGTTGGAGTAGATGGGGTGGCTGTTATCTCTGCAATAGTAGGAGCTGAGGATATAGTGGAAGCCACTAGGAGGATGAAGGAGATAGTAGATCTCCACTTATTAGAATAATTAAATATGGTGGATCTATGACTAAAGGTAGAGATAGTAACACTGGAAATAACAACGAGGTTATCTTGGAAGCTAGAGACGTATACTACAGATACCCAGATGGAACCTTGGCCCTTAAGGGTGTAAATTTTAAGGCTAGAAGAGGGGAGATGGTAGCCCTCTTAGGTCCTAACGGTGCAGGGAAATCCACCTTATTTTTACACTTCAACGGGATCTTAAGACCTCACAGGGGAGAGATACTTATAAAGGGTAAGCCTATCAAGTACGACAGTAAATCCCTCTTGGAAGTTAGGAAAACTGTGGGAATAGTTTTTCAGAATGCTGATGATCAACTGTTTGCCCCAACTGTGATGGAGGATGTAGCCTTTGGTCCCTTAAATTTAGGTTACAGTGAGGAGGAAGTTAAAAAAATAGTTAAGGAGGCCTTAAAGGCTGTAGGAATGGAGGGGTATGAGGATAAGCCTCCCCACACCCTAAGTGGAGGTGAAAAGAAGAGGGTTGCTATAGCAGGGATACTAGCTATGAAACCTGAGATTATGGTACTTGATGAACCTACTGCAGGTTTAGATCCAATGGGAGCCTCTAGGATTATGAAGTTACTCTATAAGTTGAACAGGGAGGGGATGACTATAATAATCTCCACCCACGACGTAGATCTTGTACCTGTCTATGCAGACAGGGTTTACGTTATGGACAAAGGTAGGATTATTACAGAGGGTACTCCAAGGGAGGTGTTCAGCAAGGTGGATCTTATAAGAGGGGCAAATTTAAGACTCCCTAGGGTAGCCCATCTCGTAGAGATACTGAACAAGAAGGACAATATACCTATTAAGATGGGATACACCATAGGGGAGGTAAGGGCCAACATACTAGATTACCTTATGAAGGAATGTAAGAAGAACTAACTGGTGATAACTTGAAGATCGCCGTTACTGGAAAAGGGGGAGTGGGCAAAACCTTTATAGCCTCTACACTAGCTAGAATATTTGAGAAAAACAACTACAAGGTTATTGCAGTTGATGCAGATCCAGATATGAATCTCTCCTGCGCCCTGGGGATAGAGGGGGAGATCACCCCTATATCCAAGATGGAGGATCTTATAGAGGAACGTACTGGTGGAAAGGTTGGAAGTTACGGAGGGGTGTTCAAGATAAACCCTAAGGTGGAAGACATAGTAGATAGATACTCCTACAAGGTGGGAAATATACACCTCCTGGCAATGGGGACTGTTGAACAGGGAGGGGAGGGATGTGTATGTCCTGCCTCTGTTCTCCTTCGGCGCCTTTTAAGACATCTTATATTGAAGAGGGATGAAGTTGTAATTATGGATATGGAGGCTGGTATCGAGCACCTGGGAAGGAAAACTACAGAGCATGTAGATGTGATGCTCGTTGTGGTAGAGCCCTCTAAGAAGGCGATCCTCACTGCAAAGAGGATAAAGAAGCTAGCTAAAGACTTAGGTATTCCTAGGGTTTACGCCGTTGTGAACAAAATAAGAGGGGACATGGACAGGGAGAAGTTCAGGGGGATCTTTGAGAAGGAGGTAGGGATCCCTATCTTGAAGTTTCTCCCCTACAGTGAGGATGTGATAGACGTGGATATGATGGGAAAACCTCTAGATCTCAACACCCCCATTGGGAGGGAGATGGAGGATCTATTTAGGAGGATAGTGGAGGTTGTCCATGGGGAGAAGTAAGGTGTTGGAAATAAGGGAGATTATCACTATCTCAGATTATCTTACTCTGATAAATATAGTACTTGGTATGTTAGGGTTGATATTCCAGGACTTTAGATATATATATCTAGCCCTGGTTTTCGACGCCTTAGATGGCTACATAGCCAGGAAGACCAACACAGTGACAGACTTTGGAGCCCAGTTAGACAGTATATGTGATATTGTCAGTTTTGGAGTGGCACCTGCCTATCTACTATATCACTACTTCGGCAGTATATGGTGCCTAGTAGCCTCTGTTATCTATCTCCTATGTGGAGCCCTGAGGTTGGCAAGGTTCAATACATTAGATGTTAGGGACTTTCTAGGTTTACCTATACCTGCTGGAGCACTACTTCTCTCCACATCCTGTGAGATCCTTTTAAAGTATGCTGTTGGATTGTCCCATGGAGACGTAATTATCTCTGTACTTGCTATACTCACAGGTCTCCTTATGATAAGTGATAAAACATACCCTAAGTATCCAGGGAGGTGGGCCTTGATAATCTTTGGGATCTTCCTGATACTGGCCCTCTTCAACATCCCTGAAGGTTTGTTTATCTCAGCCCTAGCTTATACAATGTATGGGTTATTTAAGGGATAAGATTTATTAAATGGTGATTCCATGCTCTCCCTCTACGCCAAAAAGATCCTAAATGAATCCCTTATGAACGACGTAGGTTATGGAGACATAACCACAGAGTTGATCATCCCAGAGGAGCACAGATCTAAGGGAGAGGTAGTAGTTAAAGAGGATGCTGTAATCTGTGGTGTAAACTTTGTCTCAGATTTTCTAAGGGATCACAACTTAAGATGTAATCTAGCTGTAAGGGAGGGGGAATGGACAGAGAGGGACAGAAGGATTATGGAGATAGAGGGTAACACTAGAAAGATATTAACCTTGGAAAGAACAATTCTGAATTTCCTGATGCACCTCTCAGGTATAGCCACTAAGACCTACAGAGTTGTGAAGAAGGTTAAGGAGATAAATGAGAGAGTTAAAATAGCATGTACCAGGAAAACACTACCTCTCCTCTCACCCCTTGAGAAGTACGCCGTAGTAATAGGAGGGGGGGACAGTCACAGGTTCAGGTTAGACGACATGGTAATGATAAAGGACAACCACATAGAGGTCCTTGGAGTGGAGGAGTGTTTCAAGAGGATAAGAAGAGTTAGTTTTACAAAGAAGGTGGAAATAGAGGTGGACAGTATAGATATGTTAAGGGAAGTACTTCCCTATAAACCTGATATAGTACTCCTGGACAACTTTACACCTAAGGAGGTTGAGGAGGCCCTAGAGGTAATAGAGGTTTTCAGTATCAAGCTAGGATACAGACCCTTAGTTGAAGTCAGTGGGGGTATAAGGGAGGACAACATCTTAGAGTACGTAAAGTATGATATAGACATAATATCCATGGGATGTCTAATACACTCTGCCCCAGGGGTGGATATGAGTTTAAATATTTTAAAAAAATAAAGATTGTTCCTTATGAAAGAGGATATAAAGAAGTTTTACGACAACTGGTATCCTGAAACCCTTCCCTGTTACATACAGACACTTATGGAGTTAGAGGAGAAGTTAGTATTAAATACTGTAGAGGAGTTGAAGGAGTACAGGGATATTAAGAAGGAGGGAGGTAGAGTATTAGATTGTGGTTGTGGATTTGGATCCTATTTCTCCCTAACTAGAGATCTAGATACCCTCTATCTCGATCTGTCTTATCATCAACTTAAAAGGTTTGGAAGGAGACATAGACTTAATAGTAACAGGATCTGTGGAGATATACTTAATCTGCCCTTTAAAGATAACACTTTTGATCTTATCCTGTGTATCAACGTACTGGAACATGTAAGGGATATCAGGAGAGGTTTAAGGGAACTCCATAGGGTGTTAAAGGATAGAGGAGTTGCTATAGTAGTGGTAGTTAACAGGGACAGCATAGTGAGGGAGGAGATCTTCAACGATTTTAAAATATACCACAGAGCTCTATCCCTCAGGGATTTTGAGATGGAAGGTTTTAAAATAGAGAGATATGTCACATTTTACTTCCTACATCCTATCTTTAAGGTACTCCCAGTGTCTCTTCTGAGATATTTTATAGATAAGTTGTACTTAAAGTTAGATTATAGATTAAGGGATATCTTTAGAGGGGGAGGGCAGTTCCTATGTGTAGTCTTAAGGAAGTGTTAACTCTTTTCTAGATAAGTTATTTATAAGTCATTTAACAACTCTTCTTTTCAATCTTCTTAAATAATGACGGTGATGTCATGAGAGGAGCAGAAGCCTTTATAAAGGCGCTGGAGTACGAAGGTGTGAAGGTTATATTTGGATATCCAGGTGGAGCTCTACTTCCCTTTTACGACGCTCTATACGACAGCGATTTAATACATATACTTACAAGGCACGAGCAGGGGGCAGCCCATGCAGCAGATGGATACGCCAGGGTAAGTGGGAAAGTTGGTGTATGTGTTGGAACCTCAGGTCCAGGGGCTACGAACTTAGTAACAGGTGTAGCTACAGCCTATGCAGATTCCTCCCCTCTAGTTGCCATTACTGGCCAAGTACCTACAAGGTTAATAGGGAACGACGCCTTTCAGGAGATAGACGCCTTAGGTATATTTATGCCTATAGTTAAGCACAACTTTCAGATAAGGAGGAGTAAAGATATTCCTGGAACAGTTAGGGCTGCCTTTGAGATAGCAAAAACTGGGAGACCTGGCCCTGTCCATATAGATCTACCAAAGGATGTCCAGGAGGAGGAGTTTAACATAGAGAGTAACCCAATACCTGCCAAGATAGACCTCCCTGGATACAAACCTACTGTGAAGGGGCATCCTAAGCAGATTAAAATGGCTGTAAATGCTATCATAGCTGCAGAGAGGCCTGTAATTATTGCAGGTGGTGGTGTAAATATAGCCAATGGAACAGAGGAACTTGTAAAACTTGCAGAGTTATGTGCTATCCCTGTATGTACTACCTTGATGGGTAAAGGTAGTTTTCCCGAGGAGCATCCCCTTGCCCTGGGAATGGTTGGAATGCACGGAACAAAACCTGCAAATTACGCTGTATCAGAGTGTGATCTACTAATTGCCATAGGTTGTAGGTTCTCAGATAGAATAACTGGGGATATCCGTAGCTTTGCCCCTTATGCAAAGGTTATCCATATAGACATAGATCCTGCAGAGATAGGGAAGAACGTAGATGTGGATATACCTATCGTGGGAGATGCAAAGCTTGTCATGAGGGATATAATATCCTCTCTCCTTAAGAGTTGCAGGACAGGGGAGAAGGTATTAAATAATCAAGGTAGGGAGGAGTGGTTGAAGTACTTAGAATCTCTGAAGAGATCTAGCATCCCAAAGATGGACTACGACCACACCCCTATAAAGCCTCAGAGGATTGTAAAGGAGCTTATGGACGTAATTCAGGAGTTGAAGTTAAAGGATAAATTTATTATAACAACAGATGTAGGGCAGAATCAGATGTGGATGGCCCACTACTTCAAGGTACATCTACCTAGGACCTTCATCTCCTCTGGAGGTCTAGGTACTATGGGTTTTGGACTACCTGCTGCAATAGGGGCCAAGATAGCAAGACCTGAGGCCAAGGTTGTATGTGTCACTGGAGATGGAGGATTTATGATGAATATTCAGGAGTTAGGTACTATTGCAGACTACGGCATACCTGTTGTCATATGTATATTTGACAACAGAACATTAGGTATGGTATATCAGTGGCAGAACCTGTTCTACAGGGGAAGACAGTGTAGTGTTACCTTTGGAGAAAGTCCAGACTTTGTAAAGGTGGCAAAGGGTTACGGTATAAAGGCCCAGAGGGTAACAGATCCTAGTGATATAAAGGAGGTGCTCAAGGAGGCACTTCTCAGTGATGAACCTTATCTTATAGACTTTGTTATAGATCCTTCAGAAGGGCTACCTATGGTACCTCCAGGGGAGAAGTTAAAAAATATAATAGAACCTGTTAAAGCCTATCCTAAGGAGAAGATTCCATCTTTCCAGGAGATAAAGAAAAAGTTACTAGGAGATAGTAGGGAGAGAAGTGTTAGTAAAGATATTCCCCAGGATTTTACATCCCCTGTAGAGCGGGAGATGTATTAAAAAGGTGATCCTATGAGGAGGCATTCAAAAAAGGAGGAGGTCTCTACCCATATTATATCTGCCCTTGTATTGAACAACCCAGGGGTACTTCAGAGGATAGCAGGACTATTCACTAGAAGGGGATACAATATATCCTCTATAACAGTTGGTACTACAGAAACCCCTAGTATAGCAAGGATGACTATAGTGGTGAAGGGGAACGACAAGATACTGGAGCAGGTGGTGAAACAACTTAACAAACTTATAGAGGTTATCAAGGTAAGTGACTTAGATGTGGATAAGTGTATAAAGAGGGAACTCTGCCTTATAAAGATCCACACCCCAGATGAGAGTAGTAAGTCCCAGATAATTCAATACACCAATGTATTCAGGGGAAAGATAGTAGATCTAAGTCCAGAGTCATTAACTGTGGAGATAACTGGGAACAGTGACAAGATAAATGCGTTTATAGAGCTGGTGAGATCCTTTGGAATTAAGGAGATGGCACGTACTGGATTAACTGCACTTATGAGAGGACCTAAGGTGTTAAAATCTAAAAAATCTTAATTATACAGGTGGGACAGTGAGATTCAATCTCCTGGGGAAGGTTGTATTTAGCAGGGAGTTAAACAGGGAGATGATTAAAGACATAGAGGAGGTTCTTAAAGGTAGTAGGGAGATATTTCTAAGGGGTGTCCCTAAGGGGAAGGAGGAGGAGGCCTCAAGAATAGTGGATTACTCCTTCCAAGGTAGGGAACTCCTACTAAATATAGTATCAGGTAGATACACCAGGGCGCATGACGCCCTTATTAGACTGAGGAAACCTATTATGGAAAAGATCGGAAGGAAACACAAAGTAGGTATTAGAGGTATTCACATAGACGACTATCAGATCTCCATACCTGTGAAAAAGGATATAAGGGATATAAAAGTACCTGAATGTCAGGAGGTAGTGTATGAAGAGGGGAGTTTAAAACTTATATTTAGAGATATAGGGGAGAAGGAACTTCAGAGGAATATTATCGACAGGGCTATAAAGTTTGTAAATAGTTATCTGGAATCTCAGGAGGATTTAACACACCAAATATGTGCTATAGAACCTGGTACTGTAGTTAGAGAGTATAGGGCTAAGAGGGATATAACCTTCAGGGAGAACCCTACAGATGTTGCAGAGAGGTTAGGATGGGTAAAGAGGTTTCCAGGTAAGGGGCAGTGGTTCTACACCCCTCCAATGGCAAGACTGTTTAGAGTATTTGAAGAACTTATAATGGAGGAGTGTGTCAATAAGTTAGGATTTGAGGAGTGTCTCTTTCCCAAGTTGATACCTCTAGAGATCATGTACAAGATGAGATATTTGGAGGGGCTTCCAGAGGGGATGTACTACGTCTCCCCTCCAAAGAGAGACCCTGAGATGTTCAGGGAGTTTGTCAACGAGATGATAGTAAAGAAGGAGATACCTGTTAAGAAGTTGAGGAATCTCCTTAGGGATCCAAGTTATGTGTTAGCCCCTGCCCAGTGTGAACCCTTCTATCAGTTCTTTGAACATATGATAGTAGATGTGGATAAACCTGTGAAATTTGTAGATAGAAGTGGTTGGACCTACAGGTGGGAAGGAGGAGGGGCTAGAGGACTTGACAGGGTAAACGAGTTCTTGAGGATAGAGTGTGTAATGTTAGGTAGCCCAGAGTTCGTTGAAAAGGTTAGGGATGACACCTTGAGATACGCAGAGAAACTAGCTGAAAAACTTGACTTGGAGTACTGGACTGAGGTTGGAGACGATCCCTTCTATCTAGAAGGTAGAAAAAAGGAGGACAGGAACATAGAGTTTCCAGAGGTACCTAAGTACGAGATGAGGTTGTGGCTACCCTATGAAAAGGAGGAGAGAAAGGGGGTTGCAGTAACCTCTGCAAATGTCCATGGAACTCACTTTGTAGAGGGGTTTAACATAAGGGATTACAAGGGGAGAAAGGTCTGGACTGGATGCACCGGTTATGGAATAACTAGATGGGTTGTTGGATTCTTAGCCCAGTACGGCTTCAACTACGACAACTGGCCAAAGGTTATTCAGAAGAAGTACGGGAAGATGCCTGAGATTCCAAAGGTGATCAACTGGCCTTAAAATAACTACTGGATAAGGTGAACCCTTTGAAGATATACATATACCATAAGAACCAGTGTGATCCAAAGAGATGCACTGCACTTAAGATGGGAAAGTTAAATATGGCAAAGATCCTCAGGGACTATCGTAAGATACCTAGGAGAGCCCTACTACTAAACCCCTACGCTAAAACACCAGTGTCCATAGAGGACAGGGATATTATAGAGAGATACGGCATACTGGCCCTGGACTGCTCCTGGCAGCATGCCCAGGAGGTATTTAAAAGGGTTAAATTTAAACATCATAGGCGCCTCCCCTTCCTAATAGCTGCCAACCCTGTAAACTATGGAAAACCCTGTAAACTTTCCACACTGGAGGCCTGTATTGCCACCCTCTATATCGCAAACTATAAAAATGAGGCCCTGTCTCTATTAAATGGTTTCAAATGGGCAGAGACATTTATAGATTTAAACAGGGATCTCCTTGAGAGCTATGCAGGTAAAGGATGTGAGGAGATTTTAGAGATAGAGAAAGATTTTTTAAGTAGAATAAGAAAAAGTAACTAAAAATATTGTGGTGATATTATGGTATTTGAAGAGGCTATGAACAGGTTGTTTAAAAAGAAGATCTGTTTAAGGTGCAATGCAAGAAACCCTTGGAGAGCTGAAAAGTGTAGGAAGTGTGGATACTCAAAGTTGAGACCTAAGGCAAAGGAGCCTAGAGGATAAATAACTTCCTATATAGGTGGGTAGATGAGGATAAAAAAGGGAATAGTACCTGCAGCAGGATTTGGTACAAGGTTACTCCCGATGACTAAGGCCCAACCAAAGGAGATGTTATGTGTAGTTGGTAAGCCTATAATACAGTACGTTATCGAAGACATGGCTGATGCAGGTGTGGACAACATACTTATCGTTACAGGTAAGGGAAAGAGCGCCATAGAGAATCACTTTGACAGGAACTTTGAGTTAGAGTGGAAGTTAAAGGAGAGTGGGAAGTACCATCTACTTGAGGAGATCTGTAGAATAGACAGAATAGCAAAGATCTTCTATACGAGACAGAGGGAGCCTAAAGGTTTAGGGGATGCAGTATACTGTGGGAAGGAGTTTATAGGGGATGAGTACTTTATCACCATGGTTGGAGACACTATATATACAGAGAACGTGGTAAAAAAGATGCTAGAGGCCTACAACAGATATCGCTGCTCAGTTATAACCTTGGAGAGGGTACCTAGAGATATAGTACATAAGTACGGGGTAATAGGAGGAAGGGAGGTTGAAAAGGGTATCTTTGAGATAGAAGATCTTGTGGAGAAACCCTCTGTGGAGGAGGCTCCCTCTAACTTAATTATCACTGGAGGATACCTCCTTTCTCCAAAGATATTTGAGCACCTGGAGAATACAAAACCTGGAAGAGGTGGAGAGATACAGCTAACTGATGCTATGAGGTCCCTCCTAGAGGAGGAGAAGATAGTAGGGGTAGAGATTAACTGTAGGAGATACGATATAGGGGATATTGAGGGATGGTTAAAGGCAAATGTGGAAATTGCCATGGAGAGGATACCTGGATTTAAGGAGTATCTTAGGGAGTTGATAGGAGGGAATGGCAGTTCAAGGTGAAATATATGGATAGAATAAGGTTAGGATTTGTAGTATCAGAGTTCAACAGGGAGATAACCTATATGATGGAGAAGTTGGCAGAGGAGCATGCAGAGTTCTTAAACGCTGAGGTTATTTATAAGATCCTAGTCCCTGGAACCTTTGACATACCCCTGGCAGTAAAGAGGTTGTTGGAGAAGGAGGAAATTGATGCTGTAGTAACAATAGGCTGTGTAATAGAGGGAGAAACTGAACATGACGAGATAGTCCTCCACAACGCTGCAAGGAAGATAGCTGACCTCTCTCTCCAGTACAACAAACCTGTGACTTTAGGTGTCTCAGGACCTGGGATGACAAGATTACAGGCTGAGGAGAGGGTGGAATACGGTAAGAGAGCTGTGGAGGCCGCTGTAAAGATGGTAATAAGGTTGAAGAAGTTAGAGTAGTACTGGGATAATATGGATGTACTTAGGGAGGAGTTCGAGATAATAAAGGAGAGGATAAAAAATAAACCTGAAGGTTCATATACTGCCTATCTAACTACTGAGGACGATAAAAAGGCTATTAACAAGATATGTGAGAAGATAGGGGAGGAGGCTACAGAGGTTATACTGGCGGCGAAGGACGGGATAAAGGAGGACATTATACACGAATCTGCAGATCTCATCTATCACCTCTTTGTACTCCTGGCCTACTCTGGAGTGGAGTACCAGGAGTTAATCCAGGAGTTCATAAGGAGAAGGAAAAAGTAAATTTTAATCTTTTTTTAAGGGATGTCTATGGGTACTGTGGAAGAGAAGTTCCATACTTTTTTAGATATATTAAGTAGAAATTTAAAAAACATGCCTGCAGTTGAGAGAATATCTAGGAGTAACAGGGAATTAGAGGAGAGAGCCTTTAAAGTACTTCTCTCCACTATCCTCAGTGCCAGGACAAAGGATGAGGTTACACTGGAGGTTTCAAAAAGACTATTTCAAAGGATAAAAACCCCTGAGGATCTAGTGGATATAGAGGAAAAGGAGTTGGAGAGACTTATTTATCCAGTGGGTTTCTACAGGACTAAGGCCAAGTATCTGAAAAAACTGGGAGAGATGTTAATAGAAGAGTTTCAGGGCAAGGTGCCAAGGACGTTGGAGGACCTTGTAAAACTCCCTGGTGTAGGGAGAAAAACTGGAAACTTAGTTGTCACCTTGGCATACAACGACTACGGTATATGTGTAGATACCCATGTTCACAGGATATGTAACAGATGGGAGTACATAGATACTGAAACCCCTGAAGAGAGTGAGATGGAGTTAAGGAAGAAACTCCCAAAGAGATACTGGAAGATTATCAACACCCTCCTAGTAGATTACGGTAAGAGAATATGCTCCCCTATTCCAAAGTGCCATCTATGTGCTCCAGAGATAAGAAAACTATGCCCCTACTATGAAAAGATAAAAGGTATAGAAGAGGTACTAGAGAAGTACAACTTTAAGAAAATTTCAAGGACTAACATCCCAGATAAGAGGGGCACATATATCCTAAAGATAAAGTTAAAGGAAGTTAAAAACATCAGCTATGGGAAAAATAGAAGGAGGTTTAAAAGGGGTTACTACTTCTACGTAGGATCTGCAATGGGAGAGAGTAATAACTTAAAAAGAAGGATAGGGAGACATTTAAGAGAGGATAAGAAACTCCACTGGCACATTGATTACCTACTAAATTACGGAAGTATAAAAGGGATATATGTCTCAGAGAAGGATGTGGAGTGTGAGGTAGCTAGGGATTTAAGTTTCCTTGAAGGTGTAGAAGGTTTTGGATCCTCAGATTGTAGCTGTAGAAGTCATCTCTTCTATATGAAGAGCTAGATTTTTAAAACCCTCCTACCCCATCGATGTGCCCAGCACTGGATACATATCCCCACTGGTAGGGATGCAGTATGACATCCCATATACTCAATAAATACATCTAACGCTGTAACACTTCCACCAAGACCCATGGCACCGATACCTAGCTTATTTATATCATCCAAGAGCTCCCTCTCCAATTTTGCCACATCCCTGTTAGGGTGTCTCTCTCCTATCCTCCTTAGTAGTGCTTTTTTTGCAAGTTTTAAGGCAGTATCTCCAGTACCTCCCACACCTACTCCTAGTATTATAGGTGGACAAGGTTTTCCCCCAGCCTTGGCTACAGTTTCCAGTACAAATCTTCTTATACCTTCTATACCCTCTGCAGGGGTTAGCATCTTAAGGGCACCCATATTTTCACTACCTGCACCCTTGGGAAGTATCTTAATCTCCACCTCCCTCTCTAAACTTTCATCAATCTCCACATCTACAAAGGGAGATCCTAATCCAACGTTTGTCTTAAGGTTCTCCCTTGTAAAGGGGTTTACCACGTTAGGTCTTAGAGGGATCTCCTCAGTTGCCCTAGCTACACCTTTTTTTATCCCCTCTAGGATATGAAGGATCTCAGTGGAGGAGACGTCCCTTCCCACCTTTAAAAATACAATGGGAACCCCTGTGTCCTGGCAGAGAGGTATAGATCTATCCTGTGCAACCTCAATATTTTTAAGTATTGCCTTTAATATACTCCTTGAGATCTCACTCTCCTCCCTCTCCAGGGCAGATAGGAGGGCCCTCTCCACGTCTTCAGGTACAGTGGTCACAGTCTCCCTGAAGAGGTCCACTACAACCTCTGCTATGTCATCAACATTCACTATACCACCTGGGAATAGACCTCCCTGAGGAACGTTAAAATATCCCTCTCTGTTATTATACCAACTAGCCTATCCCTATCCTCTACAACTGGAAGGGCACCTACACCCCTGTTGATCATAACCTCTGCAACACTTCTCAGGGGGTCCTCCCTACTTGCCCTCACTGGATCCCGAGCCATTACCTCCTCCACTCTAACATTTGTTATCTCCCTTATATTCCCTGTAGTCATACGGTTGAAGGCCCAGTCGCTACCTAGTAATCTTATAAAATCTGTAGAGGTTATCATACCTACTAATTTATCCTCAGATACTACTGGAAGTCTTCTAAATCTGTTTCTCAGCATAACCCTAGCCACGTCCTTTAACCTCATCCCTGGAGTGGCAACTATAGGATCCTCACTCATGTAGTCTCCAACAGTTTTTCCCTCTATTCTATCTATAAGATAACTGATAACGTCCCTCTCAGTTATAAGGGATAGGAGTATATTGTCCCTATCTACTACAGGGGTTCCCCCTACGTTCTTCTCAATGAATATCTCCATTACTTCCTCCAACGGTGTAGAATCCCTTACACATACAGGGTTGTTTGTCATTATCTCTTTAACTGGCTCATTTATTGCAGAGAGGAGGTTATGGTTATGTCTATACTTTACAAGGTTGTACTTGGAACCTCCCCCCATAAAGTCTAGAATATCCATAGGGGTTACAATACCTAGAATCCTATCTGTACCTGCATCTACTACAGGTACCCTTCTACTACCACTGTTGTTCATCTTTGAAACTGTATCCCTTATAGTAGTAGAGGGATATACCTTTACAATATCTCTTTTACCTTTAATTATATCACTTACTCTCAACGTTTCCCCCCGTTAAACTGTTATCTAGATATCGTTGTCTATACAACTCTCACAGAGGTATCTTCCATTTACATACTTTAGACGTCCCTGATTTCCACACCCCTCACATACCCCGTATATGTATCCCTGCTCCTTTGGATACTCCTCCTCATCCCTTATCTTAGATACCTCCACCATTATCTCGAAGATCTTAGGTGAGACAGAGACGATATCACTTACTGTGATTATACCTAACAGTTTCCCCTTCTCAATTACTGGCAGTCTTTTTATATTCTTTCTAGCCATTAACTTTGCAGCCTCTATAATGGTAGCCTTTGGAGATATGGATATAAGTTTTGGAGATACGATGTCCTTAATTAGGACCTCCTTTGATTTTAAATTTCTAGCAACTACTTTATTAACCAGGTCCTTCTCAGTAATTAGTCCCACAGGTTCCATAGTATCATCTACTACCACTAAACATCCTATCTCTTTATTCTTCAGTATGTTGGCGGCGTCGTAAGCTGTAGCATTTAACTTCACAGTCTCTACAGGGCTACTCATAACCTCACTTACACTTATATCAAATTCCATCACTACCACCATTTATAATTAACAATCATTATAATTTTCTTTAATCTTATTTATTAATTTTTACTTCAGATCTACCCTACTTGTTATTCCCTGTCCCAACCCCTCGTATAGGGTAACCTCTATCCACTCTATACTCTCTACCTCTAACTTCAGGAGCTCCTCTCTAATAACTCCTCCAATATAGAGGGACAGTTCCTCTGCAGTAATTCCCTTTAAAGGTAGAAGGAGAACGTCCTCCACTGGGAGTTTGTACTCCTTTTTACATCCCCTGTAGGAGTATACTAGGTGTATGTACTTTCCCTCAAAGGTGTACTTCAGATAGGGGTGATCCCTAGGTAGAAGTAGTCTGTGATCTAGAGTTTTACATATCCCTTTTACGATCTTTTTTAACACCTTGAAATCTATGACAAAGTTAAATTCTCCAGCAGGTTCTCCGTTTAACCTTACATCTACATAGTATGTATGGCCGTGTATAACTCCACAGGAGTCATGTCCAAATACTATATGGGCAGATGAGAACCTCAGTCCTAGATAGAGTCCCTTTAACTCTAGTATCATCCTTTTCCTCTTTTCACTGTTTTTCAATAAATTATAAAAAAAGGTTTAAAAAACAGGTTATCTTATCAATTAGAAGATACGGCGGTGGAAATGTGGATCTCTATAAAACATTCCTTATTATAGTAGCCTCTATATTTCTAGCACCAATTATTTTAAAGAGGTTTAATATACCTGGGATCACCGCTATAATGTTAGCTGGAATTCTTATAGGTCCTTACGGCCTTGGTGTTGTGAATATTGATCAATCCCTTGAAACATTTTCCACCTTTGGAGCTATATTTCTTATGTTCCTCGCTGGGATGGAGGTGGACAACGAGATCCTATTTAAAGGGTTTAAAAACTCCCTGTTTATATCTCTGTTTTCTGCAACAATATGTGGTATTGGGGGCTACTATATAGGGAGTTTTCTAGGTCTTAACTACTTAGGTGCCCTACTCTACGGTGTTATGTTTGCCTCTAACTCTGTAGGTATAGTCTACGCCCTATTAAAAGAGTTAGGTATTGTAAAATCTAAATTTGGAACTGTACTACTAGGAGCTGTTGTACTGTCTGAGATACTTGGGATGATACTCCTAGCTACCCTCTCCAAGGTCAGTTTAAATCACCTAGAGGGATCTCTAGTATTTATCCTCCAGGTGCTCCTCTATATATTAGGCCTGTTGTTACTAATTCCCTTTATTACAAGGAGGATATTCAAGAAGCTTGAAAAACTTCCCTTTAGAAAGATACACTTTGTACTCCTGATAATATTTGTCTCTATACTAATCGGGGAGTACGTAGGGGTACATCCTATGATATGTGCATTTATTACAGGGGTTGCTGTATCTGAGGCCTTAACTAAGGAGGAGCACGACCTATTACTTAACAGTAATCTAAATGCTATAGGTTACAGTTTCTTCATACCTATATTCTTCTTAACCTTGGGGATGAAAACTAATATCAAGATGTTGTCAAATCTGGACAACGTGGGAATACTCGTCAGTACAGTGGGGGGCTTGATACTTTTGAAGACACTATCTGGCTATCTCTCTTTTAGACTGATAGGTTATGACAAGTTGAGGAGCCTCTACGGGGGCCTCTTAACTATCCCCCAAGTTTCTGCCCCTCTAGTTGTAGCCTCTGTTGGAAGGGATCTAGGGGTACTTCCCCATAACTTCTTTATCACTGTAATTATGACTATACTTATAACCTCTATTATAGCCCCTATAGCTATAAAGTATCTCATAGATAGGTATCCCCTGCCCCCTGAAGATCCATAACTACTGGAGTCTTATAGAGATATCTTTTTTCTCTACTTTATAACTGAGATCCTTACCTCTGGCGTTGTCCACCAGTAGTTGGGAGATAGGAGGGGTGGTGTATATACCTACAATAGATGTGGTTATCCTAGGATTTACCTCCAGGATGTAAATACTCTCTCCCTCCAGTAGAATATCCACACCTACGTAACCATTTAAACCTTCTATCTCTTTAAGGGCCTTCATAGACTCCTCTATCATTTTCTCCTTAAGGGGGTGATCTACGTTGATCTCCCCACCTATATATCTCCTCTCCCTGTAGTACTGTCTGTTGAGGGACAGGGGATAGAGTTTTTTCCCTACTATGAAACTTGTGGAGTAAGGTTCCCCCTCTATGTACTCCTGAATTATGTGGTCCTCCTGGATTATAAACTGGTTAGAACCTCCACAGCCCTCTATCTCCTTTACTATGTATCTCCTTGGAGGTAGGGTTTTAGGTGTTTTAACAACGTCCTTTATCCTCTTATAGGTTAGATATTTGTTGCCCCCTATCTTCACCCCATCACTGGAGGAACCTAAATTTAAGATATTCCTTTTCTCTATGGATCTAGTGAGGGTGTAGAGTATTCCATCACTTTCAGGGGCAATTACAAGGGCACCATCTATCTCCTCCCTGTCTAACACCTCTTCAAAAGTCTCCGTTACTTCAGAGCCCCTGTGGCTGTAGATCTTTAGATTGTCCCTAGGTTTGTAGTACTTTATATGATTCTCCCCTATAAGGGTTATAACGTTAAAGTTGTTATCTAGGAAGTCCTTCAACAACCTGTTGAACATTAACTTACCCTCCAGGAGGATATGGGGGTCCACATCTTCGTTGCTCCCTAGGGCGTATTCAAAGAGGAATATATTCATAATTATCTAACCCTGACAGCATCTAGATTCATAGGAGCTCTCGTCTCCTTCTTAAATAATTTATGGGCTGTACTTGCAAAGTCGATACACTTTGAGGCCTCACCGTGGACCATGAGTATCTTCTCAGGCATAGGTTTAAGTTTTCTGAGATATCTCAACAGCTGTCTCCTGTCGCTGTGCCCAGAGAACCCCTCTAAGGTATGTACCTCTAGATTAACCTTTATCACCTTAGACTTCCCATTTTTACCAGTTATAGGGATCTCACGCCAGCCCTTCTGCACCTTCCTTCCAAGGGTACCTTCAGCTTGATAACCTACAAATATTAAGGTATTTCTCTCATCCCCTGCAAGGGCCTTGAAGTACTCTACACTTGGACCTCCAGTTAGCATACCTGAGGTTGTGAGGATTATACAGGGTTCATCACTGTCTATTATGTTCCTCCTGTTGTTGGTGTTTTTAACCCTCCTAAACACCTCAGATAGGAAGGGGTTGTCTCCCTCGTGAAGTATTCTATCCCTTATACTCTTGGACAGATACTCAGGATATGCTGTATGGATAGCAGTAGCCTCCCAGATCATACCGTCTAAGTAAACTGGGGCGTTAAATATTCCCTGGTTATACCCCTCCTCTAAAACGAGCATTAACTCCTGGGCTCTCCCAACACCAAATACAGGTATAAGTACCTTACCTCCCCTCTTTACAGTCTCTGAGACGATCCTTAGAAACTCCTTCTCTGTTTTCTCCCTATCTGGGAGGATGTCCTCCTGTCCCCCATAGGTGGACTCTATTATCAACGCCTCCAACCTTGGGAACTGACATACTGCAGGCTCCAGTAGTCGAGAGGCCTCAAACTTTATATCCCCAGTATAGGCTATGTTGAACAATCCCTCTCCAATGTGGAGATGGGCAATAGAGGAACCTAGTATATGCCCTGCGTTGTGGAGGGTAAGTTTTACTCCAGGGGCAATATCTGTAGTTACCCCGTAGTCAATAGGTATGGTGTGCTTAACACACTTCTTGATATCCTTAGTAGTATAGGGTACAACTTTTCCCTCCTTCTCTGCAATCTCTAGGTAGTCCTTCTGAAGTAATGTCATTAGATCCCTTGTAGGTCTGGAGCAGTACACTGGTCCGTCGTAGCCGTATCTGAAGAGACCTGGAATAAAGCCACAGTGATCCAGGTGGGCGTGAGTGACAACTACTGCATCTATCTCCTCGATGGAGAACTCTGGAGTGTCAAAATGGGGGAATGCCCTCTCCCCATCTACAGCTACATTTATTCCACAATCTATAACAATCCTGCTCTCAGGTGTTTGGAGGTAGTTACAAGTCCTTCCCACCTCCCTTGCACCTCCTAGGAAGGACATCCTTACCCAGGCGTCCCCCTTAAGTTTCACATCCCTGTGTATCCTTCTCCCTATCTTTCTTAAGATCTCTTTAACCTCTGCCCTTTCCCTGTATAGTGTAGCCCTTATTGCATTGATAGTCTCTGAGGGTATAGGAGGAGTTCTAACAGGTTTAGGGGCCCACTTTATCGCCTTCTTGATCTCCTCCAAGGTACGCCCCTCTTTCCCAATAACTAAACCAGGTTTCTTAGACTCTATAATCACCTCTCCAGTGTTTGCGTCAAATATACAGTTTGTTATCTCTGCATCCTCTGGTACTATCTCCAATATCTTATTCCTGGCAGTTTCTGGATCTGTTAGAACAGAGGGATCTGGTCTTACAGTGATTCTCTTTTTAAAGATCTTTGCAATGTTCTTGATAAATGTGTTTGAAAAGATCTCAGGGTTCTTGGAGTAGATCACTACCTCTGGCCCTTCAAATTGGACATCTGTGATTGTTGCACTTCCTGGTGAATTCTTTACTACGTATTCCTTTATCTCTTTCAACAACTCCTCAGCTGACAAAACGAACCCTCCAAAAAATTTTTTAAATAGAGTTAAAAATAATTAAAATTTTTATCATGAAGAAAAGCAAAAGATAGTGACCTCTAGTAGTAAAAATAAAGTTAAAAAAATAATATGTAAAAGTCATTATTTTTTCTTCTTAATTCTATTTATAATCCTCTTCACCTCGTTATCGGAGTATATCTTGACTCCATTCTTATCCACCACTCCAAGGGAGATACCGTTACCTGAGAAGGCATCCCTCTCCATGGCAGATAGGAGAGCTTTGACTGCAAGATCTCTACCTTTTCTTACACCTATGTTCTTTCTATACTCACTCTCCAGGACACCGAGGGCAGTTGGAGAACCTGAACCTGTAGCTGTAAAGGATGTCTCCTCGTTAATTCCCCCGAGAGGATCTAGGGAAAATAGTTTTGGACCGTAAAGGTTGTCATATCCTCCAACTAACAACTGGGTTAAAAAAGGGAAGTACCTACTACCATGGAGTATATTACTTAGAAGTACTGCACAGGAGTGAGGTGGCATGTGATTCCCATTCCTAAGCTTGTACAACTTAGCCTCTGCAGAGATCCATCTAACGAGGGCCTGGGCATCTCCTACACTACCTGCCACAGTCATGGCAATATAATCGTCTATCTTATATAACTTTTTCGCATCCTTATCTGCAACGAGGTTGCCCATTGTGGCTCTCCTGTCGGTGGCAAGTACTACACCGTCTCTACATACGATACCTACTGTGGTAGTCCCCTTCATACACTCTGGATACATCTCCTTAGATACCATCATTTAATCCTCCCCTCATTATTTTATTAAAAATTTTATCTTTTACTCTAGTGATATATAAAATTACCTTAGATCCTCTAGGGCTCTATCACATAGCTCCACTATCTCCCTTAGGGCCTCTTTGAGCACCTCTAGAGGATCTACCCCCTCTCTGGTGATAAGTGTTATTTTTGGATTGGATATATATCTACCAGTTTCAGGATCTAAAACAGGGTGCTCTATACAGTAGGAGGCCATAACAACTTTATCCTCCTTTTTTAATAGGATGTCCTTAAGTAGATTACACAGGGAGTGATCCTCGTTTACTATCTCTAGCTCTATACTGTTTTTATCCCTATTTAGTATCTTTACGTATTCGCCCATCCTCTCCCTCCTTTAAGTAGTACTCCTTTATAACTTTTGGATCTCTATTTAGCTGTATAGTACCCTCCTCCACCCTAAAGAAACCTTTCTCTATACACTCCTCTACAATCTCCTCTATATCCCTTCCTGTTAAATAGGAGATAAGGATTATCAGGTTTCTCACTGGCTTTGAACCTATCTTCAAGGTGCTCAGTCGTGGGTCACTGTTTATCCTACTTAACTCCTCCAAGATCTTGTTGAATTCATCGTAGGGTAACTTACATTTTATAGTGCCCCTGTCCCTGTTGTATATGTAGTCGATGTTCAACATGTCCAAGGTCTCTATAATGAGCTCCTTACTTATAGGGTATTTTAACTCAGATAGGGAGAACTCATAGTATCCCCTAGGATCTGGGTTGTACTTCCTGTGTATCTTGTTTATTAAAGTCATTACTGTTTTATAGTCCTGGATAAGTTTGTCCTTGTCATAACTGTATATCCTGATCCTAAAGGTATTTACGTCCTCCTCTTCCCTGTATACTGTCTTTGACTCTACGGAACAGTTAATGTCCATCTTGGATATCTCATTACAGAAGTCTACTATCTCTCTATTTGTAGCCCTTAAACTTATAATCTTCTTCATACTTTCACCTAGAGATATACAATACTGTAGAAGTCCTTGTACAGGGAAATCTTCAATCCAATCTTCGCTGCGATAGTTTTAACCCCAGTATGTTCTAGGATATACTTACACTCCCCTATAGTATTAGTCATCTTTAAACCCATATGGTTCATAATAACTAACTCAGGTTTTTTATCCATACTCTCTAAGAGATCTATTACATCGTCGGAACATAGGTGACCTCTTATCCTCCTTCCCCTCTCCCTCATAACGTTGGCTACAAGTATCCTAACCCCGTCGAAGTCCTGGGAGAGAGAGTCTATCTTTTCTGTATCCCCTGTGTATCCAATATCCCCCCTGTATGTACTGACCCTTAAACCGATACCAAAGGGATCTCCATGTTTTGTCCTCGTGCCAGTTAGTGTTACGTCGTAGATACTTACAGTCTCTCCAGGGTTTAACATATGGACTCCCTGGCACATGGACTGGTGATACTTAGATATGGCGTTCTCGTACTTTCCAAACCCCTCTAAAACTGAGATATTACTTACAATATGTCCCCTCTTCTCAGTCATCCCCCTGGTCATAGCCTCTACTACAACCTCTGCATCTGTGTAGTGATCTGGGTGATCGTGGGATACGAAGAGGATGTTAGTATCCAGGGGATTTATCTTTAGCTCCCTCATCCTTACCAAGGTTCCAGGACCTGGATCTATATGTAGTCGTGTTTTTTCAGTGTGTATTCTAAAACCTCCAGTACCCTTGTTTTGATATATTGTTTCCCACCTACCTCCTCCAGCACCTAAAAATATTATATCCACCAAGATACCACATCCTACTCCATGGTAAAAATAGTGATATTGTCAACAACACCTTCAATCTCCATAACAGTATAGGGACTAGTTATAACAAAATCTTCAACATAACGTTCTGTGGGATATACAGTTATATTCCCTCTACTGTGTTCCACCATTATCTACAGATAGTAATAGTCAAAGGGTTTCTTACCTCTGTATATATGTATAACAGTTCTATTCCTCCAGATATCTAGATAGGTGTAGTCACTAGAATCCTCCCTCTCACTGAACTTCCCATACTCTAAAATAGTGTAGTTTACTTTTCTAGGATAACTTATATATATTTTATCCTCCAGACTGTTCTCTAAGTTATTTGTCCTGTTGTATTCCTCTACTGGATGTTCCAGGTTTCAACTTTTTTCCCTGTATAGTTATCACTGTTAAAGTCAAGGGACATCCTATTATCGTTGGAGTGTATACAGGAACATAAGGAGGTAATTAGAACTAGTATATTAACGGTAGTGCCTATCTCTGTTATATTCATATTATCACCTTAACTTTTTAGAGATTTATCTTCCAAACCTCCTTATTCTCCTTTGATAATCCCTTATTGCCCTGAGAAAATCTATCTTTCTAAACTTAGGCCAGAAGATGTCACAGAAGTAAAGCTCTGAATAACTTGACTGCCATATAAGGAAGTTGCTTATCCTCTCCTCCCCTGAGGTTCTTATTATTAAATCAGGATCTGGGTGGGGAAGGTGGGCAGTGTATAGATGCTGGGAGATAGTCTCCACAGTTATGTCCTCAATGTCTAACTGGTTGTTTTTCACCTTTTCAGCAATCTTCTTAACAGCATCTACTAACTCCTGTCTACCTCCATATGCAATGGCAATATTGACTCTGTATCTCTTGTAATTTTTAGTCCTCTCCTCTGCATATTTTATAGCCTCCTGTACTTTCCTAGGTAGTAGATGCAATCTACCTATAGCCTTAATGTTGATCTTATACCTGTGAACATCTGGATCCTCTGCAATAGATCTAAACTCCCTCTCAAATAAATCCATCAGTGCCTCTACCTCCTCCTTAGGTCTGTGGAAATTCTCAAGGGAGAAGGAGTAGAGGGTGACAGTCTCAATATTTAACTCGATACACCATCTTATAAACTCCCTAACCTTCTTCGCACCTAAATAATGCCCCTTTATAGGTTTCTCCCCTAACAACCTTGCCAACCTCCTGTTCCCATCCATTATAATCCCCACATGCCTTGGAACCTTGTCCCTATCGATCTCCCTTTCAAGTATTTTTTCATAGATCTTTGAAACCCCTAATCTATTGAAAAAATCGTAAATTTTTATAAGTAAGGACAACACTACCACCAAACATGAATTTTAATAATCAACAAAAACAGTATTACTCCAAGGTTTTTAGAAATTTTATACTGTTGTAGTATCTATCCCAACTACTACTTCTACTTGTATCTATGAATTTTATCTTTTTTCTCCCTAGGAGTAAGGCTCCACACCCCTCTACTCCACATACTAGGGCTAAAGATCTAAAGATCAAATTGCCTGATATGCCATCTGGCGCCAGTATAACGTTAAAACCCTCCTTCAAGTACTCCTCTAACACTATCCCCCTATGCTCTATATGGATGTTATACCTTCTACTTATGTACCTTACAACGTTTACTGCCTCATCTATAGATCTGTCTATCCTCTCACCTCTACCGTAGTCAGAGGGCCTTCCCCCAGAGAGTACTCCAATCTTCACATCTTTAAATATAGGGGTATCCCTCAGGAACTTCAGTACATACTCTATAATAGCTATCTTATCTCTGAGGCTGTTATCTTCATCTATCTCGTCTATACCTACAGGAGTTAAAAGAAAGTATTCCCTGTTGAAGGGATTCCTCAGGACGGAGGCCCTGTAGAATCTCCCTATATGTTTCCTCAGATAGGGTATTACCTCTGAGGAGGGTAAGGTCCCCCTTATCCCCCCTGAGACCTCCCCTCTCACTACAGCATCCACTAGCTCCTTAGGATCCTCCACAAGTTTTACCTCTATACCTTCCCCTAGAAGTTTTTTATAGGCTTTTAATATCTCTCCACTGTTTCTATTTCTGTAGTCTATCCCTAGGAGATACATAGTATCAGTTTACTCCTCTATTTCGTCGAACCTCTGGGTCCTCATAACTGTAAAGGCGAAGAAGGCTGGAAGTACAGCACCTCCTAGTATAGCCTCAGTTAGGGCTACATCTGGAGCTAGGAGAGATGTAAATATATAGGCCAGTCCTAAACCTCCCAGTCCAGTTAGAACTACACATTTTATAAGGTCTTTTTGAGTTAGGGCACCTAGATAGGAGAGTAGAACAAGTATTAATACTGCTCCGTCAATTACACTTAGAAACATGTTAACCCCTTAATTTTCTTGTTAACTTCTCCTTCATCCTGTCGTAGTAGTCTGCATTGGCTATAGCATGTGCCGCAAAGGGAGATAAGACCAGATAGAGCAGTGCCAGCAGTGGACGATTTAAAATTAACATGATGAGTATACAGGCTAGATCAATAACGCTGGCAATATGTATACGGGCATAGACCATGTTCTTTCCGTCCTTCATAACCCATAATCTATAAGATGCCAGTAGTATCCCCATGGAAGCTATTAAAAGAACTATCTCCTTTATGGGAATATACATGTTTCACACCTAGTAATAACTTTTAAAGTTCTTATAAAAACCTTCTTAACTTAATAGCGTTGAATCTACACATCTCGTGGCAACAGTAGCAGTTTATACACTTTTTTCTATCTATCTCTAAGTTCTCTAGAGATATTGCCCCTACAGGGCATATCTTTTCACACACCCCACATCTTTTACATCTAACTCTATCTATCCTTGGCTTCTCTATTATAATAGAGGATATCAACCTTATTATAAAAGGGGGGAGTATAGATGTTAAATAGTAGGTATCAGGTTTTCTAAAGTTCATCCTGGGAACCTCCATTAAATCCCTCCTTCTCACTATCCCATCTACTTCAAAAATATTTAATTTATCCTCCCAGTTTTCAATCCTCTCAGTTAAAATTCTGTTGGTGAGGACATCCATAGGGTTGTATCCTATATAGTAGGTCGCAAAGATATCTAGGGCCAGGGCATCTCTAGAGGCTATCACTATTTGGGCGTTCACAGGTTTTCCATTACTTGGACCATTACCATCCATACCCCAGATTCCATCCATTACAGAGATTATCTCCCTCCCCTTTGATAGATATCTGTACAACTCCACCAGTAGATGTGCAAAGTCATACGCCCTGGGAAAATATTTATGGAGTTTAATTTTTAAACCTCCAGGTATACAACCGTATAGGTTTTTAACAGCTCCAGTATACCTCATAAGGACATGGGTTTTTAACTTTGGGAGATTTATTATTAGATCACTATCTATTACAGTCTTTGGAATTGCCAAGGTAGTATTTAGTAGCTTTATCTTTACACTCTTGTCTCTCTCAAAAGGTAAAAAGGATATTCCATATTTCTCACAAACCTCCTTTATCCTGGAAACTTCATAGGCCTTCTCTGTGGAGAATCCAGAAGACTCCCCCACTACAATATTTCCCTCCTCTATCCCCTTCACCTCTATTAGATATTTTAGAATCCAATCTAAAAATGCTGGATGTGTAGTAACATGTTTATCTGGGGGATAAGGTCCTAGTATGTTAGGTTTTACAAGTATTCTTTTATTATCCCCTAGGTTACTAAAGGTTAAATCTAGTAACTTATTCCTCCTATCAAGTAAGTTATAGTTTTTAACAGTAGTGTAGTATACCTCCATTTTTACACCCTATGAAATAACTAAAAACTTCAGTGGGATAATATGAATACTGCCAAAGTTATGGAAGACATACTTAGAAGAATAATATCCATAAGAAAAAATCTAGATAAAGATCTAAAACATATATCCCTTCACATCCAGCAGATGGACGACGATATATTTAACTTTATCATATCCAGACTTAAAAAAGAGATTGAAATTGTTAAAAGGTATAATCCTCCAGTTAGACCTGCTATAGATCCTATGGTGTCCTCCTATCTAGGTGTTTACTCTAGGTTAGAGTGGGCAGAGGAGTACGGGAAGTTGATGGGATATCCTAGATGCTGTATTGAATCCTTTAAATCTGTGAGATTTGCCATAGATGAGGAACACCTTAAGGAGAGGGAGAGCTTAAAGGAGGAGGGAAAAGTTGCTGTAGTGATAACATCAGGTTTCATCCCCTGTAGTTTAAGATGTAGGGAGGCCTGGAGGAGATCCCTTATAGCTCTAGTATCCCAGGAGGAGTACAACAGTATAGTGAAATTAGAGGAGGAGTTGCTTAGGGAGCTCCCCCATTACCACGGTGGATATAGGGAGTACTACGAAAAGATAATACTTTAAGTTTTACTTCCCCTATAGATAATGGCAATCCCATCTACAACTCCCTCTATATCCACTGCATCTACCATTATACCTTCACTGAAGAGTGCCCTCTTAATGGACTTTATATGCTCCCTGTTTAACAGGCCAAACTCAGTTTCAAGACCCTCCTGAAGTATCTTCTCGATAGTCCCCTCATCTCCACTCTTTATAAACTCTATAACTTTTTTAGAGTCCCTTTTAAACTGGGGACCTATCTTAGATTTATCAGGTACAACCTCTACTATCCTCTGTTCCAACTTAGGTTTTCCGTGTATAACCTTCAACTCCTTGATATTCAAAGTTCCCTTTATATCCCTTATAACCTTTAACATCCTCTCGTAGTCTCCCTTATCCATGAGATATATCTCAACTCTCTCCAACTGGGCATTTAGAGGCATACCTTTGTTGGCCTTGTATCTCCTTATGGAAACTACTACCTTCTTTCCTAACTCCCCAACACTCTCCAACTCATGGTCTATCATATCCTCCTGGACTTCACACCAGCTAGTATGGAGGTTCTCCACCTTGTATATATCTCCCACTATCTGGGCGAAGTGTGGGGCAAAAGGTGCAAGGAGTTTTAAAACGTTAGTTATTACGTAGTAGAGGGTATAGAGACAGTGGAATCGATCCCTCTCAGATGTTTCCCCCTCCCTGTACAACCTGTACTTAACCATCTCTATGTAGTTGTCACAGAACTCGTGCCACAGGAACTTCTGAATATTAACTACAGTGTTAAACCTGTAGTTCTCCAGATCTTCAGTAACTCTTTTAATAAGTCTATTTAACTTACTGATTATCCAGAGATCCACTGGGTTGTCCAGGGAGATATCCCCTCTCTCTATAGCCTCCTTTATCTCCTCTATAGTTCTGTCCTCAAGGTGCATCCTTGCAAACCTTGCAGCATTCCAGAACTTCCTAAGGAATCTGTAGTTGTAGTCAACATCCTTCCAGGCAAAGGGCACGTCATTTCCAATGGAGCTGTTAGCAGCCCACATCCTCAGGGCATCTGCCCCGTACCTCTCAGTGATTTCAGAGGGTTCTACAATGTTCCCCCTACTCTTACTCATCTTATGGCCGTCCTCTCCAAATACCATACCGTTTATTACTATCTCCTCCCAAGGTTTCTCTCCTGTTAGTGCTATAGACTTTACGATGGTGTAGAAGGCCCAGGTTCTTATAATGTCATGCCCCTGGGGCCTCAGCTGCACAGGATAGTGCTCCCTGAAGAAGTCCTCATCCTCTAACCATCCAGTTATTACCATAGGGGTGATGGAGGAATCCATCCAGGTATCTAGCACATCCCTCTCAGGTATAAGGTTTTTATTCCCACATTTACAGGTATAGGGACACTCCACTGTAGGATCCACTGGGAGATCCTCCTCCCTGGCAACTACTACCTCCCCACACTCTGGACAGTACCATACAGGGATAGGGGTGGCAAATATCCTCTGCCTACTTATACACCAGTCCCAGTCCATATCCTCTATCCACTGGAGTAGTCTCTTCTTCATATACTCTGGAGTCCATCTGATCTCCTCAACTACCTCCCTGATCTTAGGCATTAACTTCCTTATATTTACAAACCACTGATCTCCAACGATAATCTCTATAGGGGTTTTACACCTCCAACATACCCCTACCTTCTGTTTTATACGCTCCTGCTTCAGAAGATAACCTTCCCTTCTAAGATCCTCTATTATCCTCTTTCTCGCCTCCTCAGTTTTCAACCCTGCATACTTACCACATATCTCTGTAAGTTCTCCCCTTTCATTTATAGCCTTTTTAATCTCAAGTCCGTGCCTCTTTACCCATACTACATCTGTCTTATCTCCAAAGGTACATACCATAACTACTCCAGTACCAAAGTTCATATCCACGTCCTCGTCCCCATACACCTTAACCTCGTAGTTGAAGAGGGGCACCTTAACAGTCTTCCCAATTATATCCCTATATCTCTCATCCCTTGGATTTACTACGATACCTACACAGGCAGGTAGTAACTCAGGTCTCGTAGTTGCAACTGTTAAATATCTATCCTCCTCATCTCCCAGGGGAAACTTGATGTAGTTCAAATAGGTCTCCCTCTCTATATAGTTTACCTCTGCAAAGGCTATGGCAGTTTGACACCTTGGACACCAGTTGACAGGGTGCTCCCCCCTGTATATGAGACCGTCCCTGTACATCCTGACAAATGCAGTTTGAGACTTTCTTATATACTCAGGTTTCATAGTTATGTATTCCCTACTCCAGTCTATAGATATACCTAGGGATTTTACCTGTTCTCTCATCTTCTTAATGTTTTCCTCTGTAAGCTTTATACATAGTTTCCTGAACTCCTCCCTGTCTATATCAGACTTTGTTATGTTGTAGAGCTCCTCCACTTTAACCTCTGTTGGAAGACCGTGACAATCCCATCCCTGGGGAAAGAGGACGTCGTAGTTATTCATCCTCTTAAATCTCGCTATTATGTCCATGTAGGTCCAGTTTAAGGCATGTCCAAGGTGCATCTTCCCTGTAGGATATGGAGGGGGAGTGTCTATTACGTAATGGGGTCTGTTTTTATCGTTTTTAAATTTGTAGATCTCTTCCTCCTCCCATCTCTTCTGTACTACCTTTTCCAGTTCTAGTGGATACTCCTTAGGCATCTCCATAGTTCTCCCTCAGATGTTATTTTTATAGTAAAATTTTAAATATTGCTATTAAAATATTAATAATATTAATTTTTTTTAAGGTGGAGACCTATGGCAGGTATTTCTAAAATTTTAAAGTTGAAAAAGGAAGGGGGAAATGAAGTAAAAACCAAGGTAGAGAAGAGTACTCAGAAGGAAAAGAAAAAAGTTGACAAATCTAACGACAATACTTCTGAGAGTACCAGTGGTAGATGTATTAGTAAACGGTGGGTTCTACCTCTTCAATATGAGGATCTATACGAAGTAGACAGACCTACCTTAGGGAGGTATGTAGATGTAGTGGTATTTAGGGCATTTGCACTTTCTATTATAAAATACTTAGGATTTAACTCTATACATAAGATATACCATGCAGGGGAAGACTTTGGGAGAAGTTTAGGGGTTAAAACTATTGATGAACTGATAGAGTGTTTCAAATATTTGAGGATAGGAGTTTTAGAGGTGGTAGAGGAGAATCCAATAAGGATCCGGGTATATGAGTCTGTGTTCTGTTCAGGCTTTCCAAATATTGGAGAGTGTGTCTGCCACTACGAGAGAGGTATTCTTGCAGGGTGTTTTGAAAACATACTGAGGAAGAAGGTAGAGGTGATTGAAACGAAATGTTGTGCCTGTGGTGACGATTACTGTGAGTTTGAAATACGTGTTATTGGAGATTTAACTACATAACTGTCTTTTATATACTTTTTGTACTTCTTTACAAACTTCATTATAATATCCCTCTCCATCTCTGAGATATTTAACACCTCACAGGTCCTCCTTCCAATATAGGATCTAGTAAAGAAGAGGGATACTGCACTGGTGAAGTTACAGGGGGTTCTTCCAACTTTCCCACTACCAAAATCTATAAGGTATACCTGGGGATATCTTATTATAATATGTTTCCCTCCCTGAATCTCACCGTGATCTATTCTGTGGATGTCAAGACGAAGACACTGTTTTAAAACCTCCTTTATAATATGGAGGTACTCCTCCCTATCTATCTCCCCCCTGGAGATATATTCTTTCAAGGTAATCCCTTTAACGTACTCCATAATAAGGTAATCCCTGGAGAAAATGTATAACTTCGGTCCTATATTCAAGTTATTAACCTCTTTTAAGATGAGGCCTTCCTCATAAATGGTGTTTTTAGCGTCTACCCTTGGCACCTTTATGGCAACTTCCCTGTTCCTGTATATACCTTTAAATACTACTCCCCTATGTCCCTTACCAAGGACATCTAAGAGTTCCATGTTATGGCTATCCACTATATCCTCCAGTCTCCTCCAATTTACTAATTTCCCTATAACTTTATGTTCCTTAAATCTATCTAGGTAATCCATAGGTCTCCCTAGAGGTTGTTGTTATAAGGCTTTCCCAGGGATAGTTATGGTGGCAACTGTATTGAAAGATAAAGGGACTTACGAGAGATATAGGAAAACAGTAAATGAGATTGTAGAGAAGATAAAAAATCACCAGGGGTTGATAAGGGTAATTACTCACTACGATGCAGATGGACTAGCTTCAGGTGCTATCCTTATAAAGATGCTTTACCGGTTGAACAAGGACTTCCACCTCTCTATCGTGGAACATCTAAATGAGAAAACTATAAATCGACTACAGAAGGAATCTAACAATCCCCTCTACATCTTCTGCGACATGGGAAGTGCCTATATAGACAGGATTGCAGAGAGAGGTATGAACGCCATTATCTTAGATCATCATCCTCCAAAGTTAAGGTATACAAAGGTGGAGGAGGTACATCAACTTAACCCCCATCTCTTTAACCTTAACGGGGCACGGGAGATATCTGCAAGTGGTGTCTGTTACTTAGTAGCAAGGGAGTACAAGTTTTACGATCTCAGTATATTTGCCATCGTAGGTGCTATTGGAGATATGCAACACGAGCCCTTCATAGGTATGAACAAGTTTATAGTAAACGAGGCAAGGGAGTACAGGTATCTAAGGAGTATAGTAAAAGATATTGTCTACAACGCCTACGACCTCCCTATCTGGCAGTCTATAATGTACTGTACAAGACCCTACATTAAGGAGTTAAGTGACAGGGAGAGTGTAATTAACTTGCTAAAAGAGTTAGGAATAGATCCTAATAAAACATACTTAGAGGGGGAGGAGAGGGATAAGTTAATCTCGGCACTTAAGAGATACGTAGACGAGTCCCAGATCCTCGTAGACAGATATATTATAAACCACAAAATAGAGGATGCCTTCTATCTGTCAGAGATCCTCAACGCCTGTGGTAAGATGGGTATAGGATCAGTAGGTATAGGGGCTGCCTTAGAGGACGAGGAGTGTATAAGGATAGGGAGGGAGACGTATATCAAGTACAAGAGCGAGATTATAGAACAACTGAGAAATATAGAGACACAGAAGTTAAACAACATAGAGTACTTCTTTGGAAAAAAGGGTACCATTGGACATATGGCCTCTCTCCTTGTAAGGGATAAACCAGTTATTGGTATCTACGAGGAGGAGGGGTACTACAAGATATCTGCTAGAGGTAACAAGTTGTTGGTGGAGAAGGGACTAGATCTCTCAAAGGCTATGGGTGTGGCCTCTCAATTTGGAGGTAGTGGTGGAGGTCATAACATAGCTGCCGGTGCAAGGATACCTAAGATATATTTAAGTGCCTTTCTCCAGAAGGTAGATGAGATAGTAGGGGAGCAGTTGAAGAAGGAAGGCATTAAAAATCCCATCTCTTAAGTACCTCGTAGATCGGTCCACCTCTAGTTAAGATACTCCTCATCAGTACTATACTCTCTACGTACTGGGTCCCTATATCTACATCTCTGTATTTCTCTATCCTCTCTTTAAGGAGTTTCCTATTTCTAAGAAACTTTACCCTCCCTATTGTTACATGGGGTATATACTCCCTCTCCCTTCTAAAGTTTAAGTCTTCAAGTTTCCTATCTACCTCCTTAAAGAGAGGTACAAGGTTGGAGGCCCCTACCCAGATAACCCTTATATAGTTCTCCCTGGGAAATACCCCTAAACCTTTTATACGACTCTCCACAGGTTCCATAGATAGATCTATGTTCTTAATCTCTTCAACAGTTTTCTCCTCAACTTCTCCGAGAAATTTAACTGTAATATGGAGGTTCTCCCTCTCTACTAATTTAATACCTTCTATCTTGAAGTTTTTCTTTAAATTCTCCAGTTCTTCAACTATCTCTTCACTTAACTCAATAGCTAGGAAGCACCTCATAATTTCACTTTTTCAACAGTACAGGTATGTCCTCTACTATAGGATAGCTCTCCCCACATCTCTTACATAGGAGTTTATTCTCATACTCTAGAAATTCTAAATCCCCTCCACAGGAGGGACACTGGAGTATATCTAAATACCTCTTTATCCAGGTCATCTTCTTAACTCCCTTATAACGTTGTCCACTATCTCTGGGGCAAGTCCTATATAGGTGGAGTAGTTAAACAGCTCCTCTAACTCCTCCTCAGTGAGATACCTCATAACTTCCCTGTCTTCCCTTAGAACATCCTTCAGATGCCTATTTTCATCATAGGCCTTCATGGCACATCTCCTCACTACCTCATGGGCTCTCTGTCTACCCATACCCTTCCTGGCAAGGGCCATCATCACCCTTTCAGCCATTATAAGTCCCTTTGTCAACTCTAAGTTTTTCTTCACATTCTCCTTATTCACCCTTAACTTCCCAATACCCTTTATACTCAAGTCCAGGATGTGATCTAGGAGTACACAGGATTCAGGGAAAAGGCACCTCTCTGCAGAGGAGTTTGTTAAATCCCTCTCCTCCCATAGGGGGATGTTGTCAAATTCTCCAAGGGCATTTGTTTTAATTATCCTTGAGAGGCCACAGATCTGTTCAAAGGTTATTGGATTTCTCTTATGGGGCATGGTGGAACTGCCCACCTGCTTTCTAGGATCGAACTCCTCCTCTAACTCTCCAATCTCTGTCCTCTGCATATTTCTAACAGTTATTCCTATCTTGTTTAAGGTCTGGGCAATGAGGGCAAGGAGGGCCAGGAACTCTCCATGCCTATCCCTCTGAATAACCTGGTTGGAGATGAGGACTGGAGTTAACCCCAGGATCTCCCCTACCCTCTTGTGGACCTCCATACCTTTCTCCCCCAGTGCTGCCATAGTACCTACAGCTCCAGTAACCTTGGAGACACATAGTCTCTCCCTACACTCTTTAAGTCTATCTATATGTCTCTGGATCTCAGAGGCCCAGAGGGCGAACCTCATACCGTAGGTTGTAGGGATAGCATGCTGCCCGTGGGTCCTTCCAACACATACTGTGTATTTATGCTCCTCTGCCTTCTTAAGTAGTTCATCCTTTAACTTCTCCAACTTCCTAAGTAGAATATCCACAGTTTCTCTGAACTGTAACGACTGGGCAGTATCTACTATGTCGTTAGATGTTACACCAAAGTGGACGTACTCCCCAGCATTCCCTTCACACACCTCTGCAAGGGCCTTTACCATAGCCATAACGTCATGTTTTATCTCCCTCTCGATCTCCTTAACCCTATCTAACTTTACATACTTTGTAGAGGCCTTTCTACAGATCTCCATTGCAGCCTCCTTAGGTATAATACCTAGTTCCCCCTGGGCCTTTGCAATAGCTCCCTCTACCTCTAACATCTTCTGTAATCTGTTTTCCTCGTCCCAGACCTTCTTCATCTCCTCAGAACCATACCTGTAGTCTATAGGATGTACTGCCATAGTAATACCTCCTTAAGCACCGTACTTCTCAGATCTGTTAATAAGATCTAGGAGTATAGGCATGATATACTTACCTCTTATCCAGGAGAGACCTCCCTTATAGGTGGAGAACTCGTCAAATCTATCTACCTCGTCTGTTCTAACACTTTTACCCCATATTACTATAGGAACAGGATCTGCAGAGTGATCCCTTATCTCTACTGGAGAGCTGTGATCCCCAGTTACTACTATGTAAACTTCCTCCCTATCTACGTGATCTAGTATATACTTCATCATCTTATCTATGTTCTCCAACACCTTCACCTTTGTCTCGTAGTCACCGTCGTGGGAGGCCTCATCTGCACCTTTTACATTGACCATTATAAAGTCGTAATCCTTAATGCCCTCTACAGCAGCCTTGGCCTTACCTATATAATTTGTAGAGGGGGTACCTGTAGCACCCTCTACAGGTATAAAGTCCAGTCCCAGTAGTTTTGCTATACCCTTTATCAATCCAGTACCTGCAATACAGGCACCTCTTAACTTGTACCTCTCATAAAATGGCTCTATGTTAGGGACTACCCCTCCACCTCTAGGTAGGATGATATTCCCTGGAGGCAGTCCTTTCCTTCTCCTATCCTGGTTTATAGGATGGTTATTTAACCTCTTGTGAGCTATCTCTAGGAGTTTGTTAAGAATATTTGCAGTCCTCTTTGCCTCTAGGGAATTCTCCAAAGGTTTAATCTCAGGTACTTTAACTCCTACTCTATGGGGGTCTCCATCTGATACCTTATCACTTAGTCCCTCCCCCCTTAGAACAAGGGCAGCTCTATAACCTCCAGATTCTTTAAATATTACCTTAACCCCCTCTATCTCCAATCCATCTATAACCTTCTCCAGTTCTTTAGTTTCCCCTATCCTCCCTGCCCTCCTATCTATCACTTTAAAATCTTCCTCTACAGTGGCGAAGTTACATCTAAATGCAACATCCCCAGGTTTCACATCTATCCCTACACCTGCAGCCTCGAAGGGACCTCTTCCAGTGTAGTACTTGTATGGATCGTATCCAAGGAGAGCTAAGTGGGCAGTATCACTTCCAGGCCTCACCCCTATATCTATAGCACTCATTATTCCACAGATTCCCTCCTTTGCCATCCTGTCTAACGTTGGAGTGTTAGCCTCCTTTAAAGGGGTATTCCCCTTTGCATTAGGTCTATCCCCTAACCCATCAATAACAAAGAGTATTATCTTCATAACTATCACCTTAATATTCCATCGTATGTCCTATCAACAGTCCCTTTATACCCTTGTTAGATATAGGGTATCTCTGTTTTACCTGAGAAGACATATATTTAATATCCGTTGTTATATTCTTAATATAACTAACGGGATTAGAAGGTAGATAGAGGATGTGCCCTGGAGACACTGTCTATCTCAAATCTCACTTCCTATACGGTGAAGACTTCCAGTACAGGAAGGGTATACTTGTTATCGAGGAGGGTATAATAAAGGGGTTTACAGGGGAACATATAAGGGACCCTATAATCCACAGAGGTGTTGTAATACCTCCCCTTATAAACGCCCACACCCATGTAGGAGACAACGTTATAAAAGATATAGGGATAAATAAAACCTTAGATGAACTTGTAAAACCACCCCATGGATTAAAACATGTACTCCTTAACGCCTGTAGTGACGAGGAGTTGATAGAGGGGATATTAGATGGGCTGGAAGAACTTAGAAATAACGGTATAACTTACTTCTGTGACTTTAGAGAGGGGGGATTAAAAGGGATAAATCTCCTAAGGGAGGGGTATAGGAGATACAACAGGAGGTTCCCCTGTCCCCTTATACTGGGAAGGCCTACAACCTCTAACAGGGAGGAGCTGAAGAAGGAGATAGGGGAGATATTAAAAGTGGCAGATGGAATAGGGTTAAGTGGATGTAACGAGTACTCAGACAGGGATCTAAAGACTATCAGGAAGTTGGACTACAAGATGTTCTCCATACATGCCAACGAACACAGGGGCTCTATAGAGTACTCCAGGAAGACCTATGGGATGAGTGAGATTGAGAGAATAGTGGATCTAAAGCTCCACCCTACATTTATCGTCCATGCCACCTATACAACACCTTACGAGAGGGAGCTTCTAAGGGAACATAATATACCTGTAGTCCTATGTCCTAGGGCAAATGCCTCCTTTAACGTAGGGTTGCCAGATATTCACAGCTTAATGGACGAGGGTATACTTACTGGGCTAGGAACTGACAACTTTATGGCTAACTCCCCCTCCATACTGAAAGAGATGGATTTTATATACAAATTATACCATATAGACCCTAAGGAGATACTTAGATTTGCCACGATAAATAACAGTAGAATACTGGGACTTGAAGATATAGGATTAATAGAGGAGGGCTATAGGGGAGTGTTCACCTTTATAAGAGATTGCCCCTCTATACGATACTCTAAAAATATAGTGGCCTCTATAATAACTAGATGTGAGAAGGGAGAGGTTGTAATTTATGGGGGAGATGATGATAAGGGATCTTATTAACTCTATAGAAAAGATAGAGATACCCTCTGCAGATAGGAGGTTTGGTATAACTAGAGTATTGAAGAGATACGATGGAACCCCTGTATATATAAAGGATGTGGATGGTTATCAGGTTATAGGTAACCTCTGTAACAGGGATATAATAGCCAAGAGTCTAGGGGTCCCTGTAAAGGATCTTATGAAACATATACTGAGATCTATGGAGAGGGAGAAGGAGGGGGAACTGATTATAAACAACACCTTAAAGAGGGAGTATATAGAGGATCCTCCCAGTGAGATAAACAACTATCCAATACCTATATACTATCCAAGGGATGGAGGACCCTATATTACATCAGGTGTTGTAATTGTAAAGGATAGGGATTACGGGGTCAACGCCTCTATACACAGGATACTTGTAAAGGGAGATCGTCTAGTAATCAGGATGGTGGAACAGAGGCATCTCCACTACATATACAGTAAGAATATTGAGGAGGACGGGGAAATAGACGTTGCTATAGTGATAGGGGTTCATCCTGCCATACTCCTAGCTGCCTCCACCTCTGGAGATATTACCTTCAACGAGTTAAAGTACGCCTCTGTCCTTATGGGAAAACCTCTAGAACTTATAAAATGTGATACTGTAGATCTGGAGGTGCCCCCTGGAGAGTTTATCATCGAGGGTAAGATCACTAGAGAGATGGAGGATGAAGGTCCCTTTGTAGATATCACTGGAACCTACGACAAAGTTAGAAAACAGCCAGTTATAAGGATAACATCCTTAAAGAGAAGGAAGGATCCTATATTCCACGCCTTATTGCCTGGAGGGGTGGAACACAAGGTACTTATGGGGTTACCCCAGGAGCCTAGGATATACAGAGGTGTAAGGAACGTAGTACCTAGTGTAAAGGATGTAGTACTGACAGAGGGGGGATGTTGCTGGCTACATGCTGTAATCTCTATTGAAAAGAGAACAGAGGGAGATGGGAAGAATGCAATACTTGCAGCCCTGGCCTCCCATCCAAGTTTAAAACATGTTGTAGTTGTAGACCAGGATATAAACATAGGGGATCCTAAAGATGTAGAGTACGCCATAGCAACAAGGGTACAGGCAGATAGGGATGTTGTTATAATAAAGGGAGCCAAGGGCTCCTCCCTAGATCCCTCAATAAACGAGGATAAAACAACTGCCAAGATGGGTATAGACGCCACAATAAGTTTAAAGAAAAACAGGGAAGATTTTATCAGGGCAGAGTTACCTGAGGATAAATAATTTTTACTCCTTGGAGGTGTTATTCTCCTTCATCTCTACAACGATTTTACACTTGGCAGGTATCTTCATGGCACATCTTCTTAGAGCCTCCTTGGCATCCTCTATCTTCTCTGGGTTAGTGTATATAGTAATGATCTTCTGTCCCTTCTTAACCCTTGCTGCAGTACCGATAGGCTTCCCAAATGCAAGTCTCATACCGTCGGAAATTCTATCTGCTCCAGCACCAGAGGCCATCTTGTTCTCCCTAAGTATCTGGTGGGGGTATACTCTAATTAACATCCTGTACCCCATTCTACCACACTTACTCTGGATGTACTTGTTTCCTATAACCCTTGCAGCCTCCAGTGCGTTGTGTCTTATCTGCACGTCGTTCTTAGATACTAGATGTACTGCTACTGGAAACTCTTCACTTAGATTACCCATTACAAAGTGGACTATCTTAGGTTGAGGTACTCCCCTTACATACTCCTTTCTTGTATATGCAGGTTTGTCCACATCTCTGTAGCACCTACCTGGCCTCAGTCCCATATTATCACTCCTTATAACTTTTAGTGTTCTTATCCTTTTAAAAGATTTTATTATATAAAGCTTTTGAAGTATCTACTTACTACACTCAAATACTAGAGGTATTATCTCGTCTAATCTCTTAGCTGGGATGATCTCGATACCATCATCCTCTATTACGTCTATCATGTTAGACTCTGGGATTATAACCCTCTTAAATCCGTACTCCTTTGCAGCTCTTATCTTCTCGTTTATACCCCCTACAGCAAGGATATTACCATGGAGATCTAAACTTCCAGTTATTGCAAAGTCCTGTTTTAGAGGTATCTCAAGGAGGGCAGATATAATACTTAGACATACTGCAGCAGTTGCACTGTCCCCGTCTATCTTGGAGTAGGACTGACTAAATTGGATGTATATCTCCTTTCTATTTAGGTCTATGTCCTTCTTACCTTTCAGCGGTAACTTACCCTCAGATATGTACTTCTTAGAGAGGGCAGATGCTAAGGTAATACTGTGTTTTGCAATATCCCCACTTATATTTAAGAGGTGGGTGCCAGGGTTCTTAGAGTCCACTATTTGGGTGATGATCTTTGTTACATCTCCAATACCCTCTGAACCTATAACTGCCAGTCCATATACAACCCCTATCTTCGGTGTATCATTTGGTACTATATGTTTGTATCTCTTGAACTCCCTGAGGTAGTCTATGGCAACCTGTTTTGACATACTGTATATACCACTCTCCATAACTTTACGGACATGTTCCACATCTATGTATATCTTTTTCCTTTTGACCTCCTTCCCCTTGGACTCCTCTTTATCCCCCTTCTCTCTTTTAAATACTCCAATAACACTCTTTAACTTTTTCTCCTCCTTCTTGGAGGCGTCCTTGGCACCAGAGAGTTCCTCCACTATCTCCTGAATACTCTTACCCATGGCGATATCGTTAGACATCTTTATAATGTTAGAGAGCTTTCTAAGTCTTAAGGTTAACTTATCCTTGGAACCTGCAAACAACTGAGCTATTCTTACTATCTCACAACATGCCTCGTAAGTCATGTGATTTAAGTTGTTGTTCCTTATCTCCTGTACTATAAACTGTAGGAGTTTATCCCTGTTCTCCTGGGTGTTGTCCATCTTGTTTTTCAGTACGATCTTGTAGTCTATCCTGTCTAGGAGAGGTGCCCTTAAGTTGTTAATGTCGTCCATGTTTCCAGACATGATAAGTATGAAGTCACAGGGTATAGGATTTGTCTCCACAGTGGCACCACTGGAGTTTGGATTCCTACCACTTATAGGAAGGCATTTGTCCTGAAGTGCTGTTAATATGTAGTCCTGGACCTCTGGAGGCATGGTCTTTATCTCATCTACGTAGAGGATACCTTTATGGGCCTCGTGGATAGCCCCTAGGATTATCCTCTTGTGGGGAGGTGTTCCAAGGGGAGGTTTACCTCCCAGTGGACAGTGTCTAACATCTCCAAGTAACTTTGTTACGTTGTAGGCACTGGCCTTTACCAGTGGTCTCTTCTTACACTCGTAGAGTACCACAGGTTTTAAATCTAATGGGTTGACAGTGTTGGACATAGTTCCCCTTGTAGCCCCGAACATAGCCAGAAATACTAATACAAATGCCAGGGCAAAGGATACAATGGCAGTGGTAGCTATTACTGCCATTAGGTGGGCCTGGGAGAGACCCCTTATAAAGTAGGAGGTAATCAGTGTAAAGAACACCATGATCAGAACCAGTGTTAGTAGACCTGGAGGTTGTTTAATCACCTTAGGTTTTATATCCTCTACATCCTCCTTGTAGCTACCCTCTACTAACTCCACTATAGGTTTCTCTGGATATCTTAAATTAGGTTTTGATATTACAGTATAAGGTGTAAAGTCACTAGAGGATGATTTTTCAATAAGCTCCCCTACAGCCTTCACTATCATAGACTTACCTACTCCAGGGTCTCCCAGGAGGATAACGTGTCTCTTGTTACTAACTGCACTTAGTACAATATTTAAAGCCTCATCCTGTCCAATTATCTGATCTATCAATCTAGGAGAAGGTTCAGGCAACTCCTCGGTAGTTTTAAATTTAACGGAGAACATGAGATCACCTTAAAATAGATTGAAGTTAATAGATTATCTCTCTAAAATAGAATGGATTATATTAATTAAAATCTCTGTAAATTCTAAACTCCTCCTGTAAATTTCCTCTGATAAGCCTTCTACCCCAAAATCCAAATTCTCAGGCTCCATACCAACTATAAATATTTCACTGTCAATATAGCTCATTAAATATTTAACTATTACGTTAAGGGGTAAGGTATGGGTTGAAAAACCTACGTTATATATCTCCCCTATATCTATTAGCTTTACAGTTCCAGGTTTCTCCCCCATCACAGCACTGTCTATTATAACGATCTTATCTGGCCTTTCCCTCTTGAGGATATCTGTAAAGTTTTCAGGGACAGTTCCACAGTTTATGAGAACTACTTTATGGGAGATTTTATTTACTTCCCTATCTATATTTAAATCTTCCTCAGGGTATCTCTCCATATAGTGTCTTACTATACTTCTCACTATAAATACCCCTAAACCGTCATCCCCCCTTAAAGTATTTCCTACACCTAGAACTGCCAACTTTTTACAGTTCTTTAAATGCTCCTCTAATAGGTTCAGATGATTCAAGGTTTCACCGAGGTTGAAAATTATTGTAACATCTTTATATAATTTATCATTATAATTAATGACAAATTATATATATTAGTGAGAATACATTCCCATTAACTTCCCCTTAGGTGAAGAGGTATGGATCTACAACTTGCATCCTTTATAACTGCAGGGGCCTTGGTAGTACTAGGATTGTACGGTTTTTTCTTTGTAGACAACGTGATCAAAAAGATTATCGCCCTCTCTATTATCGGTAACGGTGTTAACCTTACCCTGGTGGCAATGGGATATAAGGAGGGGGGATACGCCCCTATATATATCCCCAGTGTAGAGTTTCAGGTGTTCGCCAGGGAGATGGCCTATCCCCTTCCCCAGGCACTTGTTCTAACTAACATTGTTATTGGGGCCTCTATGTTGGCAGTGATGTTGGCACTCTCCATAGTGTTCTACAGGAAGTATAAAACACTGAAGACCTCAGTTATTCTAAAGGAGGACTAGGTGGAAGTTATGAATCTCCTCCCCTTGATAGTAGTTGTCCCCCTTATTACAGCTGTAGTCTTTAGTTACATCTATAGGAGCAAATACGTTAAACCTCTTACACTTTTCATAGGGTTTATACTCCTTGTCCTTCCCCTCCTTGGAACATACGGCCCCTACTTCTTCGGGGGACATGGGATAGTGTATATAGGTACTATACCCCTTGTCTCTGGGATCGTCTACACCTTAAACCCTCTAAAGGAGACGATGATTTTTACACTGATGTTAATAGGTTCCATAGTACTTGTTCTATCTACTAGGGAGAGGGAGTTAAGTGGGGTATTTACATCCCTGGTGTTGATGGGACTTGCAAGTGTCTCCGCAGTAATACTCACTGAGGACCTCTTCAACCTCTACGTGTTCTACGAGATCGCTGCAATTACACAGGCAGGTTTAGTAATTCTGTCTGGTACAGAGGAGGCCTATAGATCTGCCTTTAGATATCTCCTCGTTGGAACTATGGCTGGATCTATTCTACTTTTAGGGGTAGGCCTCCTCCTCTCTGCAACTGGTTCTTTAAATATTGGAGATATGGGGAGATGTCTTACAGTTAATCCCTTAACTCCTACGGTGTACGGAGGTTTGCTAATGTTGATAGTAGGTTTAGCCTATGGGGGAGGTCTTCCTCCTTTCCACACCTTAAAGGCAGATCTATACGCCAGGGCTAAACCCTTTGTAGCTGCTATACTTCAAGCTTACTCCAAGTTTATACTTATTGCCCTTATGTTAGTAGTACTGAAGTTGTTTGGAAATCTCCCTATCTTCCATACTACCAGGGGGGTGTTGATAGCTCTCTCTGTATTCGCCATGGTATTTGGGACAGTTATGGCACTACTTCAGGAGGACTATAGAAAACTTCTAGCCTATCACACTGTAAGCCAGGGAGGTTATGTTGCCCTGGGATTAGCTCTTGGAACACCTCTAGCTATTTTGGCAGGGATATTCCACGGGATAAATCACACCCTTTATAAGAGTGCCCTCTTTATCGGAGCCCATATCTTAGACAAGATAAAGTCTACAGACATGAGAAAGGTTGGAGGACTTCTATTAGTCACCCCTACTTTAGCATTTCTCATCCTATGTGCAAAACTGGCAAGTATTGGGATTCCTCCCTTTAACGGCTTTCAGAGTAAGTTACTACTTGCAGAGGCTGTGATGAATGCAAATATGCCAGAACTTGCAGTTTTAATGCTGATCCTCAGCATAGGTACATTCCTCTATATGATGAAGGCCTTCTATCTCATATTCTTAAGGCCCTGTAGTGAGGAGCAACTTAGGGAGTTTAAGGATGTTAAAATCTCAAAGTACTATATCCTCTCCCTTGGGTTACTCCTTGTGCTCTGTTTATTCCTGGGGATTTATCCAGATATAGTAATTGACAGGTTGTATCCAGTTGTTGAGGATATAGGTGTTAAGTGGGTTTTAGAGAGTATAAAAAATAGTTAAAGGGAATAACTATGGACTACGACAAGTTTAAAAGGGAGATGGAAAAGGAGGGAAGGGGGGACAGTGTATCTGTTGGTGCAGGCTTAACTGGAGAGTTTATACTTTACAGTTTCCTAGTTATAGGTCTATTCCTCCTATCCAGGGTGTTTGGAAAGGTGCTCCTTGCCACAGTGGGAATACTTGCCATAGGGGCTGGATTACACATGATACCTATGGTTTTTAGATTTAAGAGGGAGAATTCAAATCACATAGTCCTTCAACTCTTCTGGATTTCCATATTCTTAGGGGCTATATCGATGATTATATTCATTGCAGGTTCCTGGTGATGCCATGAAGCTCTCTGTAAGTAGGGAGGTTGCAGTTTCCCTCTCCTTCCTGTTGTTCGGTGCAGGGGTATTTTACTCTATCTATAGTATAGAGGTAGTTGAAGGTGTAAATGCTATATACACCCATATTAAGATAGTGCCTAACTTTGTAAGTGCTGTACTCTTCGACTGGAGGGGATTTGATACCCTTGGAGAGTGTCTAATACTGATAAATTCTGTATTAGTTACTGGGATAGTTTTTGGAAAGGGATTATTTAACTGGGACTTTCTCAAGGAGGTGTATGGGGAGGAGAAGTGCAAAGACAGTGATCTAGGGTTTACACCTATAGTAAAGGTCTTGGCAGTACCTATGGGAGTTTTGCTCATGGCCCTGGGTATCCTAGTAATACTTGGAGGACATATTACCCCTGGAGGAGGATTTCAAGGAGGTGCCTTAATATCTGCAGCGTATGTTTTAGCTATGGTAGCCTTTGGAGTAAGGAGATGTCCAATAAGATTCACCTATAAGTTCTTAGAATCTTTAGAGAGTTTTGGAGCCCTTCTATTTCTTATCCTAGGATTGCTAGGTATGGTCCTCTCAGGGTACTACCTCTACAACATCAGGGAGATATGGGGTATACCTCCCTTCCCCTCCCCCCCTGGAGTAGGGGATGTAGGTATTATCCCCTACTTAAACATAGGGGTAGGTTTGAAGGTACTTGCTGGGTTATCCACAATAACTGTCCTACTTCTCTCCCAGAGGATAATCTCTAAAAACATTGGAAAGGGATAGTGTGATAGAGTATCTCTTTCTACCTTTCACAGGGATGATACTAGGGTTTATCTTAGGTAGAAGGATAACTGCCAAGTTGAATATATGGTTCTATCTACTAGTAGGGGTAGTAGTTGGATACCTTCTAGGACCACTACCTTACTACAACTTTCCCCTCTCCTACTCCTTCCTCTTCTCCCTCCTGGGTCTTCTACTTGGAAATCTCACTGTGAGAGAGAAGTGATAGTTATGATAATTACAGATGTATTTAAGTGTATACTAGATGAGAGGTGTACAGGGGGATCTGATAAAGATACACCTCTCTGTGCTCAAGTATGTCCCACTGGAGCTGTTGTTATAATAGGAAACAAGTCCTACTCCTGTATAACCTGTGGCACCTGTGCAAGGGAGTGTCCAAATAAGGCTATTAGGAGGAATAAATTTGGAGGTTATTACGTAGATAGGAGAAGGTGCAACGGATGTGGCACCTGCGAGATCCTCTGCCCTATAGGTATAATAAAGATAGTGAGAGAGGAGAAGGTAGTAAACAACAGGAGAAAAATAGTAGCCTATCCTAGAGGTATCTGTGTAATGTGTGGCCTATGTGTAGAGGTATGCCCCCATGGCGCCAGGAGATTTTTCCACAGTAAAGATCTTAAGGATAGAAAGAATAGGGCGCTTCTAGATAGATATATACAGATACTGGAGAGGATTGGAAAGAGGGAGAAGTTAATAAAAGGGGAGTTAAAACCTAAGAGGGTTTTAAACTTTCGGACATCCCTATACATCCACAGGGATCTCTGTAGAGGATGTGGTAGATGTATCTATCTCTGTCCCAGGGAGAGTATCTTAGAGGGAGATGATGTTGAGGGCTGTAGCAGATGTAACATCTGTGGAGAGGTATGTCCAAGGGATGCTATAGTTGAAGGTATAGTAGATGAAGAGAGATGTGTACTATGTGAAAACTGTATAAAGAGATGTCCAAGGGAGGCCTTGAAGATAGAGAACTTCAAGGTAGTTAAAGTTAAGGAGGACAGAGAGACTATCCCAAAGAGGTACTGTATAAATTGTGGACTATGTGCAGACAGCTGTCCAAGGGGAGCCCTAAAGGTGAAAAATGGTAGTATCCTATACGACAGGAGTATATGTAATCTATGTGGCACCTGTGTAGAGGTGTGTCCCCAGGATGTTAGGATAAAGAGGGATGGAAGGATCACTGGTGCCTGTGCCCTCTGTGGTATATGTATAGAGGAATGTCCTGAAAATGCTATAACTGTTAAGAAGATTGAGAAGTTCCAGGTTATCAGGGATGAGAGGTGTATAACCTGTGGCACCTGTGGAGAGGTATGTCCAGTGGACGCTATAACTGTAAAGGTTAAACTTGGGAGTGGAGATATAGGGGAGATACTCTTTAACGAGCACTGTGTAATGTGTGAGAAGTGTGCTATTCACTGTCCAAGGGATGTTATCCCCAACACTACCGGTTATAAAAAAGTTGTTGACAGGGAGAACTCCTATATCTGGACAGATTTTGACCTCTGTATCAGATGTGGTCTATGTAACAGGATATGTCCAGTGGACGCCATAGATATGGGAGAGATAGATGAAGAGAGATGTGAGTACTGCTCTGCCTGTGTAAATATATGCCCAACAAATGCTATAAGCATCTACAGAACCTGGGTGGAGAAAGATTAGGGGATAACTATGGATCAATCCCTTAAGAACCTTGCCAAACTCCTGATCCTAGGGGCCTATAAAAATATAGAGAGGATACTCCTAGGTACAGATACCTACACCTCAAAGGAGATGAAGGAGGAGATACTCTCAGGGGTAAAACCTCCAAGAACTGTCTTAGAAGACCTGTGTATTGGATGTGGAGGATGTGCCAACGCCTGTCCAACAGGATGTATAGAGATGAAGGAGATAGAACCTGTTAAGTTAGCTGAGAACTATGTGAAGAAGAGCATACCTGTAATGGACTCTACAAAGTGTATATACTGTCTATACTGTCATGACTTCTGTCCAGTGTTCTCCATATTTAACGAGATATCCCCTATACATCCAAGGGATGTGGGAGAGATAGATGTAGAGATGGATCTGTCCAAGATCTTCGAGAAACCTGTGGATATCCCTGAGAGTCAGTTGAAGAAGATCGCCAGTATCCTCTCTATAAATCTTAGAAAGTTGATGAAAGTAGAGGGGGAAGGGAAATGATAAAGGAGTATTCAAGGAAAAAGTGTATCCATGTTATGCTAGCCTATACAGGGGGATGTAACGGTTGTGATATTGATACAGTAAATTGTTTCCTCTCCCCCTACTATGACGCCGAGCAGTACAACGTCTTTTTAACCTGGAATCCTAGAGAGGCAGACATACTAATAGTAAGTGGATGTGTTACCAAGGTGATGAAGGAGCCCTTAAAAAAGATATACGAGAGTATTCCAGAACCTAAGGCAGTAGTTTCCATAGGCTGCTGTGCGTTGATGGGAGGGGTTTATGGAAACATAGGAGGTTATCTAGGTACCTCAGATTTTATAGAGGGTCCTGTAGATAGGATCATCCCTGTAGACGTTAAAGTACCTGGATGCCCACCGAGGCCAGAGGATATTATAGAAGGTATATTAAAGGCTGTCCCAAAGATAGTGGAAGGAAAATAACTTAAAATTTCGGGGGAGGATTTTAACAAGTAAGGAAGGTGTGTCCATGGTTGTCAATCTATCACTGTTGGAATTTATACTCTCTGTAGTTGCTATCCCCCTTATAGCCTTTGGAGTTTCCACCTTAATTCCTGGTATACAGAGGAAGATCCAGGCGAGGATCCAGAGGAGAATAGGCCCCTCTATCTTAACCCCTGGGTTGTGGGCACTCTTTAAATTCCTTGCAAAGGAGGTAAAGAGGCCCTTCAGTGAGATGCCCAGATTGTACAATTTATTAACTGTTCTTGCCTTTCTCATAGTATGGATTATTTTAGCCTCTACTACAGTACCTCATATAAAGGTAGTTTCCAACATAGTATTTATCACAGGGCTCTTGAAGGTCAAAGAGATGATATATATTATTATGGGATCTCTCAGTAACTCTATCATGGGAGTTAGGATGCCTATCCCAGATATCTGTAGGGGAAGTAATTTTAAAGATATTCTTAGAATGTCCCTTGAACACCTTGGTGCACTTAGGGCCTATAAGTTAATTACAGTAGGATCCTTTCCCCTATATACTAGCTTAGTACTTCCCTTTATTCCCAAGGGGAGTATATTTCTAGAGAGTGTAGTTGGGGATAACTTTTTATTCACCCTCCCAGGTATCTTTGGAGCAGTGACATTCTTTATAGGTTATCTAGTATTAATTGGAGAGTATCCCTTTTCCATAATGCATACAAAGGCTGATGTTATAGAAGGACCTACCTTGGAGTACTCAGGGAGATACAGGGCACTATATCTATCATTTAAGGAGTTACTTATGATAACTTTAGGTAGTTTATTTGCAACCCTCTACCTAGGTATATATCCTGACGTAAACAATCCAATAACTATTGCTATAAACTTTGGAGTAGCATTTATACTCTCTATTTTAAGTAGTATTGTAGGGGCTTACTCCCCAGTATTAACCTTCAGGCAGATATATCCTATATCCCTATATGCTACAGCAGTGGGATTTGTAGGCATTCTACTTGCACTTTTAAAGGTCTAATTACTATAATCTTTATAGGTGAAACTGTGAGGGAGAGTTATACCCCTGAAGAACTTGCCCAGTGGGATAAGAAGTATGTGTGGCATCCATATACCCAGATGAAGGAATACGATCCTCCCTTTAAAAATCCTATAATAGAGAGAGGTGAAGGTAACTATCTTATAGACATCTATGGGAAGAGATACTTAGACGCTGTATCCTCCATATGGTGTAACCTCTTTGGTCACAGTGAGGAGAGGATAATCGAGAGGATAAAGAGGCAGGCAGATAAAATATGTCACTCTACCCTTTTAGGCTGTGGTAACGTACCCTCTATTCTCCTGGCAAAGAAACTTGTGGAGATCACCCCTCCCCATCTAACTAAGGTGTTCTACTCAGAGGATGGCTCAGAGGCTGTTGAGATAGCTGTTAAGATGGCCTTCCAGTACTATCGATTAAAGGATCCTGAAGAGAGTAAAAAGAGAACTAAGTTCCTCTCTGTAAAGGAGGGTTATCACGGGGATACCGTTGGAGCTATGAGTGTAGGAGGGAGTGAGATCTTCCACGGCATATTTAAACCTCTCCTCTTCAAGGGCTACCATGGAAATCCCCCCTACTGTTACAGGTGTAGATACGGCCATAACTTCAGGGATACAGATGAGAGGATAGAGAAAGGTTGTAGTATGGAATGTCTAGAGAATATGTTGAAGCTCTTAGAGGAGACTAAGGACGAGCTGTTCTGTATAATACTGGAGGGAGGGGTGATGGGTTCTGCAGGGATGATACCCTTTCCAGATAGATATATAGAGGAGTTAGCCAGGAGATCCAGAGAGGAGGGGATAGTGTTCATACTAGACGAGGTTGCAACCTTTGGAAGACTTGGTAGATACCTCTACTCAGAGAGGGAGGAGTTAAAAGGTATATCTAAACCAGATATAGTTACCATTGGAAAGGGTATAACTGGAGGATATCTCCCCCTGGCAGTTACTATGACAACTGATGAGATATACAATCAGTTCTTAGGGGACTTTGAAGAGTTCAGGCACTTCTTCCACGGACATACCTACACTGGAAATCAGTTACTATGTACCTCTGCACTGGCCACCTTGGAGATTTTAGAAGAGGAGAACTTCTTTAAGAAGGTGAGGAAGAAGATAGAGTTACTTCATAGGGAACTAGATAAGTTGAAGGAGTTGAAACACGTAGGGGACGTTAGAAAGAGGGGTTTCATGATAGGTATAGAGTTGGTGAAGGATAAGAGAACTAAGGAGCCCTACCCCTACAGGGAGAAGGTAGCCTATAAGGTTGCAGAAAATCTCCTTAAGAGAGGTATATACATGAGACCTATATTCAACACCTTGATAGTGGTCCCACCTCTCACTATAACAGAGGAGGAGATTGAGTTCCTATGTAGAAACCTCTACGAGGGAGTTAAGGAAACCCTTGGATGAAAGTATGGATGCCCTACTTATGGCTGGTGGGAGGGGCACCAGGCTAAAGGTTAAAATGGAGAAACCTCTCCTCCCAATTTTAAAAAAACCTATGATAGATTATACAATCCACTCCCTTTTAAACTCCAAGATAGAGAATATCTATATTGCAGTGTCCCACTACACTAAAAAAACTAAGAGATATCTTTTAGAGCACTACAGGGATAGAAGAGTAAAGATCATAGATACACCAGGAAGAGGTTATATTAACGATATAAACTACTCTATGAGATACTTCTCAGAGCCTTTCATAGTGGTGCCCTGTGATATACCTACTTTAACCTCCAAGGTGATAGATAATATCCTCCAGGGATACAACACCTTGAGATCCCAGTATAGGGATTTAGAGGCCCTGTGTGTAGTAGTAAGGAGGGATAGTTATCCTGGCAGCTCTACAGTAGTTATGGGGGATTACATCCCCCTAGGAATTAACATACTCTCCCCAGTGAATAGGGCCCAGGTGGAGAAACTGTATGTCCTAAATGAACCCCTCTTAAATGTAAATAGATTAGAGGACAGGGAGATAGCAGAGGCTATTATTAGAGATCGTAGGTGGGAGATCTAATGGTAGTGAAACCTTACAGGATTATAAACAAGTTAGCCAGGAGATATCCCCTGAGAAACGAGGAGAAGATGCTCCTAGGGACTGACGGCAGTATTACCAACCTACTGGAGATACTCTTCAACGATGAGGTAGTTGTGGAAACTATCTCCCAGAGGATAGTGGAGTGTGTAAACTACAGAAGTGTAATACTGAAGATCAGAGATATTCCCCTAGTATACGCCACCTCAAAGATCCCTTTAAAGAACATCCAGGACAAGACCTTAAGGGACAGTATTAGGAGGGATCTCCTATCTGCAGATATACCTATAGGTAAGATCCTGAAGATGCACAACTTGGAAACTCGACGGGAGATAGTAGATATAACCTGTAGAGAGGTGGAGGAGTCAGTGAGAAGATATCTCAATACAGAGAGGAGGATCCTCCCCCAGAGAACCTACAATATTATATATAGAGGTAAAACACTTATGGAGATTAGAGAGATATTTAACGTTGGAGAGCACCTATAATGGGATATTATGGATAGTAAAAAAAGGGAAGAACTCTACGAGGCCATGTACTACGAGCCTTTGGAGAACAAGCTAGTTAGATGTACCCTGTGTCCCAGGTACTGTGTAATCCCCCCTGGTAAAAGGGGTTTCTGTAGATGTAGGGAGAACATCGATGGGAAACTCTACGCCATAAACTACGGTAAGGTATGTTCAGCTGCTGTAGATCCCATTGAAAAAAAGCCCCTCTATCACTTCTACCCAGGATCCCTTACCTTCTCCATAGCTACTGCAGGGTGTAACTTCAGATGTAAACACTGTCAAAACTGGGAGGTTAGTCAGGCAGCCCCTGACCAGGTACTTTATACTACCCTCTACCCAGAAGACATAGTAAAAATGGCACTGGAGTACAGCTGTGACGGTATATCCTATACCTATACTGAACCTACAGTTTTCTACGAACTTATGTACGATACTGCAAATGTCGCCAGGGAGAGGGGGTTATACAACGTTATGGTAACAAATGGATATATAAACGAGGAGCCTTTGAAGAACTTGAAGATAGATGGGATGAACATAGATATAAAGGGGAATGAGCAGTTCTACAGGGAGGTGTGCAGTGGATCCCTGGAGCCTGTCCTGAGGACTGCTATACTCTCTAAAAAGATAGGTATGCATGTGGAAATCACTAACCTTATAGTACCTACATACAACGACAATACAGAGGATATCTTAAACATTATACACTTTGTAAGGGACTACCTTGGTAGGGATACTCCCCTCCACTTCACAAGGTTTTTCCCAAGGTATAAGTTGTTACATATCCCCCCAACACCTATAGAGACGTTAGAAAGGGCAAGAGATCTAGCCTTAGAGGAGGGTTTAAAGTACGTCTATATAGGGAATGTCCCAGGGCATCAGGGGGAGAATACATACTGTCCCAACTGTGGTACCTTACTTATAGACAGATCTAAGTTTACCGTGATAGTTGTCAACATCGATACAAGTTCTGGAGTTCCCAGGTGTCCCAACTGTGGGGAGATAATAGATATAATAATGTGATTTTTTACTTTTTTAAATAAATAAAAAAATATTTATACTATCAAAAAAACTGTAATGATTAATAATGACAAATTTGTTACAACCTGGTGAATTCTATGAGAGTTGGAAGAGGAGTAAAGAGATTAATCACCCCTACTGTCCAATCTAAAAACCTGAAGATCAAAGGGAACATATCTATAATGGGCTTTAAAGAGGAGGAGGACTTTAAACCTAAAGGTCCTAATCCTATGCCCAAGGTAACAGATCTAAGGTACTGGGACTTTAAACTCCTCAACAGATATCATCCCTTCTATATGCCTGTATGTGATATGTGTTGTCTCTGTACCTTTGGAAAGTGTGACCTAGGTAAGGGGAAGAAGGGGGCCTGTGGTATAGATATGAAACTACAGCAGGCTAGACTGGTACTACTGGCATGTTGTATTGGAACTGCCTGTCACGCTGCACACTCTAGGCATCTTATAGAAGCTGTAATAGAGAAGTTAGGGAGGGATCACCCTATCCACCTAGGGAACAGTATAGAGATAGAGGCCCCTATAGTAAGAACTGTAATGGGGATAAAGGTTAAAACCCTTGGGGATTTAGAGAAGGTTCTAGAGTACTGTGAGGAGCAACTTACCCATTTACTCTCTGCCACCCACACTGGACAGGAGGGCAGTGTCTTAGACTTTGAAAGTAAGGCACTCCATGCAGGTATGTTAGACGACCTAGTTAGGGAGGTAGGAGATATAGCCCAGATCGTTGGATACGACATGCCTAAAGGGGAGGTAGATACCCCTGTTGTAGAGTTAGGGATAAACTGTATAGATAGGAATAAACCTGTAATCCTCTGTATAGGGCACAACGTAGTACCTAGTACTTATATAATAGATTACATGGAGGAGAAAGGGTTAGAGGAGGAGATAGAGGTCTGTGGTATATGTTGTACTGCCCTAGATGCCACTAGATACAGTAAGGATGCAAAGATAGTAGGACCTCTGTCTAGACAGTTGATGTTTATAAGGAGTGGAGTTGCAGACGTGATAGTAGTAGACGAACAGTGTATAAGGGTGGATATCTTAGAGGAGGCGAAGAAAACAGGGTCTGTAGTAATTGCCACCAACGATAAAATGTGTCTAGGTTTAGAGGACCTCTCCCACCTAAGTGAGGATGAGATCATCAATAGGATACTTAGGGAGGGGGCTGGGCTCATATTAGATGAGGATAAGGTAGGTAAGGTGGCAGTTGAACTTGCAAGGATAGTATTTAAAAGTAGGAGGGCTATGAAGGAGAGATGTCTCCCAGGTCTAGAGGAGATAAGGGCCCTTGCAAATAGATGTACAGAGTGTGGCTGGTGTAACAGGGTATGTCCTAACTCCTTCCCTGTGATGGAGAGTATAGTAGAGGCCAAGGAGGGTAAATTTGAAAAACTTGCAGATCTCTATAGGAGGTGCTACAGTTGTGGAAGGTGTGAGAGTGAGTGTGAGAGAAAGCTGCCCCTTGTATCTATGATAACAAAGGTTGGAGAGCTATATCACACCTTAGAGTTTAATGTAAGAGCAGGTAGGGGACCTATACAGGACCTGGAGATAAGAAAGGTAGGGGCTCCAATCGTCCTCGGTGATATCCCTGGAGTAGTTGCATTTGCAGGGTGTACAAACTATCCCAATGGGGAGGAGGAGTTGGCACTAATGGCAAAGGAGTTACTTGAGAGAAAGTATATAGTAGTTGCTGCAGGATGTGCCTCCATGTCCATAGGGATGTGGAAGGATGAGGACGGTAAGACACTCTATGACAAGTACCCTGGGGAGTTCAAAGCTGGAGGACTGATAAACCTAGGTCCATGTCTCTCAAACTGTCATGTAAGTGGAGCTGCCATAAAGATTGCAAATATCTTCGCCAAGTTGCCCCTGGAGGGTAACTTTGCCCAGGTTGCAGATTACATATTAAACAGGGTTGGAGCTGTAGGTGTTGCCTGGGGTGCTATGAGTCAGAAGGCTGTAGCTATTGCAACAGGATTTAACAGATGGGGTATACCTTTGATAGTTGGGCCCCACGCTATAAAGTACAGACGTCTCTATCTAAGTGATGGAGAGGACTTCCAGGTATACGACAGGAAAGGAAAGAAGGTTATGGAGATAGATCCTACCCCTGAGCACCTGATAACTGCTGCAGAGAATTTCAAGGAGTGTCTCTGTACTATAGCAAAACTCTGTATGAGACCTAACGATATAAGTAAAGGTAGAAGTATGAAGGTATACCATTACGTCACCCTCTACGAGAAGTACTTCAACTGTATGCCTCCAGATCTAGAGAAGTTCATTAGAACAGAGAAGGACATACCCTTTATGTTGAAGGATAAGATAGTAGAGTATTTGAAGGAGAAGGGCTGGAAGCCAAGGAAAGAGATACCTCAAGAACCTACTCTCCTCTATTAACAGGTGGAATTATGCTAGGAAGGAACATACCCTATCAACCTACAGCAGGTACTAACCTATACCATGCAGAGGTTGTAAGTACAAAAATAGCAGTTAACATGGTTAAGAGGAGTAGGAGACCCCTGTTAGTAATAGGGGAGTACTCTGGGGAGGCTGTTAAATATCTAGAGGATCTGAAGATAGAGAAGGTATACACCCCTAGGGAGATGAACCTCCTAGCCCTTATAAAGAGGGTACCTAGGGAGGGGTACGACTTAGTGATGTTCATAGGTATAACCTACTACTATCTAAACCAGGGGCTCACATACCTTAAACACTTCTCAGATGTTATAACCTTAACCCTGGACGGGAAGTACGTACCTAATGCCCATTACTCCTTTCCAAATATGGAGGAGAATGAACATCTAGAGGCTATAAAACGTTTTAGGATGCTGCTGGATAACCTCTAAGGTGATTTGATGAATCCTAAGATAGTGGTAATAGACCCTACAAAGTGTTCAAAGTGTAACGACTGTGTAGTTAAGTGTGAGGAGGTCCATGGTGTGGCGAGGATAAAGAAGGCAGAGGGTGTGCCTATCTTCTGTATGCAGTGTGAAAACGCCCCCTGTATGAAGATCTGCCCTGTAGATGCTATATATCTAAAGGACAACATACCAGTTGTAGACAGGGAGAAATGTATAGGTTGTAGTATGTGTGAGATAGCCTGTCCCATTGGAGCTATATTTACAAAGGATAAGGTGGCCCATAAGTGTACCCTCTGTCTAGATGTGGAGAGGATAACCCCTGCCTGTGTAGAGGCCTGTGGAGACAACGCATTAAAGCTAATATGTGACGAGTACCTTGAAGCTATTAAGGAACCTAAGAGGAAGAAACTGATAAAAGTACTCTCAGAGGGTATAAAGGAGATACTCTATTAGTAAAGGGATACTATGAGGATCCTAGGTGTAAGTGGTAGTCCAAGACTACAGGCTACCCACTATGTAGTTAACTACGCCTTAGATTATCTAAAGGAGAGAGACTGTGAGGTTAAATACTTCTCAGTGTTTAGAAAGGATATAAAATTCTGTATCCACTGTGACTACTGTGTAAGAAAGAGGGAGGGTTGTATCCACAGGGATGACTTAGGGGAGTTTTACGAGGACCTCCTATGGGCAGATGGTGTGATAATAGGTACCCCTGTATATCAGGGGAATATAACTGGACAGTTGAAGACGTTGATGGACAGGTGTAGGGCTGTAGTTGCAAGAGACCCCAAGGTATTGAAGAACAAAGTAGGTACAGCTATTGCCGTAGGGGGAGATAGGAACGGGGGACAGGAGATTGCACTGAGAACTATCCACGACTTCTATACGATAAACGAGATGATACCTGTAGGGGGAGGATCCTTTGGAGCTAACTTAGGTTCCACCTTCTGGTCAAAGGACAGAGGGAGGGAAGGGGTTGAAGAGGATGAGGAGGGATGGAGATCCTTAAGGAAAACCTTAAAGAGATTCCTAGATACGTTAGAAAGTATAAGGTAGTTTTACTCCTCTTTACTTATAATCTTGATACTGTTTATTTTACTCTCGTCTACAACTACAACATCCTTTACCCCTAAGACTATCTTGTAAGGTATTAACTTGTAGTACTCATCTGAGGCAGGTATAGGACTGTTTTCCGAAGGTTCTATATCTAGAGATATTATCTTTCCTGTACTTTCATCGAAGACTACATCTTTTACCTTTCCTAGAATACCTCCCATATTGCCTACGATAGATTTTCCACAGAGCTCTTTAAAAGGTATTTTAACCATTATTCCACCTCATTTTTAAGGATATAAAAATATAATAGTAGTTATTTTTATTTATATAAAAAAGTTAAAAGTGATAGGATGATCCTCATAGTAGACAACGGAGGTCAGTACGTCCACAGGATATACAGAAGTTTAAGATATCTAGGGGTACCTTCGAAGATAGTAGCTAACAGTATATCTCCAGAGGATATTGGAGAAGATGTAAAGGGGATCATAATAGGGGGAGGACCAGATATAGAGAGGGCTTCAAGGTGTATAGATATTATTCTCAATGCCAAGGTGCCCCTACTAGGTATATGTCTAGGACATCAGCTCATATGTAAGGCCTACGGTGGAGTTGTTGGAAGGGCAGAGATGGAGGAGTACGCCTACACCAAGATATACGTGAAGGAGGAGAACGACATATTCCGAAATATCCCAAGGGAGTTTACAGCCTGGGCCTCCCACAGGGATGAGGTCAAAGTACCCCCTAAGGATTTCAAAGTACTGGCCTACTCAGATATCTGTGATGTAGAGGCTATGAAACATGTGGAGAAACCTATCTACGGTGTCCAATTCCATCCAGAGGTCTCCCATACTGAGTACGGCCCAGAGATTTTGAAAAACTTCTGTAACGTCTGTGGCCTCTATAAGGGGTAATATCAGGGGAGATCATGACATCACTTAAAACACTCCCTCCAACTTTAAGGGAGAAGAAGAGGTATATATCTTTTAAAATCATCTATCCTGAAAAGCTATCCACTAACGAAGTGGTCCAGATAGTTAGAAGTGCAGTTATTAACTACTACGGTATATGGGGATGTTCAAAGAGTAACCCCTGGCTTATAAGTTACAACCACCCAAAGGGGCTTCTCAGGGTGCAGAGGGAGGAGGTGGACTTTGTAAAGTCTGCGTTGATAACATTTAGTGAGTACAGGGACAAGCCTATAAATATAGTTGTGTTAGGGGTTTCTGGATCTGTTAAAAAATCTAGGGAGAAGTTTTTAAAGGAGCCTCATGTGGAGTACTACAAGGTAATCAGGATGAGGAAAAAAGAGAAAAGGGATAACTATGTTAGAGATTGAGATCTGTGGGGTGGAGTTTAAAAATCCTGTATTTCTAGCGGCAGGGGTTATGGGTGAAACTGGGGGGGCGCTAAAGAGGATGGCCAAGAATGGAGCAGGAGCTGTATGCACAAAATCCCTTGGATTGGAGAAGAGGTCAGGCCACAGGAATCCAACTATAGTGGAGGTGGAGGGGGGATTTCTCAACGCCATGGGACTTCCTAACCCTGGGGTTAAAGAGTATATCAGGGAGTTAGAGGGTATAAGGGATTATTTGAAAAAGATAGATGTAAAAATCATCGGTTCCATATACGGGAGAGATCCTGAGGAGTTCTCAGAGGTGGCAGAGATCCTGGAACCCTATGTAGATCTCCTGGAGTTAAATATCTCCTGCCCCCATGCTGGAGGAGGCTACGGTGCCCAGATAGGCCAAGATCCAGATCTATCCTATAAGGTAGTTTCAAGTGTCAGGGATAGGGTTGAGATACCTGTGATGGTGAAACTTACACCTAATGTTAGGGATATAAAGGAGATAGCAGTGGCAGTAGTGGATGGTGGTGCAGATGCTATCACAGCTATAAACACCTTAGGCCCAGGGATGGCCATAGATATAAAAACTGGGAGACCTATCCTTGGCAACAAATTTGGAGGTATGTCTGGGAAGGCTATAAAGCCTATAGCTCTAAGGTGTGTATACGAGATATACTCTGTAGTAGATGTACCTATAGTTGGAGTGGGAGGTATTACTACAGGCTATGACGTTGTGGAATTTATGATGGCAGGTGCAACTGCTGTACAGGTAGGTACTGGGGTATACTACAGAGGTTACGACATCTTCTACAAGATATGTAAGGAGTTAGAGGAGTATCTAGTTGAGAACAACGTGAAGATTAAAGATATCCTGGGGAGGGCCCATGAGCTCTAAGAGATTTAAACACTTTGAAGACTATGTAGATTTCCTTGAGTCCAGGGATCCTAGAGCTGTTATCAACACTTTAAAGTTAGTTGGTGAAAGGGAGAAAAAGAAGTATATTACATACTCCAAGAACGTGTTTATTCCACTTTGTAACTGGTGTAGGAACCTCTGTGGATACTGCACCTTTAGAGGGGAGAATTTTAAACTTATGAAGGAGAGGGAAGTTAAAGAGATACTTCTAAAGGGAGATAGATACAACTGTAAAGAGGCCCTATTTACCTTTGGAGAGAGGGTAGATGAGAATCCAAAGGTGAGGGAGGAGTTAAAGAGGATGGGCTATTGTAACATCTTAGAGTATCTCTATCATTTGGAAGACTGGTGTCTCAACAACACCAACTTACTGCCCCATACAAACTGTGGCCTCTTGGAGTATGAGGAGTTGAAGATGTTGAAGGAGGTTAACGCCTCTATGGGTATTATGCTGGAGAACTCCAGTGAGAGGTTGATGAAAACTGTAGCCCACAGGGACAGTCCAGGTAAAGATCCTAAGAAACGTTTAGAGATGATAGAAAATGCAGGTAAGTTGAAGATACCCTTTACAACAGGTATCCTAGTAGGTATTGGGGAAAGTAGCGAGGAGATCGTGAGATCCCTTATGGACATTAAAGGGTTGTCAGAGAAATACGGACATATACAGGAGGTGATAATTCAGAACTTCAGATCTAAGAGGGGCATCCCCATGGAGAACTTCAAGGAACCTTCACCTCTCAGGATGTTAAAGGTGATACTGTTAGCCAAGATGATCCTACCCCCTGAGGTGTCTATCCAGGTGCCCCCTAATCTAAACAGGGAAACTGGACAGTTGTTCCTACTTGCAGGTGTAGATGACTGGGGAGGGGTGTCTCCTATTACAGAGGACTATATAAATCCCGAGGCCCCATGGCCTGAAATTGAAACCTTGAGGGAGTATACAGAGGAGGTAGGATATAGGTTAAGAGAGAGGTTACCTGTATACGACAGATACATAAGTAGTGAGTGGTTAAGTGAGAGGGTTTTGAATAAGATCTACACTGTCTATAAGGGAGTTAAGTAATAGCTGTTATTCTTACGGTGGTTACTATGGATTATTTTAAGTATACTAACGTAATGAGGGAGAAGTTAGGGAGGGAAGGTCTATCTTTAGAGGATATGGAGGGTATAGGGGATATGGCCTATAGGAGAATTATGGAGAAATACGATAGGGAGGAATTAGGTTTTATGGAGGTAATATATAGGGACATTGGAGAGTACTCCCTGAACCATAGATACAGGGAGTTTAAGTATATCCTAGTTATTGGAATGGGTGGATCTATTTTAGGTACTCAGGCTATTTATGAAGGGGTTAAAGGTATTTACGCCAACGAATTAAATGAGAAGAAGGTTTTTTTTCTAGACAACTCAGATCCTGAGTTACTATACAGTATCCTTAGAATAGTAGATCTTAAGGAGACATTAGTATTTGTAGTAAGTAAGTCTGGGAATACAGTGGAAACCCTTGCAAACTTCTTTATACTTAAGGAGATGATGGAAAAGAAAGGATGTGGAAAAGATAACATTGTTATAATTTCCAGTGGAGGGGTCTTGAAGGAGATAGGGGAGAGGGAAGATTATCAGATCTTTGAAATCCCTGAGAATGTTGTAGGTAGGTTTTCAGTACTATCCTCTGTTGGACTGGTCCCACTGTCTGCCATGGGAGTAGATATAGAGAGATTAATATCTGGGGCAAGGGATATGGACAAGATATGTAGGAGGGATGATTTATTTAAAAATCCTGCCCTTATGAATGCCCTTATTCATCACCTGTTTTTAAATAGGGGAAAGAGTATCTCAGTACTTATGCCCTATATGGAGAGGCTCTACAGATTTAGTATGTGGTACAGACAACTGTGGGCTGAAAGTCTTGGAAAGGATGGGAAGGGTCAGACGCCGGTGGCAGCCTTAGGTGCCAAGGATCAGCACTCCCAACTTCAACTTTACCTTGATGGTCCAAGGGATAAGATAATTACATTTATAAGGGTTAAGAGATTCAGGGGAGACTTTAATATAAGGTATAGGGGACACTACCTAGAGGACCACACCCTATCTCAGCTGATAAACCTTCAACAGTTAGGAACTGAGAGGGCCCTAACTGCTAGAGGGGTTCCCAACCTCTCCATTGTACTTAAGGATCTAGATGAATACACCCTTGGGAAGTTAATATACATGTACGAGATGACAACTGCCTTCATGGGAGAGATGTTAGGAGTAAACGCCTTCGATCAACCTGCAGTAGAGGAGGGTAAGAGGATAACTAGGGAGTTATTGGAGGGGAGAGCTAAAGGGGAGGAGGTTTTAGAGGAGTACGTGATTAAGATATAAGGGCTTTCCATGGGATAGTTATGGACAGGCGATTCATCGAGAAGACATTTCCTATCAGGGAGGTAGGAGAGATCTCCGCCAGGGAGAAGAACATCAGACACGGGCATATCTCCACCCTTCATATATGGTGGGCTAGGAGACCTCTAGCAGTTTCTCGGACTGTAAATTACGCCTCACTTATCCCAGCCCCTGAGGACCTCCTGGAGGAGGAGAAGAAGAGACAGTTTATC
>DQUI01000012.1 GCA_015662355.1 Methanothermococcus okinawensis
AAAGGAGTTGGCCAGGATACATCCACCGTATCTATTTAACTTGTCTATACAGAGGTAGTAACTCATATGCTGAAACTCTGCCAGATAGGAGAGATCTGCACTTATATTCTTAACAAGGTAGCCCTTATTGAGGATCCTTATTAGGTTTGCTATGAAATCCCTTGGATGGAGATAGATAACCTCAGAGGTGGAGGCCCTCCCAATTACATCTATAATCTTTAGATCCTCCACTTTATCTGTAGATCTCTTCCAAACTTCATCGAAGAACTCCCTATAGAGATCCCTATCTTCAAAGGTTAATGCAGATACAGGGACTATTAACTCGATATTTCTCTCTAGCCCCCCTCTAGTTAAATTTGCAGAACCTGCCCATATCTCTATTTCATCTCCAATCTCAAAGAGGTATAGTTTTATATGGAAATTCCTATCTAGGAATACTCTGAAGTCAAACTTCCCACTGTTGTGCAACTCCCTTAGGAAGTTGAAGGTCTCACTGTTAAGTGCTGCCCCATCACTTTTTAAGGCCTCTAAAATTTCCTTAGTTGACCTCCTAGTTTCTGGCCCCATCACAAGTTTAAACTCCTTAAGAAGTCCCCTCTCATATAACTTTTTAAGCTCTGGATACAACTTCTGAAAACCTTCAAAAAAGAAAAATCCAACAGCGATTTTAAAAGAGATCTCCTGATTTCTCTCAATAGCCCTGTTAATCCTCTCCTTAAAAACGTCTAAAACACTTTTCTCACAGGGGAGTATACCAGCTAAGTTGTCGACGATATATCCCCTCAACTTTCCACCTCAAAAATAATAAAAAAAGTGTGAAAATTAGAGTTAAAAAAATAAAAAAAGTAATTAGAGTACACCTAGATATCTCTTTGTCTCCCAGTCTGTAACTGCAGTTCTGAAACTGTCCCACTCAGCAGTCTTAATCTCCATGAAGTTCTCGTATATGTGGTCTCCCAGTGCCTTCTTTAGAACTGTGTCGTTCTCCAACTCATCTAGTGCCTCCTTGAGACTAGATGGTACAGATTCAATTCCTAACTCCTTCTTCTCCTTCTCACTCATTAGGAATATGTTCTTCTCCACAGGTTCAGGTGGTGTTAACTTCCTCTTTATTCCATCTAAACCAGCTGCCAACATTACTGTAAATGCCAGGTATGGGTTACAGGATGGATCAGGTGCCCTGAATTCGATCCTTGTACCTTTACCCCTTATAGCAGGTACCCTTATTATAGCACTTCTGTTCTTATTTGCCCAGGCTATGTTAACAGGGGCCTCGTAACCTGGGACTAACCTCTTGTAGGAGTTAACTGTTGGGTTTGTTATTGCAACTATAGCCTTGGCGTGTTCCAGGATACCTGCAATATAACTTAGACATGTTTCACTTAACTGATATGGTCCATTTTCATCGTAGAAGGAGGGCTTTCCATCTAACCATATACTCTGGTGGCAGTGCATACCGTTACCGTTCATGCCGTAGAAAGGTTTTGGCATAAAAGTTGCTATTAGTCCATGTTTCTGGGCTATCATCTTTACAGTTGTCTTGAAGGTGATAACACTGTCTGCAGTTTTCAGGGCGTTGTCAAACTTAAAGTCTACCTCGTGCTGCCCTGGTGCTACCTCGTGGTGGGAGGCCTCTACGTGGAAACCAAGGTTCTCTAGAGCTAGTACTATATCCCTTCTAATATCTGGGGCACCGTCTAAAGGCTCCATATCGAAGTATCCCCCAATATCTGCAGGGATCATTCTATGGGGGTTGTGGGGATCAGGTTTTACCAGGAAGAACTCTGGCTCAGGACCTACGAAGTACTCCCCGTTTAACTCCTCCTTGAGGTAGTTCATTATCCTCTTTAAACAACCCCTTGGATCTCCTTCAAAGGGCTTCCCCTCTGGTGTATATACGTCACAGATAATCCTTGCAACACACTTCTCTGTAGGTCTCCAAGGTAAAACAGAGATTGTGGATAGGTCCGGTTTTAACAGCATATCTGAATGTTCTATAGGAACAAAACCTTTAATGGAGGAACCGTCGAAATATACACCCTCTGTAAGGATCTCCCTTAACTCCTCGAGACCTTTCTCCCCAGACTTTACAGGGTAGGCCACGTTCTTAGGAGTACCTAGGATGTCTACAAACTGGAATCTTATAAACTTCACGTCGTTGGTCTTTATATACTCCAGGGCCTTTTCAACTAGATCCATTAATTACACCCCTATTATTTGTCGGAAGTATCTTTCCTACTCTTCACTATATATAATTTACGGTTTTAAGGTGAGAACATGAGATTCCTAATAATAGACGGTTATACAGATGAACCTGCAGGACTGGGAGTGCCCCCATACATAGGTACTTATCCTAGATACGCTGCAGGAGTACTCTACCACTACAGATACAGGGATGTCCACTATATAACCATAGACAAGTTAAGGGAGGAGTTGAAGAGGGGATACGATCTAAACAAGTTTCACGTTGTAATAGCTATATGTGGATCTCACACACCTGGGAAGTATCTCAACGCTAAACCTGCCACCTTGAGGGAGATGGTTTCTATACTCTACAACTATAGGGGGATTAAGATCTTAGGGGGACCAGCAGGGACTAGATTTGGTTCCTCTATGGAAGGGGGTACCTTAAAGGATGAGGAGAGGTATAAGTCCTTCTTTCACCTTGTTGCAGAGGGGGATCTTGAGATGCTCCTAGCTGATCTTATAGAGAACAACTTTAACCTTGAGAAGATAGATAGGGAGTACTATAAACTGAGGGATTATGAGAGGTTAAGGGAGTTTGCAATAAAGGGGGCTAGGATTGTAAGGGAGCATCCAAACTACCCCTACGTTGTTGCAGAGATAGAGAGTTACAGGGGGTGCCCTAGATATCTAAGTGGAGGATGTTCCTTCTGTACAGAACCTAGACGTTTTGGTGCTCCCAAGTTCAGAGAGGAGAGGGACATAGTGGAGGAGATAGAGGCATTGTACAATCAAGGTGTTAGATACTTTAGACTAGGTAGGCAACCTTGTATATTCTCCTATAAGTCCTTGGAGAGTGAGAAAGAGGAGGTGCCAAAACCTAACGTTGAAGCTATAGAGAAGTTATTTAATGGTATATGGAGTAGGGTTAAACCTAAGGTACTTCACATAGACAACGCCAATCCTGCAGTGATTGCAAGACATGAGGAGGAGAGTAGGAAGGTTGCCAAGATACTGGTGAAGTACTGTACCAGTGGAAATGTAGCTGCCTTTGGTGTTGAAAGCTTCGACGAGAAGGTAATTAGGATGAACAACCTCTTAACAACCCCAGAGGATGTCCTTAAGGCTGTGGAGATACTTAACGAGATTGGAGGTAGGAGGGGTCCAAGTGGCCTCCCCTATCTACTTCCAGGTATAAATCTACTCTTTGGGTTAAAGGGAGAGTCCAAGAGGACCTTCAAGATAAACTACCAGTATCTGAAGGAGATATACGACAGGGGTTTGATGCTACGAAGGATAAATATAAGACAGGTGGTACCCTACTACGGCACCAACATAGATATGAAAGATATTAAAAAGGCGATGAAGAGGAAGAAGCTATTTCTAAGTTTTAAGGAGAAGGTGAGGGAGGAGATAGATAAACCTATGTTGAAGAGGGTAATTCCCAGGGGTACTATCTTAAGGGATGTACTGTTAGAGGT
>DQUI01000047.1 GCA_015662355.1 Methanothermococcus okinawensis
AAAAAAAGTAGTTATAAAAGATCTATTCAACTAACAACCTGGCAATCTCAGGGGTATACTTCCAGTTCTCAGGTAATACCTTTTTCTTCCTGTAGTATTTAACCAGTCTTCTGATCTTTGACTCTATAAGTTGCAATCCCCTCTTGGAGTGGAGATCCTTTGGATGGTTCTCCAGGTGATTCCTTAAATTAACAGCTCTCCTCATTAAATTCAGGAGGTCTTCAGGCACCTCTGGATAGAGGTCGTGTTCCTTCATTATTTTACTTATACTTTTTCCAGTGATTAACTTTACATCTGGGATGCCGTAGGTATCCCTCAAGATAAGCCCTATCATTGCAGACTGATATCCCTTCTTTGCCAGCTCAACAACCTTGTTCTCTACCTCTTCAGGGGTCATGTTGACCCACTTTGGCACCTCTGTTCTCAGGGGCTTCTTGGAACCAGAGGCACCTCTTTTCCTTGCGTGCATCCTTGCCATGTTTTCACCACTTACCTAGATTTAATCCCTAGAGGGGTTATCCACTGATAATATAAATAACTTTTGGTAAAAAAATAGGAGGATAAAGATATAAATAACATCGAAAACAACTTTAAATATATGGATTAGAAGGTGAAAGGATGGAGATTAATGGAGTATACATCGAAGATACCTTTGCCGAGGCATTTCCCATATGGGTCTCCAGGGTTTTAATAACTGCAGCTACAAAGAGACTTGCAAAGATAGCGGCAACAGAGGCTACAGGTTTTGGATGTTCAGTTATTATGTGTCCTGCTGAGGCAGGTATTGAGAAGCACGTCCCTACAACAAAGACCCCAGATGGAAGACCTGGTTTTATAATAGAGATATGCCACCCTAAGAAGTCAGAGTTGGAGAAACAACTACTAGCTAGAATTGGACAGTGTGTTTTAACTGCCCCTACAACTGCAGCATTTGATGCCATGGGTGAAGATGCAGAGGAGCACCTGAAGGTAGGGTATAAGTTGAAGTTCTTTGGAGACGGTTACGAGAGGAAGGACAAGTTAGGGGATAGAACAATCTATAGAATACCTATTATGGGGGGGGAATTTATAGTGGAGAATAAGTTCGGTGTTAAGAGGGGAGTTGCAGGTGGGAACTTCTTCATAATGGCAGATACAAATATGACTGCATTGGTGGCAGCTGAGGCAGCAGTAGATGCCATTAGATCTGTGGAAAAGGTAATAACCCCCTTCCCTGGAGGAATAGTAGCCTCTGGTAGTAAGGTAGGTGCCTCCAATCCAAAGTACAAATTCATGAAGGCCACTACAAACCATAAACTGTGTCCAACACTTAGGGATGTTGTAGAGGACTCTGAGGTCCCAGAGGACGTAAATGGGATATACGAGATCGTTATAGATGGAGTAGATGAGGAGTCTGTTAAGAAGGCTATGAAGGTAGGTATCTTAGCTGCAACAACTGTAAAGGGAGTTAAGAAGATAAGTGCAGGTAACTACGGAGGTAAGCTAGGTAAGTATCAGATAAGATTAAGGGAATTATTTGAATAACTCTCATTATTTTTTTAAAAGCTTTACAGGGGATTTAATTTGAAGGTACAGTATCTGTTAAGAAATAACACCTACGGAGAATTTACACTGAATAAATCCTTCAACACCTACAGGGGCAGGTTGGTGAAGTACGACTTCAACGGACCTTTAGAAGGAGTTGTAATGCTAAACAAGAAAAACCACTACTATTTTTATCCCTTAAAGGCTCTCCATATGATAAAGCCTGAAAACCTTATACCTACAAATATTCTCCCTAAGACATCCCTCCCTACAAATCCAAAAAATATCCATGTAAAGGAGGCACTGTCTAGGATAGTAGGGAGAACATTGAAAGTTGGATACAACAACCCTAAGACAGCATACTTGGGAAGACTTCTAGGATTTACAAGGGGGGTATTCTCATGGACACTTGCCCTAGAGATCCACGGGGAGATATACGTACTGATAAATCCTAACTACTTTATATACTACGGCACCAAGTGGATTATACCTAAGAACAACCCTCCATATGTACCCCCTGTACTTGTAAATCTAACGAAAACAACCCAGTATCTGAAGAAGTCCCTCCTAGAGGAGGTATACCTAGAACCTATGTATCCCCGTATAAATATTGACAACAGGGTATACGTCTATCCCTACGGTGTAGTTTCAGAGGATGAAGAGTTAAAGAGGCATGTAGAAAATGTCCTCAAGGAGCACGGCCTCTACTTCCACACTGAGAATTAGATAAAATGGTATAACTATGAACATAGTAATCCATGTGAAGAATAAGAAATATGAAACTGTAAAGGGAAACTTCTTCCCAATAAATTGGGGGATATACATCTATCACAGGTATGAAACCTGGAAATACCCCCCGTACCATGAGAAAAACGTCCTTACATTTAGAAGGGAGTACTTCCATTAATAGGTGAGAACAGGTTAATATTTACCTTTCGATCTCCCCTCTGGGATGGATTCTACTTTTCTGCAATGGGTGGAGCAGGTTATGCCCTTAAATTCACAGGGTTGAGAAACGTTGCCGTTGTTAGAAGGTGTGATAAACCTAGTTTCCTTGTAATAGAGGGGAATGGAGAAGGGATAAAGATAGACTTTATAGATATGGAGTCCTACTTGGAGGAGTATACCAGTGGCTATCACTTAAA
>DQUI01000087.1 GCA_015662355.1 Methanothermococcus okinawensis
GCCTACGATGGACGTCATAGGGGATTCCAATCTCAACCTCATGGAAATACTGTATGTGATAATATATTGAGGGCTTTAGAGGAGTGTGGATATTTAAGTGAAGATAGGAGAGGTATTATATTCTACGGCGGTAGAACTGACAAGGGAGTCTCTGCACTTGGAAATTTTGTAGTAGTCCATTTAAAAGAGGAGCCTAAACTCTCCTATATCTACTCCAAGTTAAAGGATAGGGGTATATGGATACTTGGCTATAGGAGGATAGAGGAGATACCTGAGGTGAAGTATAGACACTACAGGTATATCCTCCCTAGGGATGAGGACTATAATATAGATTTAATGATTGAGGGGTCTAAAAAACTTCTTGGAACTCACTCCTTCCACAACCTCTCCAAAAGGGATAGATCTAAAGAAAAAAGTCCTATAAGGAGTATATACGATATAAGGATCTCTGAGACTGACTTCTATATTGTAATAGATGTTATAGGGAAGAGTTTCCTCTGGAACATGGTAAGAAAAATAGTAACAGTACTCTCTGAGATAGGTAGAAATAGAAGGGAGATAAGTTGGATAGATGATCTCCTAGATGTTAATTACAGGATAGGTGTACCTCCTGCCCCCCCTGAAGGTCTCATACTGGTGGAGGCTAAAACAGATGTGGAGTATATATACGACTCTTACGTAGTGAGGAGATTCTGGGAGGATTGGGGGAGGGAGTATAGGAGAAGTGTTGTAAGGTGTGGAGTATCTAGGAGTATGTTAGATCTACTGGAGTCTCCTTTTAACAGATTCATATAGTGCTGCCTGTAATCCGTAGTATTTGACTATAGCTCCCATCTCCCTCTGATCTATCTCCTTATCCTCAAAGGATACAAGGTCCTTACTGTATAGGGCATAGGGGCTCTCCCTTCCAACAACCCAGTGGGCACCTCCGTATAACTTCAATCGAACCTTACCACATACCCTCTCCTGGGTCTTATCTATAAAACTGTCTAATCCCTCCCTTAGAGGTTCATGCCAGAGTCCCCTGTATACTAGATCTCCGTAAGTGGCATCTACTATCTCCTTGAATTTTAACTCCTCCCTAGTGAGTACTAACTGCTCCAAAGCCTTATGGGCTGTTATGAGCATTACAGCCCCTGGGCACTCGTAGTTCTCCCTGGATTTCAACCCTAGTATCCTGTCCTCTATAATGTCAATCCTACCAATACCGTTCCTTCCACCTATCCTGTTACACTCCCTTATAAGATCCACAGGATCCATCTCCCTCCCATTTATACTAACAGGCACCCCTCTCTCAAACTCTATCTCTACGTATTCCTCCTCCTTACATTCCCTTGGGTTTCTAGTCCATGAGAATATCTCCTCAGGAGGTTCAAATTTAGGATCCTCCAATGGACCTCCCTCTATACTCCTCCCCCAGAGGTTTTCATCAATACTGTATTTTTTACTCTCTGAGGGGATCTCTATACCGTGCTTTTTAGCGTATTCTATCTCTTCCCCTCTTGTAAGATTTAGATCCCTAATTGGGGCAATGATCTTTAGATGGGGTGCCTTCGCCCTGATAATAGTTTCAAATCTAAACTGGTCGTTTCCCTTTCCAGTACAGCCGTGGGCCACTGCCTCTGCACCTAACTCCTCCGCCAGTTGAACTAACTTCATGGCAATTAACGGTCTAGCTAAGGCTGTAGACAGGGGATATCCCTCATACATAGCATTTGCCTTTATAGCCCTAAATATAAACTCCTTTACAAACTCCTCCTTGCCATCTATGGTGTAGTGGTGATATACCCCGTATCTCCTTGCCTTCTCCTCACACTCCTTAATCTCCTCCTCAGGTTGTCCCACATCTACACACAGGGTTACTACCTTATAACCGTATTTTTCCTCTAACAACTTTAGACAGCAACTTGTGTCCAGACCTCCTGAGTAGGCCAGTACTGCTATCTTTTCCTGGTTAACTCCCATCTTTTCACCTGTCTACTGGTTCTACAAAGGACTTTATTCTATCTATGTTCTTCCCTAGTATCTCCTCTACTTTTGGATATATGTCCTCCTCTAGAGAACTTACAGTTACAGCAGGGGTGTTTATCTCCCCTATGAACTTCTTAACGTTTTTCTCGTGGAAGAGAGTACCTTCATAGTATCTAATATTTGGCACAACGTAGAGCACCCCTTCAAGTTCTCTGATCTCGTGACAGGCATCTAGTATAGTGTCTATAGTTAAGGTCATAGTTCCAGAGGTCTTTGAAACCCTGGAGATTCTATAGGTGTTTAACAACCCTTTTCTCCTACCTGTTTTTAACTTCTCCCGGGAGTTATCTGCCTGGAAGATGTCCCTGTCGTATATTCCCTTGGGATTCTCCACGATAAGAACCTCTGGATCGAAGTTAGAGAGAACCTCTGGACTTACACCTCCCAAACCTGTTAAGTCAATAACTAGATCAGGGTTTAACCTCTTATTTCGCAGGGCGAGATTGAAGGTGTTTATATCCATAAAGGTTATCCTCTCATTTAATACAATGTCCTTTAAATGGGGATATTTATCCACAAGGATTACCTTCTCAGAGTCGTTTAAAAGGGAGGAGGCCATATAGTGTCCACAGAGGTAGGCCCCAAATATAAGGGTCTCCCTAAACTCCTCCCCCTCTAGGAAGTACTTTACAGCTTTTGTCTTCTCCTCTACAATAGAGTGTATTACATCTACAACCTTGGTCTTTGACTCCAAGGTTTTAACACTCTCTGTTATACCGTACTTCATAGCTATCCCCTAATATTCCTATCCTCCTCAGTGCCTCCAACAACTCCTCCCTAACAACATCTTCAACACTTCTCCTGTGTATAACAGAGGGAGGAGATATGGAGCCACTTAAGATTCTCCCTTTATTATCCATAATAAGAAGCATGGAACCTGAACCTGGCACTCCCAACCTTCCCCTTGCAATAACAAGTTGAGCATCTGTAGTATCTACAGCTATTAAACCCTTGTTAAGTGCAGGCATTCTTGTAAGATCTGCAGCCTCAGTAGGTACCTCTATCCTGGATATTTCCACCTCCCTCTCCTTATAAACCTCCTTCAACAGCACCTCCCTAATTACCTTGTATTTATTTAAGTTTTTTGTAGCTACAACTATCTTTTTTACGTTGAGGATGTAACTCCTTATAGCCTCTACCTCCTCCCACTTATCCCCCTTCCTCTCTCCCCTAGAGGATTCAAGATAGGCCTTTAGAATACAGCTCTCCAATATATTCATCTTTTCCCCTAAGGTGTTATAAAATACCTCCCAACTTCTTTCCCATTGCCACTATTCCAAGGATAGGAGGTAAACCTGGAGATTCTGGAAATACTGAGGCGTCGCAGACGTAGAGATCCTCCACCTCAGTTTCAAAGTTTTTATCCACCACCTTGCCCATGGCACAGGTGCCCCCAGGATGGGATCCTCTAAGTACAGTCCTATATATCCTATCAATCCCCATGTCCTCTAGTATATGGGAGGCCTTTTTTATACCCTTTGAAAGTATTCTTTTATCCCTCTCAGTTACCCCTTTGTACACCTTATTCCCCTCTACAAACCCTTTACCCTCGTCCCCTATCTTCACCATTATCCCGTAGATATCCCCACTACTTACATCTCTTTTCTCTTCCTTTATAGCACGATAGAGGTGGAGGGAGTAGTGGGGGGACAGTAGAAACCTGTCGTATCTTTTATAGAGGGCCATAGGTACAGATCTATCTAAGTTACAGTTTTTCAGAACTCCCCCTACTGTAAGAAAGATATCCACAAATAGATTCTTTCCCAGGTGTTCGTTATCCAGTATAGAAGATAGTACTCTTGGGGAGTTAATACCTCCACCACATACTATAACCTTCTCCCCCTGAAATGTCACTTTTCTCCCAGTGAGTAGTTGATAGCCCTCCACTTTAAAAATATCCCTCTCCTTAACAATAGAGGATACGTAGAAGTTAGGGATTACTTTACTGTAGGGATTGGACATATTTAAAAATCTTAGAGGGGTCCACTTGTAGGGGCATAATTTCCTTGCACACATACCACAGGAACTACACCTGTTAAAGTCTATAAACTTTGGGGTTCTTTTAAACCTGTAGCGAAATAGATATCTACTTCTCTCGTTGATATGACTATCTGGTACTACCCTTACATTTAACTCCCTCTCAATCTCTTCGTATATTTCCCTATCTCTTATACCAATATCTCTCAGATCTATCCTCATGGCGTTTCCCACTGCTCCTAGCCCTGAACCACCGAGAGCTGTTATATAGAGTATCTGGACCTCACTTCCTGTACTGTTGTATCTTATTCTCCTGTCCCCCATCTCCAACAGTAGTATCTTCTTATTGGGGTACTTCTCATTTAACTCCTTGAAGAGGGTACAACCTCCTACTCCAGCACCTATAATAATAAAGTGATACAACTTATCCCCTGTAAATAAATATAACTCTTATTATAACAGTGATCATTAAAAAAATTAGAGGTTATAATCTAGGGAGATGAATGGAACCACTAAATAGAATAAAGTTAGGTATCCTAGTACTGTTAGCTATTATCCTCTCGGCAACTTTAGGTCTTATGTATCTAGAGGGTTGGGATTTCTTTACAGCCCTCTACGTTACAGTGATCACCTTATCCACTGTAGGGTACGGAGATATAACCCCTACTACCTTCTGGGGTAAGGTATTTACACTGTTGTATATAGTTTGTGGTGCTGGGGCGATGGCCTACACCTTCGCCTCCATTGCAGGGTTTATAATAGAGGGAGAGTTAAAAAAGATACTAAGGTTGAAAAAGATGGAGAGTAAGTTAAAGAGTATTAAAGATCACTATATCATATGTGGGTTTGGAAAGATCGGTAAGGTAGTGGCAGAGAAGTTTGACAGTTTAGGTGTACCTTACGTAGTTGTGGATATAGATGAGAAGAAGTTGGAGAGGGAGGCTGAGAACTTTAAGAATCTACTGTACGTTGTAGGGGATGCTACCTTAGACGAGGTTCTAAAAAAAGCTGGAGTGGAAAGGGCCAAGGGATTAATTGCAACAGTTAAATCTGACGCTGAAAATCTATTTGTCACCTTATCTGCAAGGGAGTTAAATCCTAAGTTGTACATTATTGCAAAAGCTGAGGCAGAGACTACAATAGACAAGCTCCTAAAGGCTGGTGCAGATAGAGTAGTATCCCCATATATCATTGGAGGTATGAGGATAGCTGAGATGGCATTGAGACCTGAGATATTAGACTTCGTATCTACCTTAATGGACGAAGCCCACGACATGGAGGTTGGAAGATTCACAGTCCATCCTCAGTCAGAGGTTGTTGGAAAAACACTCCATGAATCTAAGATTAGACAGAAAAGTGGTGCCACAATACTGGCTATTGTAAAAGACGATGAGGAGGTAATTATCAATCCAGGACCAGATGTTGTCTTGGAACCTTACAACGTTGTATACGCCTTTGGTACAAAGGAGCACCTTGAAAAACTTAAAAAGATATTGGGACCAGCTGAGAAGTAGATTTAATCTAACCCCTCATAATCCCCTAGAGGTTCTTCTCCCCTGATCTTTTCCCTGTGGGACTTCTTCCAAATCTCTACAATATCTAGATCCTCCCCTCCATATCTACCGTTAAACTTATTTATCTTAACTAGGGCTGGGATGTTTAGGGCAGGACCTATTATTATAGCCTCCCCTACATTTAACCCAGGGAGTTGTTTAAGGAGGTCTTCACTTAAACTCTCTGAGGCCTGTTGCACATGCTGCTGGTCGTGAGGTTCAATTAACTTTGAGATGATAAGGTTGTTACACTGGGAGAGGGCCTCAGGATCTAAGGTCTTAGGCCTCTGGGATACTAGACATAGACCTACTCCAAATTTTCTACCCTCTCTCGCTATCCTAGATATGTAAAGTTTTGACCTTGTAGTCCTATTCTTCGGTATGATGAGATGGGCCTCCTCAAGTACTATGAATATAGGTTTTGGATAACCCTCCCTCAGTGCCCTCTTTCTATCTGCAAGTATCTCCCTTGCCATATAGGATATAAAAACGTCCATGTCGTTTTCATCTAAGCCCTCTAAGGGTATTATGTTAATGTGATTCTCCCTTATCTTCTCTACAGGGTTGTAGTGGAGGGTGATGAGATGTCTCTTAAACTTAAGCATGTCTTCAAGTCTAAATTTTGCAGTTTGTATACTGTTGTAATCCCTACTGTATTCCTCTGAGAGATTATCCAACGTATTTATTATATCCCCTATATATTCCTCTACAGATGAGAAGTCACTTTCCCTACGAATTTTCTTTTCCCCATTATCACCTTTCTTAACCTTATCTATAGCCTTTCTGATATATGGTCTCTGTTTCGTAGCTGCCACATCCACCCCAGCTAGATCTGCTAAACTGTCACTGCTTATATTGTATACGTTTATTTTAGGCTCTAGAATATTAACCCTTAATCTGTTGTCAGGGTCGTAAGACTCTATATGTCTGTACTCACCGTGGATATCAAAGACTAGAACTGTAGCATTCAGTTTGTTTAACTCTGAGAGGAGTACTGCAACAGTGTTAGATTTTCCCATTCCAGTTATAGCCAGTATTGCCAGATGCCTGGAACATAACATGTTAGCATTTAACTTTACAGGTACATCTTTAGATAGGAGTTTTCCAATCTCAATGTGTCCCTGAGAGAACATCCTCTTTAGGACCTCATCACTGGCAGAGTAAACCTCTGTACCTGGTTTTGGAGGTATCTTTGGTATCTCCTTCTCCTCCACATCCCCTAAGATCTTTATCTTACCTATAACCTGATAGGAATCATCCTTCTCCAATGTCCTAAGTTTCAGGATATCCTCTACATTTAACACCTCCTTAAAGATAGGACAATTTTGCACAACTCCCTCTACCATACCTAATACTTCCTTTCCATTGGGATACTCTATAGACACATAGCTACCTACTTCAGGTACTTTATTTGAGATAAAGCTAACCTCTGTAGTGGTGGTCTCTCCCACTATATAGCCTATAACCTCTTTCATACTATCCCTACTTCACTGTTAATTTTGCCCCAAGGGACTTCATTACAGGGATAAAATCTGGGAAGGATACTTTTACACTTTCCTCTCCCTCAATTACAGTCCTTCCCTCTGCTAAAAGTCCAGCAACTGTAAAGGCCATTACAAGTCTATGATCCCTGTAACTATTTAACCTGGCACCCTTTAACTTATTTACTCCCTCTATAATAAGTCCATCAGGTTTCTCTCTTATCTTTCCGCCCATCTTCCTCAACTCCACTGCACAGGCGTGTAGTCTATCACACTCCTTCAATCTTACATGTTCTCCGTTGTAGATCTCAGTTCTACCTTGGGCAAAACATCCTAAAACAGCTATAGTAGGTACTAGATCAGGTATATCCTTTACATCTATGGAGATACCCTCTAGATGATAAGGTCCCTCTGTTATTACTTTGTCCCCTTTTATTTTTATATCAGCACCCATCTCCTTTAAAATATCCACTATTCTCCTATCCCCCTGTTTAGAGTTTTTAAAGAGATTTTTAACAACAATCTTAGAGTTTAGAAGTACCCCTGCAGCTAAGATATAGGAGGCTGAGGAGTAATCGCCCTCCACCTTATAGTCACAGGGTCTATACCTCTGATTTCCCTCTACAAGGAATGCCATCTCCTCCTCTAGCATACTAACCTTTATCCCAAATCTCTCAAGTACATCAACTGTTATATCTAGATAAGGTGCTGACTTTAAAGGTGTAGTTAGTACTATCTTACTGTCCTCCTGGGAGAACGGTAGAGTCATCATGAGGGATGTGATAAACTGGGAACTTACATCCCCCCTTATTTTAACTAGGTTGTTCTCTATCTTACCTCCCTTAACAACTACAGGGGCTGTATTGTCCATCTTAGAGGAAAATGCCACGATACCCAACTGATTCAGTCCGTCTAACAGTGGTCCCATAGGTCTTCTCCTTATAGACTCATCTCCAGTTAATATTGCGTAACCTTTAGATATCTGGGAGGAGATACCTGTAAGTATTCTCAACGTTGTACCACTGTTTCTAACGTCTATAACGTTGTCAGGTGTCTTTGGACTGTTGTAATTCCCCTCTACTATCCATCTGTCTTCCTCCCTATGGATCTTAGCCCCTAAGGATATACACCCGTATACAGAGGAGAGACAATCTTCACTGTTAAGGGGGTTTAAAATATTTGATACACCGTCTCCCAAGGATGCACATATGACAGCCCTGTGGGTGTAGGACTTTGAGGGAGGTGCATTTACACTACCCCTTAATTCCTCTGTCCTCTCTACAAGAAGCATAGGATCACCTCTTTCCTAAATTCTTAACAAGGGGTAAAAACTTATCCCCTATGTAACTCCCCAGGATATTACCCTTCATATCTATTATAATACAGCTGAAGTCTATCTTCTTCCATCTGTTCCTGGCCCTCTCCACTACCCTTCTAGCTATATGATCAAACACCTTGTGAAGGACCCCCTCTCCCCTAAGGATATCCACTATCTCCTCTGTTGTATTACTATAGAGTATCCTTCTCAAGGTGTCCCTACTATCTATATAGAGGGAACTGTAAGCTGTCAATATCTCGTTCCTTCCATCTGCAACTTTAGAGTGGGTGTTGTATATACCTCCTGCAAGTTTTACTATCTTACCCCCATGTCCAAATATAAGTATACCTTCAACACCTTTCTCCTGTGCCTTATCTATCATAAAATCCCAGAAGTTTGAAACCTCTACTATCTGATCCTCCTCTACATCAAGAAGTTCCCTAGCATATCTTGTACCAATATTTCCAGGAGTAAATACCAGTATTCTGTGATTCTTCCCTAGGGCAATATCTATCTGCGGTACTAGGGACTCCCTGTAGGCCTCATTGGACATAGGTCTCACTATACCTGTAGTTCCAAGAATAGATATACCTCCTAATATACCAAGTTTAGAGTTCAACGTCCTCTCTGCTAACTCCTCCCCTCTAGGAACAGAGATCCTCACTACAACCCCTTCATCCTCCTCTAGAAGAGGGGTTATGTTTCTAACGATAAGTTCCCGAGGTTTTGGATTTATAGCCCAATCCCCTTTTTTAACCTGTAACCCATCCTTTGTAACTATACCTATACCTCTCCCTCCAACTATCTTTATCCTCTCTCCCCCTTTCCACTTTACAATTTCACTATTCACTACAACCTCTATCCCATCTGTAATATCTATGTCTTCACCTGCAAACTTTCTAACAGTAACTGTGGCACACCTGGAGGAGAGGTCCCCCTCTATCTTCTCCACAGGGATAATAAGTATGTCCCCTCTGTCATTCTCTATCTCTACGTAGTCTAACTTCACACCTTTCTTCAGATAGTAGATTCCACAGTAGGCTCCCGCTGCTGCACAGGCACCTGTGGTATATCCGTATCTCTTCTCCTTTCTAAAATCGTATATCATATTTATCCATCTTTTAATAATATTTTTTATCAATAGATAGTTGGTGATACCTATGGATATAGAGGAGTACGTTAGGAGACGTCTAAGGAAGAACATACCTGAGGATGTTATTATTGAGGAAGGTGTCAAGTTAGTTATGGAGTTTAAAGAGATAGATAAACTGTTAGCCAGGGAGTTTGTTGAGGCAGTTCTAAAGGAGGTGAAAACTGTAGAGTCCTATAAGAAACTGGCAGATCCTAAACTGAAGTATCTCCTAGACTACAGGAGATCTGGAGTTAGTATGGGAGAGATTGGCGGGGGCAGTAGAGGGGAGGGTGACTTCTTCTTACATCAACTCATAGGAAAGATTGTTGAAAGTACTGGACAGAGGGCAGTTGTAGATAGTAGGGATCAGGACGACGGTGGAGTTGTAGAGGCTGAAGGTAGATATATAGTGGCTACAGTAGATGGTACCCACTCTAGATTAAGTGAGTTTCCCTTCCTAGCAGGTTTCCATGTGACGAGGGCATGTCTTAGAGACGTATATGTTATGGGTGGAGAACCTGTAGCCCTTCTAAGTGACATCCACCTGGCAGATGACGGGGATGTATCGAAAATATTAGACTTTACAGCGGGTATATGTACAGTGTCTGAGAGTATAGGAGTTCCCCTAGTTGGAGGGAGCACCCTTAGGGTAGGTGGAGATATGGTCTTAGGGGAGAGGATGGTAAGTTCAGTAGGTGCCATAGGTGTAATAAAGGAAGGTAGGCCTACTGCTAGGAAGAGAGCCCAGGTTGGAGATGTAATACTTATGACTAGAGGTAGTGGGGGAGGTACTATTGCAACAACTGCCATATATCACGGGATGTTCTCTGTAGTATATGAAACCCTCAACATAGATTTCTTAAAGGCGTGTAAGAGTATATTTGAAAGTGACCTCCTCAAGTACATCCACGTTATGACAGATGTGACAAATGGGGGACTTAGGGGAGACGCCTACGAGATCTCTAAATACGCCAAGGTTTCCCTGGAGTTCTATATGGATAAAGTCCTAGATGTTATAAACCCTAAGGTATTGGAGATGTTGAAAAAGTTGAATATAGATCCCCTAGGGGTCTCCATAGACAGTCTCTTAATAATAGCCCCTGAGGAATACGTAGATGAGATAAGGAAAAAAACAGGGGCTAAGATAGTGGGAGAGGTGAAGGAGGGAGAGGGAAGTTATATAGTAGATAGAGATAGACGTATACCTCTCAAGCCTAGATTTAGAGAGTCCCCCTATACCCCTGTAAAGAAGGTTGTAGATAAGATGAAACCTGATAAGGAGGAGTTTGAACTTATGAAGAAAAGGATAGAGGAGGCCTGTAGAGAGGCTATTAAAAAGAAGGATTTTGTAAAGGGTTTACTGTTAAGATAGGTGAAATTATGGAGGAACTTCTAAAGAGGATATATGAAGCTCTAAATAGAGAGGATATATATAATCTAGAGCTATCCAAGATATTCCCCTATATTGAGAACAGTAAGTTTAGGGAGTACTACTCCCTTCTCTCCACTTTATGTAGTAAAAAGGTAGTGATGCACTGTCTGGCAGTATCCCTCTACACCTATGAAGTTGGTTTAAAATTAAAGAACAGAGGTCATAACATAGATCTAGATCTGGCAGTATTTGGTGCCCTCCTCCACGACATAGGGAGAAGTAGAACTCACACTATAAAACATGGTGTAGAAGGGGCAAAAATAGTGAGAGAGCACAACTTAGACGAGAGGCTGGCCTTGATAGTGGAGAGACATATTGGAGGGGGGATAACAAAAAAGGAGGCAGCTGAGTTAGGACTACCTCCAAGGGACTATATCCCTAGAACACTGGAGGAGAAACTTGTAGCCCACTGTGACAATTTAACAAGTGGTACAAAGAGGGTAGATATAAACTTTGTAGTGGAAAAATATAAGGGAAAACTTAGTTGTGATAGTATAGATCACCCTGTAATAACTAGGATTGTAAAACTGAATAATGAGATTATTTCCCTGTTACTGGAAGAGGATACCAGTCATGTTCAGGGCTACGTAGAAGGCCAACATACCAAAGGTCATACATAGGGCGCAACCTATTACCATCCTACTAGCCTTCAAACCAAACAGTGGGACTGTAAACAACAGACCAAAGATTCCAGTACCTATCTGGACAACCTCCATACACTTGGCAATCTCTTCTGGTTTTACAGGGGGTGCATTAGGTACTAAACTTGAAACGATATCTAAATAACCTCCAATAATACCTGCAGTTGCAGGAACTACTCCACAGAGTATTACTAGCCCTACTGCAAGACCGTTTGCAGTAACACTTAACAACTGTGACCTTAGGTTTTGTAGGTCCTCTAAGGTTTTTGCAAGGGTCCTTAAGGTTTCTGCCAACTCCCCTCCATACTTCCTCGTCTCAATAAGGAGTCTTCCAACTAACTTGAATATATAGGAATCCATACTGTTTGCAACTATATACACTGCCTCCTCGAAACTCATCTTCCTCTCCTTGATAAGGAGAATAATTTTTAAGAAAACTTTATCCACCTCCTTAATACCACTGTCAACAACCTCCTGAATTGCATCAACTATGGAACGCCCTGACTCCAGGGAGAGTACCATAACATAGAGGGCCTTAGGGAGGTTACGCTCAAACTCCTCTATCTTCAACTCGTATATTACTTTGGGAATCATAAGGACTGAGAGGACATACACGACAATCAGTAAGGTAACACTTCTTATATTAAGATGGACTACATACTTGAAGACTATAGGAATAATAACAGCCAGTAGTATTATCATTAAATACTTGTTTTCATCTATATTTTTAAATCCTGCCTTTCTAAGTAAGATTATGTTGGATTTTATAATATGTTGTAATATCTCTCTGATATCTGCCATAGTCTCACTCGATCTTGAATTTTACAAAGAGTGCAAAGACTAGAGCTAAGACAGGTGCTATCTTTGTAAGTACTAAATCTAAGGTGTTGATTACACCGGTGAGTCCAGTATTTCCCTGGATAGAGGACAACATCATCCCTGAGAAGGGGAGTATTACACCTACTCCAAATACTAGGTTACCTAGGTTAGTTATCTGGAATTTCGAGGACTCTATCTTGGACATAGACTCTCTCAGTATCTCCTTGTACAGGTTTCTCAGAAGTAGTTGCGCCCCTCCCTTATTTAGAGAGATAAGTAGTTGAGTGTATAGTTTTTTCATCAGGGGTATCTTTGTCCTCTTCCTTGCCCTTTCAAGGGCCTCTTTTAAACTGTAACCTCTCTCTATATCTTTGACAATACTTCTAAACTCGAAGGATGGAATACCAAACTCTGGACTTTCTGCTATGTTTTTAATAGCCTCCTGGAGAGACATTCCAGCATTTAAAAGAGCTATCATAGTTAACAGTGCTACAAGTATCTGCATCTTTATCTCGCCACGGAATAACAACAGCTTTATCTTTGGATAGAATATCCCTAGGATGAACACTACAATACTTGCTATTATACCACTTACAATAGCCATAGGAGGGTTATCCAGGAGGTATAAGAAGTATGCTATCCCCACAAGGATGGAGAATACAGTTAACTTCAGAAAGTACTTGTTAATATCCTTAATACCAGCATATTGGAAATCTACCTTAGAGGGTAAGAACTTAGTACGTATTACCTGATAGGATATCTCCTTAGTGTATTTTTTAAGGACCTCTACCTCTATATCTTCCATTATCTTGTCAATGTCCACCTCTGTCTCCAATTTTCTCCTATCTAATACACCTTCAGTTCCTTCATAGACTTCGTAAAACTCTAGTAGCTCATCTCTAACTTCATCATAGATAGTAGGTACTTTTTCACTAACTGTGGAAATTTTTTTTCTTCTTCTCCTTCGCCCTCTTATGAGGTATACTATCTCATCTAAAAAATCTGTTATACTTGAAAAAAATTTTCTCAATGTCTCTACCATGGAACCACCATAAAAAAATAATAGATATTACCCCCTAATACTCATAAGTAGTCCCTCAGGATTCTCCTGATATCTCATTATCAGTTCTCCAACTCTCTTTATATCCCTTATGTTGTTCTTGTATGCATACTTTAATACCTCTATTCTATTTTTTCTATCCTCCAGTAGTTCCTCCCTTGTTATACCTGCAATATTACAGACCTCCTCCTCCCACATACAGATACCTACTTTCTTTAGGGCATCCTCTGTACCGTCGTATTTAAAGAGAGTTGTTTTTGATATCTCTCCAGCGGAACCTATAATCTCTATAACCTCTAGTATTCTCCTAATGGTCTTTCTATTTCTTTTTATCCTCTGCTGATTTATAATAAAGTCTAGGGAGGAGAGCATAATCTTAGGGACGTTCATCGGCGGGTTTATCAACCTAGTTATAGCCTCACTTGCACTGTTTGCGTGGAGAGTTCCAGAACAGTTAGATACTACAATACCCCCATTACTTCCCCCTATATAGGTGTGATTATCCACAACTGTTAAATCGTATATGTAGCCATTGTACGTTACCTCTTCAATGGAGACTACTACGTCCCAGGAGATATCTAGAGAGGGGTATACACTTTCTACTACTACCTCCCCATCTGTGGTGGAGGTAGTTATTAACTTCCTGTAGTTCCCAGGGATAGCTATGTAGTCCCCAACCTTCAGGGAGTAGGGGTTAATTTCAAAGATAATCCCCCTTAGTACGTAAAGGGGATGGTCGTAGGTAAGGGTTATCTCTCTACCAGTTGCAGTCTTTAATTTTAAAAGTTTTCCAGTGTATCTCTTTCTCCAGACGTGGGATATTAACTTATCTTCAATTTTTAAGGATTTCTTGTTAAAACTGTTGATGTATATACCCTCTTCACTTATATCTATCCATTCAAATCCGTTATCCTCCTTAACTGTCCTATATCCCCTCTGGAAGAACTTGTCTACAAAGTTTCCTATATTTACAACTCTTCCCCTAGATAAATATATAGGTTCATCATTCACTAGGGCACCGTCGTGACCTGTGTTCATGGCGACTAGGAGAGAACGGGCCTCCTCCCCCCTTACCTCTCCTACAAATATCCTATCAGGTCTCATCCTCAGGGCGTTTTTAATTAAATCGTCCATGGTGATCTCGTAGTCAGGGACTCCAGGTCTCGGTGGCCTAGTTACCATTCTAATTACGTGATCGTGGGGTATCTGAAGTTCTGGAGTATCCTCTATAGTAACTATTCTATCGGTATACATGGAGAACATAGATATTACATTTAAGGTGGTAGTTTTACCAGAACCTGTACCTCCTACAATTAAGGTGTTAGCAGGTTTAGATCCGAAGTAACCTTCAACAGCCTGCCATAGGAAGGCTGCAAATTCAAAGCTAAATGTACCAAACCTTATAAGATCTATTACAGTCAAAGGATCCTTGGAGAACTTACGAATAGTTAAAGTGTTTCCATCTGGTGTAACCTCCTTTAAGGTAGCATTTACCCTACTACCGTCAGGTAAAAATGCATCTAGCATCGGGGTCCTAGCGTCTATGGTCCTCCCTGCAAGTAGTGCTATACTCTCTATAATCCTTGTTAACTCCTCCTCATCGAAGACAATATTGGACCTACACATCTGATACTTCCTGTGGAATACGTAGGTAGGTCTGTACTCTCCGTTAACCATTACCTCCTCTAGCCTGTCGTCCTTAAGGGGTATTTCCAAAAACCCTAATCTACCAAGAATTAGATAGAAGTACTTTGCCAAACTTTGTATTTCAGGCTTTTTAAGGTTTAAATTGTTTTTCTCTACGTAGTCCTGTAAAAACCTGTATATCTCCCCAACCTTTTCAAATCCCTCCTCAGAGAGGATAGATTTTATCTCCTGAACAGTGTCTTTAGGTAACTTAGAGAGTATACTCATTATTACATCTACTTCAGGTACTATGTACAGTGTTCGTCCCTCTTTTTTTCCAATAACTATGTCAAAATCTACTTCTTCCACCTGCACAGTGTATGTATCTAGAACGTTAGATAAATTTAAGTTATTACTAACTACTTTATTAGAGGTAGTAGGTTTTTTAGAGGGAGTTGTAATATTGGTGGAAACACTCTCTCTGTCTTCTTTTAAAGTGTCACTCTTTTTAATGGAAATTCCAGCTTTATTCTTCTTTTTAATTCTATCTAATAACCCCATATTACAACACCTGTTAGTGATAGAACTTGTTATAAATTGTATTAAATTTCTTATAAAAATAGTTATCTAGGAGAAAAAAATAAAATAGAGAAAAAGTTATAAGGTAACATCTATATCTAGATGTTCTGTTAACTCCTTGTATCTATTCCTTATAGTAACCTCTGTAACACCTGCAACATCTGCAACCTCTCTCTGGGTTCTCCTTGTCCCGTGGAGTACACTGGCTATGTATATGGCAGCTGCAGCTACACCTGTAGGTCCCCTACCACTTGTTAACCCCTTTTCACTGGCTTTCTGAAGGATAGCAATAGCCTTGGACTCCACCTCCCCAGGTAGATTAAGTTCTGAAACAAACCTTGGGACGTAATCTATTGGACTAGTTGGAGCTAGCTTTATATTTAACTCCCTTGTCAGAAATCTGTAGGTCCTACCTATCTCCTTTCTATCTACCCTGGAAACCTCTGCAATCTCGTCTAATGTTCTTGGAACTTTACATATCCTACAGGCGGCGTAGAGGGCGGCGGCAGCTACCCCCTCTATACTCCTACCTCTAATAAGCCCCTTCTCTACAGCACCCCTGTAGAGTATTGCAGCGTTCTCCCTTACGTTCCTTGGCAGTCCCAACTTAGATGCTATCCTGTCTAACTCTGAGAGGGCATAGGCTAAGTTCCTCTCTGAGGCATCTGATACCCTTATCCTCCTCTGCCACTTCCTCAACCTGTAGAGTTGAGCCTTCCTCTCTGCAGATATCTCCTTCCCATAACTGTCCTTGTTCCTCCAGTCAATAACGGTGGACAACCCCTTGTCGTGGATAGTGTATGTTATAGGTGCCCCTACCCTACTTCTCTTTACCCTCTGTTCATGGTCGAAGGCCCTCCACTCTGGCCCTGTATCAAATAGATTCTCCTCTAAAACACACCCACAATCTGCACATACGATTTCTGCCCTCTCGTAATCTTTAACTATGTTCTTACTGTTACATATAGGGCAGATGAACTCCTCCTCCTTATCAATGATAACATTTTTTGACGCCCCAGTATTTTTAATATGAGATGCTCCCATTTTCATAGGTAAACACCGTTAGGATAAACTTTTATTTACGTGGATTCCTCCTTTTGGAGTACCTCCCCCTCTTCTCATCTGAGATAAAGGCCTCCCCCCTTCTCAGTGCCATCCTCTTTGCAGTTTTATCTGTAGGTATTATAGAGATGTAAGGTTTCTTCACTGGTCCAAAAACCTCGTATACCCTTCCTAACACCCTCCTCCTATATCTGTCTGCAAAAACAGTGGATTTCAACTTAGGTTGATAGTCTGCCCTACCTACAATCCGCCCGTTGGGAAGTTCATGTAGTATCTCTATCCTCCTCACGGTACTCCTCCAATAATAGATTTAGAAGTATGGATATAATGTTGATGCAGTATATCCATATATCCCTTTTGCACCACTCCTATATAAACTTTTCGAAAAATATATATATAACTATTCCTCTCCTTATTTAAACCCTATACATTAAGGATAAAATGATACCTGTATTTATTAAGTTAAAGGGCTTTAAGGTATGTATCTTTGGATTTGGAGAGGTGGGAAGGAGAAGACTGGATAAGATAGTAAGTGGTGAACCAGAGAGGATAACTGTATATACTAAAGAGGAGATTGATGAAGAGACTAAGAGGCACTACGAGAGTATCTGTAACATCCAGTTTATAACATCTAACTTAGAGGAGTTAGGAGATAGAGAGATCGAGGAGATAGTAAAGGAGCATGACTTTATAATAACTGCCATGGGGGAGGAGAACAACAGGAGAATTGTAAATATAGCTAAAAGATGTAAAAAGTTTATAAACTCCTCTACATTTGAAAGGGATATCAACTTTATAATCCCTGCATACTGCTACAGAGATGGAATATACTTTGTTATATATACAGAGGGAAGGAGTCCATTAATGGCCAGGAGGATTAGGGAGTTAGTGGAAAAATATATGGAGAATCATAGGGAAGAAATAGAACTTCAGAGTAACTTAAGAACCTTTTTAAAAGAGTGTGTTCCATCCCAGAGGGATAGAAGGGATATTCTAGAAAAGGTTTTTAAGAATGAAGAGTTCAAGAGGGAGTTGTTAAATCTAATAGAAAAGTATGGGAGAAAGAAGTAATAAAAAAATCTACAACTATCCTAGGGGGTCCTATGAAATTGAAAGAGATTGTAGAGGCTATAAAGAACTTTGAAGGTGTCATTAGAAAGAGGGGTATAAAGGAGATAGTATCTAACTTTAAATTTGAGGACGAGGACTACAACTTTGATATTATAGCCTCCTTTGGAGAGGATGCAGCTGTAATTGGTATAAAAGATAAAGAGGCTATCTTACTAGCTGCAGATGGTATATGGGACAAGGTATTGGAGGTAGATCCCTGGTGGGCAGGATACTGCTCTGTACTTGTTAACGCCAACGACATAGCAGCTATGGGTGGGAGACCTATAGCTATGACCAGTATAATAGGGGTAAAAAACTGGGAGGTATGTAGGGAGGTGCTGAAAGGTATTAGATACGGGATAGATAAGTTTGGCATCCCTATGGTTGGAGGCCACACCCACCCAGATGCAAAGTGTAACGTTCTCGATGTTTCCATTACAGGTATTGTAAATAGGGACAGTATACTGAGAAGTGACACTGCCAAGGTTGGGGATAAGATAGTATTCGCCTACGATCTAGAGGGTAAAGTCCATGAAAAGTTCAACCTTAACTGGGATACTACCACTATGAAGCCAAAAAAACTTGTAAGGGATCAGTTAAGGACCCTTGAGGTAATTGGGAGGGAGAAGCTAGCTAACTCCTGTAAGGACATAAGTAACCCAGGTGCCCTAGGTACCTTGGGAATGCTCCTTGAGGTATCTAGGAAGGGAGGTTATGTAGATATTAGAAAGATACCAAAACCTGAAAACATTCCCCTTGTCCAGTGGTTGAAGATGTACCCTGGATGTGGATTTGTATTTACAACACCTGAGGAGAAGGTAAAACCCCTTAAGGAGATACTGGAAGATGTAAATATAACTGCCCAGGTTTGTGGAGAGGTAGTAAAAGATAGAAAACTTGTAATAGGGGATGGAAAGGAGAAGGAGGTTCTATTTGACTTTGAGAAGGAGTACATCTGTGGATGTTAAATCTTCTTTTTTTCTATAGCTAGTATAGATCTATCTGAGCAGGTAAAACAGGGATCACAACTTGTTATAATTACCTCTGCATCAGAGACATGATGCCCTTTAAGTATAGCCTCCATACAGGCTAAGTTTGTCTCTGTAGGTGTCCTAACCTTTGCATGGGTAACTCTACCTTCACTGTTTACACCGTAGGAGTAATACACCTGTCCCCTCTGGGCCTCGTTGTATGTATCTATAGGTTTAAACTCCTTTATCTCGTAGTTTGGATTGTAAAACCTCTTATCTAAATGATAGAGAGCATCTAACCCTTGTCTTATTATTTTACAACTTTCAAAACACTCGTACATCCTTACAACTACTCTAGATAGTACATCTCCATCGTCTAAGAGGATTTCCTCAAACTCAAAGGGATCGTACTCTGGGACATAGCCCATCTTCCTCATATCACATCTTATACCACTAGCTCTCGCTGTAGGACCTAGGGCGTGATACTTTGCGGCGATCCTTCTGTCCACTACACCTATGTCCTTCATACGGGAAACTAGTAGAGGGTCCCTTAACGTCCTATCTAAGAGTTTCTCTATCTTCTCTTCAAATTTCTCTATCCTCTCTATTAGAGAGGGGATACGTTTATCTGGGATGTTGCACCTTGGCCTAATGCCCCCTATTATAGGACAGGAGTACTGGATTCTACTTCCACTTATCTCATAGAGAATCTGAAGTATAGGTTCCCTGATCATAAAGGCCCTCATGGCCATGGTCTCGTGACCTAACACCTCAAAGATATGGCCAAAGAGTAAGGTATGGGAGTGTAACCGCTCTAACTCCTCCACTATAACCCTGATATAGTTGGCCCTCTCTGGCACCTCTATATCACATCCTATCTCACTAACTCTCACTGCACACCATAGATGGATATGGGAGCATATACCACATATCTTCTCTGTAAGTATAGTGGCCTTCTCTGGAGGTAGCCCCTCCATCAGTAACTCTACCCCCCTGTAGTTAACCCCTATTGTAAGTTCTGCATCCTTTATTATCTCGTCCTCTATAAACAACCTCAACCTATGGGGTTCAAGAATAGCTGAATGTATAGGTCCTATAGCTATCTCTCCCTCGTACATACTACCACATGTTTATAACGATAAATAATGATAAAAAACTAAAATAATATTAAAATCTTTTTATATAGGGGGAGTATGTACAAGCAGGTTATCGTTGTCAGGACAGATCTAAATATGGGTAAGGGAAAGATAGCTACCCAGGCATGCCATGCCTCTATAGATGCATTTATAAAGGCCCAGAGGGAGTGTCCAGAGGTTGTTGAAAAGTGGTTAAGTGAGGGGCAGAAGAAGGTTGTAGTTAAGGTGAAATCCCAGGAGGAGCTTATGGAGGTATTTAAGAAGGCTACTCTAGAGGGGCTACCCTGTAGTTTAATAAGGGATGCTGGGAGGACTCAACTGACACCTGGAACATGTACTGCAGTTGCCATAGGTCCTGAGAGGGAGGAGAGAATAGATAGAATAACTGGAAAGTTGAAACTACTATAGAGGGTTAAAATGGATCTTAGGGATATCTACAGTAGACTCCTCTCCTACTTTGGACCTCAAGGTTGGTGGCCTGCTGAGACCCCCTACGAGGTTGTAGTAGGGGCTATACTAACCCAGAACACCTCCTGGAGAAATGTGGAGAGGGCTATAGACAACCTCAGGAGATACAACCTGTTGGATGAGGAGAAGATACTGGATACATCTATAGAGGTACTGAAAGATCTCATAAGAGTTGCAGGATTTTACAATATAAAGAGTAGGAGATTGAAGAATATCACAGAATATATAGTAAAGAACTACACCAGTACAGAGGGATTAAAAAAATGTAACAAGGATCTCTACAATTTAAGGGAGGAACTCCTCTCCATTAAAGGAGTAGGTAGAGAAACTGCAGACACTATACTACTTTACAGCCTAGAGAGACCTATATTTGTAGTGGATAACTATACAAGGAGGATACTCAGTAGATGGGGGATTGTAGAGGAAAACCTAGACTACGACAGGATACGTACATTGTTTGAAAGTAATATTCCCAGGGATATAGAGATCTACAAGGAGTATCATGCCCTTATAGTCCAACTGGGAAAGACCTTCTGTAGAAAGAGGCGCCCTAGATGTGAGGAGTGCCCCCTAATGAAGATCTGTAGAAGTTAATGCTAGTGTTTGAGGGATATGATGGGATTTCTAGATAAAATACTTAGTATATTTAAAAAAAGTCCAAAGATCCCCTATGGAAGATCCCAGAGTGTAGATCTACTGGAGTTGAAAAGAAACCCCTATTATATCGTTGCATCTGTTGAGTTGGGAAATACTACAACAAAGTCTATAATTACAGCAACTAACATGGACACAGGTAATACCTATATCGTCAGTAAGTACGTTAGGATGACAAGGGATGTAAGGCCGCCAAGGAAGGGAGAGGAGGTATTTGGGAAGACTATCTGGGGAGTAGAACTAACTAAAGAGGCAGTTGCAGATATGGTGAAGGACGTACTACTTGGAGCCCTGAGAAAGGGAAACCTTACAGTGGATGACCTCCACTTCGTAGTTAGAAGTACTGGGGTAACTGCAGGATTTGCCACACCAGAGGAGGTATCCAACATGATAATAGCCCTTGCAGAGGGATGTTTAGAGGCTGGGGTTCCTCCATCAAAGATGACCCCTGCTATGACTAAGAGTCAGCTTCCAAAACCTTTTGACAAGTACAGTTTAATGGATAAGATTATATTTGACGGTGCAGTTACAGGGGTGCTACCTCCCACTGGTAAGGAGGTAGTAGCCAACGAGATGGAGGGAGAGTTAGTTACTGCAGGTATAAAGGTAGGATCAAAGTGGACCTATGTAGATTTTAGAAATCCCTGTATGAGTATAGACTTTGGTACAACCCTTGCAGGTAGGATAACAGATGACAGTAAACCCTATGCCCGTGTTGTTGGTAACCTATGTGGCCTTGCAGGTGCCATTGCAGACAGTATAGTTAGAGGCAGTGGATTAGTAAGTAGGGATAAAGGTGCAGTGTTAGATATTGAGAAGAGGGGAGGTAAGATAGATAGGGAACTTGCAGAGAAGTACGGAGAGGAGATACATAAATATATAAAAATCTGTGAAGTTCCCAAAGGTGTGAAGAGGTTTGGAACTGTCCCTGTAGATCCAGAAAGTGCAGAGAAAGCTGGTACAACCCTTATAGGTTGTGATGTAGGAGAGAATGGAAGTGACTTACCTAAGCTAGAAGAGATTGGAAGGAGAATACTAGAGGAGAGTAACGTCCCAACTCTACTTTACACCTTAGATGTAGTATCTGCAAAGATCACTGAGAGACTTGTAAAGTTAGCCTGGGATAAGGGTCTTATAAGTGATAAAAGTGCCATTGGAATAACTGGGAGAGCAGGGATAACTGGGAATAAACCTAGGTTAATATGGGAGAGGTTAGATAACCTAGGTATATGGGATAAAACTGAGGATAACCTAGTATTTGTTGAAGATGGTCTTGCACTGGGAGCCAGTATTATGGCCAGGTGTATGAACTGTCTAGGTACTCCTCAAAATCCAGTTGGAGGGAATAGAGGGGATAGATGTATACTTGGAGAGAGGAGGAGATGGCAGAAGGAGAGAGGTATGATAAGATAAAAAAGTTAACCGATATATCGTAGGTCCTCCTCCCTCTGTCTCTTATCCTTCTCCCTAACTATGAGATGCCCCTGCTCTAACTGTTTCTCAAACTTCTTAATCCTCTCTAAGAAGGCCTCCATCTCCCTAGCTCTTTTCTCCAACTCTCCCATATCTATCTCAATGTTTAGAACTTTAGAGAGTACTTCAAGTACCTTCCTTGCAGATTTTGGATCTATGAGATAACCAGGTGTTTCCCCCATGAGACATGCCCCTTCAATACCCCTCAACTTTGAGAATGTTAGCATCAAACCTGCAGCACCTACTATACCTCCACCGTCTGCCCTGAAAAGTGCTCCATGTGCCCTTATCCTATCTGCAAGTTCCTTTGAGGTAGCTGCAACGTATACTAGAGGATCCTCCTTTATACGTCCTATGCCAAATCCCCCGAGGGTATAGGTCGTCCTTGCACCGTACTTCATTCCAATATCCACCAACTTCTTGGAGAGCTGATACTGTCCTGTAGGGGATAGGGCCTGGGTATTCCCAGTAACTACTATCATTGGGACAGGTTCCCTTATAACATAGATCTCGTTATTCATACTCTCTATAGTACCGTCCTCGTTTACTAACACCTGAGGGGGGAAGTCGTCACAGTAGAGCTCCATAACCTTCTCCCCCTGGAACTCCTGTATAAGATGCTCCGCTGCTATCCTACCAACGTGTCCTATTCCTGGGAGTCCCTCTATAAGTACTGCATTTTTTAGTGGTTCAACCTTCTTTATTACCCTCTCTATAATCTCCACCATAGTTACACCCTATTTTTTTAAATATTATATAGTTATTATCTTTTATGTTTATATCACTATATCCCTATCCCTAGTGTCGTATAACTTTAACAACTTGGCACAGAATTCCATGTCTTTATCGCTGATCTTTACATCCTCATGACTTCTCCTAAGTATATAGGGATATCCTCCTACAGATATGTCCCTTAGATTTATAAAGAATTTCTCATCTAATCTTTTAAAGGAGGTAATATTTAGTACCCCTGCCCTGTTATCCAACCTTGCAAACTGATAGTACAGCTCAGGGATATGGAGGTCAAATCTCTTCAAGTAGTGTAGGCTGTAGTAGATGTTGTAATCTATCTCATTTTTATCTGCTAGATTAATAGGTTTAGAGTATCCAGTACCTTCAATACTTGAAAAGATCCCTATGTCTGGGATAGTTTTAAAGATAGATGTCCCGTTGTTGTTGTACTTCTTAAAGTATATACTCATCTTAGAGGTTTTTGATATCCCTAGAAACTTCTCCCTGTATTTATTAAAAATCTCCCCTAGTAACACTATATACTCAACCTGCTCCAAGGTAATCCTAAGTTTCTCATCTCCAGCATTTTTAACTGTTGTAGTAACAGGGGTTAAGCTGTTATTCCTTATATCCTCATAGATGTTTTCCCTTATCTCTCTTTTATAGTCCCTGTAGTACTCCAGTATATCCTTGTAGTCTTCCCTTATCTCTCCGTTAATCCTACCGCCGTAGGTATGGGTTTGTATAATGAGGGAGTAGAGGGAGCCGTCAAATAGATAGTAATCTATATCCCTGTTTTCCAGATTCCAGAGGGCAGTTTTCAACTCCATGTTGATCATATAGAGTTTAAGTCTATAATCTACGTATCTGTAGGGGATAACAATACCAGGTTCCCAGAAGGAGATAGAGTCCTCTAACTTCTCTCCCGCCTTGTTTGTATAGGAGACAGAACCTACTAGGTAGAGACATAGGTCGATATAGTCTATCCTGTTGAAACTACCGTCCCCTCCTCCAAAGGTATAATGGTATCCGTTACCTTGGAAGTTGCAACTTATCCAGCACTCTTCAAGTATCTGTCTTTTATAGTCGATCTCCCTCTTTATCCTCTCTATCAACTTGGAGATCTCCTCCTTTTTACTGAGGATGTAAAAATACTTCAAAGGAGACACCTTATCTATCTATTAAAAAATCTAAATAGATTCTTCTTTTAATATTCTTATATATAGTTTTTATAATAGTTGTATATAAATTATATATAAACCTATCTTTAAACAGTGATAGATGGTGGTACTATGAAAGACAGTGAAAATAAAGTAGACATTGTAAAGATTGCCGCAGATGAGATGTTAAAAGGTTCCAAGATGTTGGGAGAGCACTGTAAGGTATGTGGCTTCCCCCTCTTCCAGGATAAAAAGGGAAATAAATACTGTGTCTTATGTAGTACAGTAAAAGAAAGTGAAAAAATAGAGGGGAAAAAGGAGGAGAAAAAAGACGGGGCGCCACTTTACTCTGGAGGTGATTATAGAGGTATAGTAGATAAAAAGATAGAGTATCTCTTTAAAAGGTTAGAGGGGGAGTACGACGTGGCCAGGATAGTTGAGATCACTGAAGCTATTAAAGTACTCCTTAAGTTAAAGTCTAAATTAGAATAGAGGTAGCACACTTCCCACTGGAGGGGCGAAGGTAGGTACCTTAAGGGACTTCCATATAGTCATAGCCAGGGAGAGGGATTGATACCTCTCCCCATGTACTACAAATACCTTATTTGGAGTAGGTATCTTTTTTAGATATCTTATAAGGGAGTTGTAGTCACCGTGTGCAGAGAACTCTATCTTAACAACCTCTCCCCTAACAGGTATCTCGTTTTTAAAAGGTTTGATTATCTTTGCCCCCTCCTCTAACGCCCTTCCTAAGGTATCCTCTGCCTGATAACCAGTTAATATGATCTTGTTCTCTGGATACTTTAAGAGTTTTAAGTACTGGAGTACTGGGCCTCCCTGGAGCATCCCAGAGGTGGATATTATAATACAGGGGCCCTCGTTGAAGACACTACTATCAGCCTTCTTCACATATTCAAAGGGGTTCTGTCCACTTTCTAACATCCTTCTTATCTTGGGATTTAACCACTGGGAGTAACTTAGATGGACCCCTGTAGTATGGATAATAGAGCCATCTACGTATACAGGTACCTCCTCCAAGGCTCCACTTTTCATATAGTGATATATAACTGCTATTATCTCCTGGGCCCTACCAACTGCAAATACAGGTATGATCACCTTACCCTTTTTCTCTACAGTACTTGAGATCTCCTCTATAAGCTGCCTCTCCAGTGCCTTCCTAGCAGGTTTTATATCTAGAGGGGAACCGTAAGTGGATTCTATTATAAGGGTATCTATCTCCCCTATATCTGTATCTGCAGGTTTTAACGTCCTAGTTTCCCTCTCGTTTATATCTCCTGTATATAATACCTTCTTCCCCTCAATATCTAGATATATAGAGGAGCTTCCAAGGATATGGCCGGCGTCGTACATCTCCACAGTGATGTCCTCAGTTATCCTCCTCTTTTCCCTGTAGTTTACAGTTTCTATAACATCTAAAGCTCTTTTTATCTCCTTTTCACCGTAGATTTTTGAGAGTTTTGAGACGTCCTTCCAAAGTATATACATGAGATCTGCAGAGGGTGTTGTACAGTATATCCTTTTGAAGTTGAAACAGGGTATAGCTCCACAGTGATCCAGGTGGGCATGGGATACTAAAAGTGCATCTATGTCCCTGTCATCTATTGCAGGTATTGTGTTCTTGTTTGGATCCATCCCACAGTCTAGAAGTATCTTAGACTTCTTCGTGTCTATCTCTATACAGGACATACCTATCTGATGACATCCTCCGTGAAACTTAACTATAGACATAATTCCCACTGTAAAAATATTTATAAGAATAGCTGTAATTAGAGGAGATATCCCTTTATAATATATCTTGTTCTCTTACCCACATCTATCTTATCTCTCTCCAAGGTTAACCCTAAATTAACAATCTCCTCTTCGATTATCTCCCTTCTCTCCCTAGGTTTGTGGGGCATCATCAACCCTATAACCCCCCCTTCCCTTAAATATTTTATACCCTCTCTAAGGATCCTCAGGGAGAATTCCTCCCCGTATTTTCCCCCACCGATTAGTTCCACATCCCTGGCGTAGGCACCTCCAAAGCCCCTCTTAGAGGGTACAGAATGTAGGGAGTAGAAGGGAGGATAGGATAGAATTATATCGAATTTTTTACTCTCAATTTCCTCTATACCTTCAATTACCCTGCCCCTGGAATCTACTATCTCCACCTTATCCTCTAAGTTGTTTCTCCTAAGGTTCTCCCTGGCTATCTCTATATACTCTTTTACAACTTCTGTGGCGTAGACCTTACACCTGTAGTACTTGGCAGCCATGATAGCCAGGATAGCTGAGCCTGTTCCAATCTCCAGTACCTCTTTTCCATCCCTACTATTTTTCTCCTTAAAACTTTCAAACAGATTTTTTATAAAGAGATAGCGACTGACAGGTGTAGGTATTAAGGCATCCCTGTGAAAGTCCATATCTATATTAAATACATGTTTTAGTAGAGTCTTATTGTAGAGGTAGAGGGCATCCTTATCCCTAAAGTCTATCCTCATCTTTCCATTTTTATAGTAGGTGTACTTTTTTAACTTAGGGTTTAACTTTACAGCGTCCTCTATTTTTAGACCTAGCTTCATAGGAACCCCATAAATGTTAAATAATAACTGTTATTAATACTGTTTTAAAATTACAGGTGATCACCTTGCAGTTTGTACATATAGCAGATAACCACCTTGGATATAGGCAGTACAACTTAGACGAGAGGGAGAGGGATATATACAGGGCATTTAAGGAGTGCATAGACAAGATAGTAGAGATAAAGCCAGACTTTGTTGTACACTGTGGGGATCTCTTTGAACACTCAGAACCTTCTGTTAACGCCCTATATACAGCGATAGAAGGTTTTAAAAAATTGAAGGATCACAACATACCTGTCTATATAATCCATGGAAATCACGACAAACCTAAGAGGGATTCTAAGAAATCTCCCTTTACAATACTTAAAAGTATCCTAGGTAAATCCTTTACAACATTCGTTAGAAAGAAGTATCACATATTGGAAAAGGAGGGTAAGGAAATATTTATAGGGGGCAGTGATTTCACCTCAAAGAGTAACATACATACCCTCCTTGAGACCTATAGAACTATAGAGCAGGCCTCTAAAGATTACAAACATAGGATACTCCTTTTCCACCAGAGTGTATACTCCTACTCCAACCTTCCAACCTATGAGATACAGTTAAATGATCTCCCCCAGGGATTTAAATACTACGCTGGAGGACATATACATCGGCGGATATTGAAGAGGTTAGAGGATGGGGTTTTCGCCTACAGCGGTTCCACAGAGATATACACCTACGACGAATACGAAGATTACGAGAAAAATGGAAAGGGATTTTATCTCGTGGATATCAGTGGAGATGACTGTGATGTGGAGAGGATAGATATAAGATGTAGGGACTTTGTAGTGGAGAGGGCTATAACAGATAGGGAATCCCTTAACAGATTCCTGGAAAAGTTAAGGTCTAAAGATAAACCTGTAGTTATCTGCTCAGTTCTCAGGGATCTAGCTGAGAAGGTGGAGAAAGCACTGGAAAATAGGGAAACCCTCTACAACAGGATAACGTATCTAGATAACATCACTGAAGAGGAGATCCTGGACATCCTTCATACAGATGTGGATGAGATATTCAAGGAGTTCCTGAAGAGTAGGAATTACGATGTAGATTTTGTATATGGAATATACGAGGAGGTAACAAAGGGAGGAAACCTCTACAAGTATCTAGAGGACTACCTTAGGAACTTTTAAACTATCTTCACTGGATACTCCATAAAGTCCTCTGCCACTATAACATCTATATCTTTCTCTTTTCTAAGTGTTTCAACCTCCTTTAGATAGTCCTCTCCCTCCTCCTCATATCTTGCAGAGATGTGGGTTAGTATAAGTTTCTCCACCTTTGCAACACACCCGATGTTTATAGCATCCTCTACTGTAGAGTGCATAGTCTCAATGGCGTGCTCCCTCTTAGTACTGTCAAAGGTAGCCTCGTGGATCAATATCTTACAGTCCAGGGATCTTATAAACTCTCCAAAGCCCTTAACAGGTAGGGTGTCCCCACTGTAAGCCACAGATATCCCTCTCTTTGGAGGAAGGAGGACTTCCTCAGGGTATATCTTTTTTCCACTCCTAGATATTACAGGGTATCCCTCTTTCAACCTTCTAAGATCTGGTCCTATTTTTACCCCTAGATCTATCGCCCTCTTTATATCCAACTGTGGTTTTTTCTTCTCCTTAAATATATAACCTAGTGTAGGTACTGAGTGTTTCATAGGGTAGGAGTACACCTGATAACTCTCCTCATCTAGGACACACTGGGGTTTGTCAGTGGGAACCTCCTGTATATATACGTCAAAGGTTGTATGGAAACCTAACTTCATTATACATTTCATTATCTCCTCAGTTTCAGGGGGACCGTATATATAAATAGGGGTAGTTCTCTTATTTAGCCCCATAGATTGTAGAAGGCCTGAGATACCTAGTATATGATCCCCATGGAGGTGAGAGATAAATATATACTTTACCTTCATAGGTGAGATATCTGTATAGATCATCTGCCTCTGGGTACCCTCTCCACAGTCGAATAGGAGCACATCACCTCTGTATTTAAGGGCAATTGAGGGCTGGTTTCTCTTCTTTGTAGGTATGGAAGAACCTGTTCCCAGGAATACTATCTTCATAGTATCCCTTATCTTCTGTTTTTAACGTACTCCTGAATATAGTCCTCTAACTCCCCAGTATCTATAGCTTCTATCCACCTTTTAACCTCATCACGCCACTCCTCTATAGTTTTTAATATTTTCTCTCTAACCTCAGTAAAGGGAATTGCCTCGTATCTGTAAAAATACCCACCCTTTTTAAGATTCACCTGTTTCCTCCTAACAAGACCTGCCCTTATTAAGTTCTGCATAGATCTCTGAATTGTACTCCTGTCCCTATTTAACAACTCTGCAATGGCACTAACCTTAGAGGGGCCATTCTTTAAAAGTGTAAGATACACTGCAACATCTAAAGGCTTTATATCAAATATACAGCACATGATATTTTCCAAGGTTAAGGTAGGTGATTTTGAGAGAGGTCTATTCATTAAATCACCAGTTATGTTTTTATGGTACTTAAATATAAAAGAGTAGATTATCTCTATTAATAATTTTTATAGTAATGGGAGTTTTTGGAAGTATGTAGAAAGTATATGGTGATAGTAATGGACAGAGAGGCTACTATGAAGTGTGGTTTAGAGATACATGTTCAAGTAGAGACTAAATCTAAACTCTTCTGTAGATGTCCAACTAATTACAGCGAGGTACCTCCAAATACTAACATATGTCCTGTATGTATTGGGCTCCCTGGGGCAAGACCTATGCCTCCAAATAAGAAGGCTATAGATATTGCCATCATGGTGGCAAAGATGCTAAACTGTGAGATAGTACTTAACAGAGATATCTACTTTCAGAGGAAACACTACGACTACCCAGATCTACCTAGTGGTTATCAGAGAACAACTGTTCCTATAGGCATAGATGGAAAATTCCTAGATATTGGAATAGCAGAGGTACATTTAGAGGAGGATCCTGGACAGTACAAACCTGACTTAGGTCTTGTAGACTATAACAGAAGTGGTATACCCCTTATCGAAATCGTCACTGAGCCAGATATAAGCTCTCCTGAAGAGGCCAGGGAGTTTCTAAAACAGTTGATGAGGTTGTTTAGATATATTGGACATCTCAGGGGAGAGGGTACAATGAGGGTAGATGTAAACATCTCTGTGAACTACAACGGTATCCAGGGAAACAGGGTTGAGGTAAAGAACGTTAACTCTATCAAGGGAGTTTACAAGGTTCTAAAGTACGAGTTCATAAGGCAGAAGAATATTCTCAAGAGAGGAGGGGAGGTTAAAAGGGAGACCAGGGGGTTTATGGAGTCTCAGATGATCACAAGGGGTATGAGAACCAAGGAAACTGCAGAGGATTACAGGTATATACCTGACCCTGATATCCTACCTATTGTAATAGAGGAGAGGTGGGTTAAAGAGGTAGAGTCTCAGATGCCAGAGACTCCCTTAGAGAAGGAGAAGAGGTTTGTAAGGGAGTATGGAATAAAGGAGGAGGATGCAAAGGTTCTAGTCTCTGACTTAGCCCTTGCAGAAGTCTTTGAGAAGGTTGTCCAGGATCTAGGATTAGAGGAGAGAAATGTAAACCTTGCAGTAACTTGGATAAGGAACGAGTTAAAAAGGGTTCTAGCCTACAACAAGATAGACTTCCTGGAGAGTAACTTGAAACCAGAGCATCTTACAGAACTTATAAGACTTATCAACGACAACGTCATAAGTCAGAAGATCGCTAAAAAGGTCATTGAGATAATGGTGGAACAAAGGGGTAGTAAGTCTCCAAGGGAGATTGTAGAGGAGATGGGATTAACTGTAATCACTGAAGATGATGTTCTTCTAAAGGCCTGTGAGGAGGCTATTAAAAACAATCCAAAGGCAGTTAAGGATTATTTAGAGGGGAATAAGGTAGCCCTCCACTTCCTCATGGGTCAGGTGATGAAGTTAACTAGGGGAAGAGCTGAACCTAAGAAGGTTGTTAAAATACTGAAGGAGAAGTTAGATAGTAATAGGTCATAATCTGTTTTTTAACTATGGTGGGATAAATTGAATAGGGAGCTCAACCCTAAGGAAACTGTAATTATACTGTGGTTTATATCCTTTATTACTATGCTTGGTATAGGTTTAATAGCGCCCCTTATATCAAAGTACGCCCAACTCCTCGGGGCATCAAACTTTGAGATCGGTATAGTATTTGGCTCATTTGCCCTTGCAAGAACCTTTGCACAGATACCTGTAGGATATCTCTCAGATAGATACGGGAAGAAGATATTTTTACTCCTAGGTATATTCTTCTACGGCTTCTTCACAATACTCTATCCCTTTGCAAACTCAGTAATCCATCTGATAGTGTTGAGAATACTTAATGGAATATCCTCTTCCTTTATAAATCCAGTGGCTGGAGCCTACGTTGCCACAGTTGCACCTAGGGGAAAACTTGGAGAGTACATAGGATTATTCAACTCTGCACTACCTTTAGGTTTCTCCCTTGGACCTCTACTGGGAGGGATTATGGCACGTTTTTACGGGATAGAGGCACCTTTCTACTTCTGTGGTATTCTAAGTTTCATATCCTTCTTTATCTGTCTCTTTAAATTAAAAAATATAGAGATAAAGAGGGACGGGAGTTTCAGATACGTCTCAAAACTTATAGTAAAATACAGGGGACCCCTTAAGAGAAGGTTTTTCTCTCTAGAATTTTTAAGGGATAGACACTTCCGCTCTGCCTTTATTATAAACATGGCGTACTACGTGGTGAACACTGGTATTATCGCCTATCTAGTGGTTTACGTCAGTGACTATCTAGGACTAGATCAAGTTGGTATCTTGATTGCCTCTACAAACTTAACTATGGGTGCCCTCCAGAGGAAATTTGGAGAGATATACGATAGAACAGGGGGAACTTTGTTAATATGTGGAGGACTTCTCTTAAGTGCCCTAGGGTTATATCTCCTCTCCATATTTCCCCAATACCTTACAACTGTTTCCCCTATCCTCAAGATATTTTCCGCCTTAGAGCTGGTAGCTATTGGTGGAAGTATGTATCTCCCTGCTGTAAACGCCCTGGCTATGAAGGGGATAGATATAGGGGAGAAGGGAGCAGCTATGGGGCTGTTTACCACAAGTTTAAATATTGGAATGTTCCTAGGTGCTGTAGTGTTAGGATACCTGGCAGATCTCTTTGGACTCTCAAACATGTACAAGATATCCTCTCTTATACTAACTGCTGTAGGGTTATACTCCTACTTCTCTATGAGGCTCTTTTATAGATAGTTAACAACTAATACCTCCTGAGACGTAAATGAGCTAATTCAAAAGGGAGAGTGAAAAACATGAACGTTATAGAGGAGATGATTCCAGTAGTGGAGCATTTAAAGAGGGCAGGGTATATTAAAAATGAGAAAGTTATCCAGGCCCTTTTAAAGGTTCCAAGGGAGGAGTTCCTACCAGAGGAGTTGAAGAAGTACGCCTATATAGATACACCTCTAAGTATTGGATACGGCCAGACTATCTCTGCAATACATATAATAGGTATGATGTGTGAGGCGCTAGATCTAAAGGAGGGACAGAAGGTTTTAGAGGTAGGTACAGGCTCAGGGTATCACGCTGCAGTAGTAGCTGAGATCGTTGGAAAAGATGGACTGGTAGTAACTATAGAGAGGATACCTCAGCTGGCGGAGAGAGCTAGGAAGACACTTAAGAGGTTAGGTTATGACAACGTTATAGTTGTATGTGGAGACGGTACTCTAGGGTATCCCCCTCTATCCCCCTACGACAGAATATACGTTACTGCAGCAGGACCTAAGATACCTAAACCACTGATAGATCAGTTAAAGGATAGGGGGAAGTTGGTGGCCCCTGTAGGTAAGGACATTCAGGAGTTGATACTCCTGGAGAAGAGGGGAAATAAAATATTCAAGAAAAAGTTAGGTCAGGTTGCATTTGTTCCCCTTATTGGAGAGGAGGGATGGAAGGAGTATTAACTTATATAAGTTAATAAAAACAACAATACTTAGAGGTGATACTAATGATAATCAAAGTGCTAGGAACAGGATGTCCCAAGTGTAAAAAAACCTACGAGAATGTTAAGAGGGCTGTGGAGGAGTTAGGGATAGATGCAGAGATCCAGAAGATTGAGGATATAGAGGAGATATCTGAGTGGGTTATGCTCACCCCAGGGGTGGTCTTTGACGATGTAGTAGTATTTGAAGGTAAGATACCAACTGTAGAGGAGATAAAGAAGGAATTAATAGATTACTTAAAGATTAAAAACTGAGGTGATAGAAATGAAGATAGCTATAATTGCATGTGAAAAGATGACTAAAATGGGATGTCCAGGGAAGGAGGCCTGTGTATCCTGCTTCAAGGCAGTGAATGAAAAGAGTGGAGCCTTTGAGAGATACAGGGATGTGGAGTTAGTGGCATTTACCAACTGTGGAGGTTGTCCAGGGAAGAGGTTTTCATCTAGGATAAAGCTTCTTAAAAATGTCTCCAATGTAGAGGCTATCCATATAGCAAACTGTACCTTTTTAGAACCTAAATGTCCATACATAGACTTTGAAAAAATCAGTGAAAAGTTGATGAAGGAGTTAGGGATTCCTATAGTATTTGGTACCCACACGATGATAAAAAAAGATATTCTAGTATGTAGTTGTGAAGAGGGGCGTAAGGAGGAATAACTATTATTTTTAAGGGGAGATAAATATGAAGGAGGTTATAGATAGGACACTATCCATCTGTCCTAAATGTTTTAAAAGGATCCCTGCTATCTTCTACGAAGAGGAAAATGTTGTGTATATAGAGAAGATATGCCCTGAACATGGGATGTTTAAAGATATCTACTGGAGCGATGCCCAGTTATACAAAAAATTCAACAGCTACGAGTATATATCTAGTGTTAAGGTTACTCACAGGGAGACAGAGAAAGGCTGCCCCTACGACTGTGGCCTATGTCCCAACCACAAAACTCCAACAGTACTTGCAAATATAGACCTTACTAACAGGTGCAACTTAAACTGTCCCATATGTTTTGCAAATGCAGGGAAAACTGGAGTAGTCTATGAACCAAGTTTCCAGGAAGTAAAGAGGATGATGGAGATCTTGAGAAGTGAGATTCCCCCAACCCCTGCTATACAGTTTGCAGGGGGAGAACCTACACTGAGGGAGGATCTCTTCCATATTATAGAACTAGCTAAAGAAATGGGATTCTTACATACCCAGTTAGCTACAAACGGTTTGAAGTTGAAGAACAGGGAGTACGTAAGAAAACTTAAAGAAGTTGGGCTATCAACAATCTACCTCCAATTTGACGGGATATCAGAGAGACCTTACTTAATAGCCAGGGGGAGAAACCTTCTACCCTTTAAGATGAAGGTAATTGAGAACTGTAGGGATGTAGGTTTCAACAGTGTAGTGCTAGTCCCTACTCTAGTTAAAGGGGTTAACGATGGAGAGGTAGGGGATATAATAAGATATGGAATAAAAAACTTTGACGTTATTAGAGGTGTTAACTTCCAACCAGTCTCCTTTACTGGAAGAATAGAGGAGGAGAAGAGATTAGAAGGGAGGATAACAATTCCTGACTTTATAAGGTTAGTGGAGGAGCAGACCCATGGGGAGATTAGTAGGGAGGACTTCTATCCTGTACCTGTTGTCGCCCCAATATCCCTCTTTGTAGAAAATATACTAGATAGGAAAAAACCTGTTCTAGGATCCCATCAACACTGTGGTGTATCCACCTACGTATTTGTTGAAGATGGGAAGATGATACCCTTCCCAAGATTCTTTGACGTTGAAGGCTTTTTAGAACTTATAAAGGAGAAAAATGAGGAGTTAATAGAGGGAAAGAAATCTAAAATTAGATCTGTTCTAGATTTAAGTTTAAGTATATTGAAACTTATTGACAGAGATAGAGCACCTAAAAGTATCAACGTAAAAACTTTGGCCAACTTTATAGTGGATATACTTAGAGGTAGTTACACCTCCCTTGTCAAGTTACACCATAGTGTTCTTATGATCGGCTGTATGCACTTTATGGATCCTTACAACTTCGATATAAGGAGATGTGAAAGGTGCTGTATCCACTACGCCCTACCAGATGGAAGGGTTATACCTTTCTGTACCTTTAACACTATACATCGACCTCTAATGTTCAAGGGACAATCCTGTTCTGGAGAAAAAGATAATAATTAATATTCTCTTTTAGAGATCTAGGAAATCCTTTAAGGTAGATTGTCTACTTTCACTTTTAAGTTCCTCTTTAGATACTCCAAGAGACTCCATTATCCTTATTACAGGGGGAAGGACTTGATTATCTATATAGTAGTTTATATCGTAGTCCTGTGCATCCTCAGGTAACTCTGCCCTCTCACTTACAGGGCCGTTACCACTGGTAATAATATAACCTATTACATCCCCTGTCATCAATCTTCCACCTTTCCTCAGGATCTTCTTTGCAACTTCCACATGAGGGGCAGTTGTTTTATACCTAGATATATCCTTTGTAAGTTGAGTATAGATAACTAGATCCTCCTTCTTCACTTTACCTTTCCTCAGATCCTCTATAGTGTTGATAACAATATCCTTCGCCATTTTAATGTCTCCCTTCTCCAGTAGCGCCTTCAACACCTCTCTCTGGGTCCTCTTAGCTATGTTGGACCAATCCCTCCTTACAAGTTCTAAGCCCTTTATCACTATCCTGTTGTTTTCATCTATAAGGGCGTATTTCTTCTTTGTAACAAATATACCCCTTTTGTAGTAGCCCTCAAATTCCAACTCCATATCCCCTGGCAGTTTCTTATTCATCTCCCTTAAAAACTCATAGGTCCTCTTTAACAACTCCTCCTTACTTTTTACCCCTTCCATAGTGGCATATAGACCATCTGTATCTGCGTATATCACCTTAAACCTGTACTTCTCAGCCTCCTCTATAGTCCTCTGGATATACATCCTACCTAAGTACGTCACTACCTCGGCGCACTCCTTACAGTACCATCTAGCCCTTGGATAGGCGAGATAGCCGTAATGACTGTTAGCTAGCACCTTCAAGGATTTCTGCTCGTAATCTAGTAGTTTGTAGTGGGGGGAGCTAGGATCAGTGTTCTTTAACTCCTCCTTTATCTCCCTTCGCCTCTTGAGTAACTTATGGAGCACCTCAGGTATAAGGCCCCTTCTCCTCTTACAGAACCAGTGACCAAGTATCTTCTCAGATTCCCCCTCACAACATCCACAGTCTATAGTATCTGGGCTTATGTTGTAGGTAATTATTATAGAGGGATACAAGGATCTAAAGTCCATACTTACTATGTTCTCGTGGACACCCTTAATAGGCTCCTTTACATATCCCCCCTCGTAGTACTCCCTAACTCTCCTCTTATACTCCTCCTCAGAGGGCCTGTTAGGTGCTAAATAGTTTTTCCTATAGGAGTGTTTCAGTAGTAGATACTCTACCATCTGACTACTGCTCATCCTACTAACTTCAAAGAGAGTCTGATTTACAATCCTTGAAAACATTACCTCTAAAGGTAGAAAGTACTCCCCAACTAGATAGGTATAATAGGCATCCTGAAGGGAGTACTCCACTAAGTTACTATCCCCCTCCTCCCACAACCTACCTATGTTCCCATGACCAACCTCCAACTTACGTACTCCAAAGAGTTCGTAACACACCTCCTCTAAAGTGTACTTACTTAAGTTCAACATCCCCCTTACAATAGGATAGAGGTCTAGATGTATCCTCCCAGGGATATAACTCCTTAAGTACATCCCTCCCCTTGAAATCCTTATCTCCATGGGAATCTTAACACCTAGGTATTTGGCCCTCTTCACCAAGTATGGAAAGTCGAAGTTGTCTCCGTTGTAGGTATAGATTAGATTGTAATCCTTTAGGATCTCTACAGTTCTCTTTATCAACTCCCTCTCATCCTTCACTAACTCTAAACACTCATGTTCAAAAGGTTTATAGGATAGAACCTTCTTCATCCCCTGGGAGTAGAAACTTACCATAAGTATAGGGTCCTTATCTACTACAGGTTCCCTACCTCTACAGTACACCTCCATATCGAAGGCCACTGCCTTTAACTCTGGTATCTCCTTACTTACTATCTCTCTCCTCTCCCTGTCTTCAATGTTCCTGTAGTATACCATAGGGACTAAGTCGTTGTCTATAAGATATCGCTTTGTAAAGGGGATGTCATGTTCGTATATCTCCCCTAATTCCCTGAGCACTCTAAGTTTTGGCACGTCCTTGGGATACCTTACAACTACCCTTGTAACATTCTTCCTTATGATTCTATCCCTACTTTTCAAATCCCTGTTTATCACAATCTTCTCTGTAGTTTCCATCTTCTCTATACGGTCTAACAACTCCTTGTGATTTTCTTCAAGGAATCTCTCAATCTCCTCTGGAGGTGCATCTACGTAGAAGTAAGGTTTAAACTCCCTGTCCTTTATAAGACCCTTTAGGAGATAGAGGAATATACACTTCTCCTGGGGATTGTAATCCACATCTATTAAGGCATTTTTCTCCATGATAACACCTTAATAATAACCTATAAAAAATATTTTCCTAATTTTTTATCCCTCTAGAAACAGTAGATATAAAGGTGATCTTTTATGAAGGGAGAGGTCTTGGCACTTATTATAGCTGTTATGTGGGGGATATTTCCTATTATTGAAAAGAAGGCGTTGAACTATATTGATCCATCTACAGCACTATTTCTTATCGTATCTATGAACTTCCTTGTAATCTCCTCCCTATATATTTTACTGGGAAAGATCAGTATAGAGAGTCTTAAATCTCTACCTCTTAAGCCTGTTCTCTTCCTCGCTGTTGTATCCCTTGGAAGTGTTCTCTCCACATATCTATACTACAAGGCTCTAAAACTATCTTCCCCATCTAAGATTGTATTGATAACCAGTATTTACCCCTTCTTTACAATAATAGCTAATTCTGTTATAACACGGGAACTACCCTCTATTAAGATATTACTTGGGGCTCTTTTTATATTCTTAGGTATATACCTTGTAATGGATTACCTCTAAAACTATAAATATCACAATAGCTTAATTAATAAATCAAATACATCAGGTGGCAGAGATGTTAAAAAGGTTAAAGAGATTTATTCTAGGTAACGATGATCCGCCGAAACAACTCCCTATTAAGGAGGAGTACGTAGTTATAGGGGAGGAGGCTTCTGCCTACGAGATAAAGGGGGATGAGGAGATACCCCTACCTGAGTCTAAAATAGTGTCTAAGTTGAAACTAAAGAGAAGGGAACCTCCACTAGATGGAGAGGATAAACCTGAGGGAGAGATTATTAAGAAGGAGGAGAAAAGTGAAAGTAAAGTAGTCATTCAAAAGATCCTACCTAAGATACTAACTGTTAGAATGAAGTCCCCCCATGACTTTGAAAACCTAAAGAAGATAATAGACCACGACGTAATCATTATAAATCATGAGGACATCTCCCTTGAGGCATTTGAAAAGGAGTTCTTAGATTTTAAGAAGTACATGGAGACCTTGAATTACTCCCTGTGGAGAGTTGACGACAACGTAATTTTAATAGTTCGTTCTGACGTGGACATCGACAGGTACAAGTCTGAAACAGTGGTAGAGGGAATTGGAAGTAACAACTGAGGTGATAGGATAAAGCTAGCTATCACCGGGACCCCTGGAGTGGGAAAATCCACTATCTCCAAACATTTGAAGGATAAATTGACAAAGAGGGGCATCTCCCTTGAATATATAGATCTTACAGAGGTTGTAAAGAGAGAAAAACTCTACATAGAGAAGGATGAACACATGGACTCCTACGTAGTAGACTTTCCAAAACTTAGAGAGTATTTAAAAGATGTTAAAGGGGATGTTGTCATCCTAGATGGTCATATAAGCCATCTCCTAGATGTGGATTATATAGTGGTACTTCGATGCAACCCTCAACTAGTTAAGGAGAGATTAAAAAAACGAGGTTATTCTAAGGAGAAGATTAAGGAGAACGTAGGGGCTGAGATACTAGATGTCTCCTTAATAGAGTCCCTGGAGAGGTTGAAAAACGAGAACATCCCTGTATACGAAATAGATACTACTAACAGATGTGTAGAGGAGGTTGTAGAGGAGATTATAGAGAATATGAAGAATAAAAAAGTGAGGTATGGGGTAGTGGACTGGCTAGAGGATTTCATATCTATGATAGACTAGATGTACTCTCTTACTCTTTTGGCAACCTCCCTGGCCATCTCAAAGGTAGTGAGGGAGCCACCGAGATCAGGTGTTGTAAGTCCTCTCTCCAGCACCTCCTCAAGTGCCCTCTCCACTATATTCGCCACCTCATCCTCTCCTAGATATCTCAACATAAGTACTCCAGCTAGTATTGTGGCAGTTGGATTGGCTATACCTTTCCCTGCTATATCTGGGGCAGAACCGTGTACAGGTTCAAAGAGCCCATATCTATCTCCAATGTTTGCAGAGGGTGCCATCCCCAATCCTCCAACTGTTCCAGCAGCTCCATCGGAGAGGATGTCCCCAAAGAGATTCGAGGTAACAACTACGTCGAAGGTTTCAGGTTTTGTAATGATATACATATTCATGGCGTCTATGTAGTAATCCTCAGCCTCTATATCTGGATACTCCTCTGCAACCTGATAGAAAATTCTTTTAAACACTCCATCTGTAAGTTTTAGGACGTTAGCCTTGTGGGCACAACTGACCTTCCCCCTTTTACCTTCTCCCTTCCTCTTCTCTGCCAACTGAAAGGCAAATTTAAATATCCTCCTAGAGGCCCTCTCTGTAATCACCCTGGTTGCTGTATATACTCCTTCTGCCACCTGGGCCTCTATACCTTTATAGAGGTCCTCTGTATTCTCCCTTACTATTACATAGTCTATGTTATCCTTTAAACATCTTATACCCTTGTAGGATTTAACAGGTCTAACGTTGGCGTAGGTATCCAGTATCTTCCTCAGCTTAACTATAACATCTGCAGCAGTCTCCCCAGCAGCTCCAAAGAGTACTGCATCACACTTCTTTGCAATCTCAACTGTCTCCTCTGGAAGGGCAACTCCTCTCTTTTTAAAAACCTCGTCTCCAGCCTCTGCATGTATAAATTCAAAGTTCAGTCCTGTTGCCTTTAAAACCTCCAAGGTTGCAGGTACAACCTCTTTTCCAATACCGTCTCCCTCTATTACACATATTTTATACATCCCTCTCACCTTTACTTTTTAACAGCTACAGCACCTATATAACCTCCCAGGTACTTTAAAAAGGTTTTGTATAGAAGGTTATCCAAGGGGGAGTTAGTGATAGAGGTGGCAAAGGTATACTTTATATGAAAGTTATGTTTTCTCAGGAGATTCTCCACCTCTCCCAAGGAGTAAAATCTAGTATTAACCTTTATCCTCCTCCCATCTATCACCTTTCTAATATCACCCCTCCTCCTCTTCATAGCCTTTAAGGTATCCCTCCATCCCCTCCTTAACAGGGATTTAACTATCCATTTTAGATCGTAGAGGTTGGCCACTGTAAATATAAATATACCTCCCTTAACAAGGACCCTCCTAATCTCCTTAAATACCCTTTCTATATCCCCGTGATTTAAAGCTCCAAAGAAGGAGATTACACAGTGGAAGGATCTACTCTTAAAGGGGAGATGTTGTCCATCCCCTACAACTACAAATTTCCCACTTTTATCCCTTGCCCTCCTTGCCATCTCTATGGAGATGTCCAAACCTACTGTATTGAAATCCCTGAGATATACTAGATGCTCTCCAGTTCCACATCCTACGTCTAAGATTAGATAATCCTTTTTTATCTCATTTTTAACTACCTTATACTCTACAGCTCTCATATACTCCATATTCCTGTATATCCTGTCGTACTCCCTGGCTAAAGTGTTGTAGTAGTTTATCACCCTCTTCATAATACCACAAAACTTTAATTAAATTAAACTTAAATAGAAAGCTATTTATAATAAATATTTAGCTTAAATTACTACATACCCCTATTTCTAGTTAAGAGGTGATATCTTGCACATAATGGAGGGGTATCTACCACCTATGTGGTGTGCAATATGGTACATCCTCTCAGGTATAGTGGTAGGTTACGGGATTATAAAGATAAATAAACTTCTCAAGGAGATGCCAGAGGTAAAACCTCTCCTGGCAGTTGCAGGGGCCTATATGTTCGTACTGAGCTCCCTTAAACTTCCCTCAGTTACAGGTAGCTGTTCCCACCCCTGTGGTAACGGTTTAAGTGCAGTACTCTTTGGAGTAGCGATTACTGCAGTTTTAGCTACAATAGTACTACTATTCCAGGCACTGCTGTTAGCCCATGGTGGATTAACTACCTTGGGAGCAAATATATTCTCCATGGGTGTTATGGGTCCTCTAGCAGGGGTAATTGTATGGAAACTTCTCAGAGGTAAGGTAAGCTCTACAATAGCAGTTATGTTGGCAGCTATTGCATCAGATTGGATGACCTACGTCACTACAGCTATACAACTTACCTTGGCATTCCCAGGAGACGATCCAGTAAAGACATTAATAACGTTCCTAAGTATATTCGCTGTTACCCAGATACCCCTTGCAATTGCAGAGGGTCTATTGACAGCAATAATCTGGGACAAGATAAAGGAGTTGAGACCAGACCTCCTCTTGAAGTTGGGAGTTATAGATGAAAGTGAAGTACCTCACTACACCCAAGTAATGGAGACTGGAGGTGCTGAATAATGGAGACAAAACATATACTTATGATCTTAGGAGTTATTATCTTAATCATTATCCCCCTTCTCATATACGCAGGTAAGGGAGAGGAAGAGGGTTACTTCGGTGGAGCAGATGGGGAGGCTGAAGAGGCTATCATAGAGATGAACCCAAACTATGAACCCTGGTTCAGCCCAGTATGGGAGCCACCAAGTGGAGAGATTGAGTCATTCCTCTTTGCCCTCCAGGCTGCCATAGGTGCTATAATAATAGGCTACTTCATAGGATACAACAAGGCTAGAATAGAGTTAAAATCCCAGAGCTAACACTTTTTTCTATTTTTTTATAGTTATTTTAAAAAATATTTATTACTCTTTTTAGGTGAGTTAAATGAATGCAAATATTATAGACCGTATTGCCCATAACAACAGGTTACGTCATATCAACCCTAAGTTAAAGGTGTTTTTTGCCCTATCTATGCTTTTAATTACTGTCTTTTCAAAATCTGTTATAGTCCCTCTAATTATAGCCCTTATTATGATAGTCCTAACTGTCTTCGTGGCCAAGGTTCCCCTTAGGATATATCTACCTCTTCTATTAGCTCCCTTAGGATTTGGAGTAATTACAGTGATCCTCATGGGTATTATATACTCTGGAGGGAAGGAACTTCTCTCTATAAAGATCTTCAACTTCACTATCTCCATCTACAGTTATGGAGTTAATCTAGGTTTGTTAGTATTTAGCAGGATGCTTGGAGGTATTGCCTGTACCCTCTTCCTGGCATTGACTACCCCTATGACTGAACTCTTCTATATATTGAGGGATTTAAAACTCCCCTCCACCTTTGTAGATATAGCCATGATGATGTACAGGTATATCTTCCTGTTACTGGAGGAGATGATAAGGATAACAAACGCCCAAAACACTAGATTAGGATATAAGGATCTAAAAACTACCTATAAGTCCCTAGGTACACTGGGAGCTATTCTCTTTATAAGGGCCTGGGATAGGGGAGAGAAAGCCTTTATTACCATGAGCTGTAGAGGATACAACGGAGACTTAAAGTTAATAAAAAAGATAGAGTCCCCAGCTATTAAGTATATACTGTTAATAGTTATAGTGGACATACTACTGATAGCCCTCTCCTACTTAACAGGAGACTTTAAAGTGATCACCTAGATTCCAACTCCTTATAAAACCTATGGAGTAACGCCCTGGACTTCTTCAATTTAGTGTTTCCAACCTTTAACAACGTCTTGAGATAATCCTCATCTACAAGGATGTTTCCATCTATACCAACTGGTGCATCTATTTTATAGGTGCTTACTATCTCCACCACTACCCTCCTATCTGTTATAGACTTTATAGAGGAGGCCTTTAAACCACTGTGGATAGCTGTATCCAGGAGTCTCTTGGCAGCAGGGATATCCCTAGAGGCTACATGGAGTATTGGAGAGTTCATCACAAAAACTAACATCTCAAAATCTTCAGATCTCCTCTCTAAGGCCTTAAACAAATCCCTCTCGTCTCCGTAGTGGTGCCACTTCCCTAACCATCTTGAGTGTACCTTGGGATTTCTACCCCTTGGAAACTCTATTAGCCCACATCTTCCTATACAGGAACTGGTGGTGTAGTAGTCCTCCATCTCGTTTATCCTGTGGAGTAAGTATAGTATACCTCTATCTACAAGGTCCTTCTCCAAGGCCTCCCTTAATCTCTTCATAGCCTTTTCCTTATCCTCCTGAAACATATTAACACTTCCTAACTATTATATACTTCTATTCCAACTATAAAGGGATAGAGGGGATAATATGGAGTTAGATGTTCGTGGTCTCGTATGTCCAATGCCTGTGTTGAAAACAAAGAAGGCTCTAGAGGGATTAGCTAAGGGAGAGAGATTAACTGTAATAGGGGACTACAAACCTGCCCTGGAGAATATTAAAAGATTCGCTGAAACCTACGGTTACAAGGTAGTGTCCATTGAGGAGTGTGGAGAAACCTTTAAAGTTGTAATAGAGAAGTAGAGGTGATGATTGTGAAATTTACAGTGATAGTTACTACAGCTCCCTACGGGCATGAGAGGGCCTACTCAGCTCTTAGATTCGCCCTTGCCTCCCTGTTAGAGGGGATAGATGTAAATATATTCCTTATAGAGGATGGGGTCTATCTGGCGAAGAAATTCCAAAACCCCTCTGAGGTTCCAAACTATCTAGAGTACTTGAAGAACTGTATAGAATCTGGGGCAGTTGTAAAAGCCTGTGGTCCCTGCTGTAGAGCTAGAGGCCTAAGGGAGGAGGATCTAATAGAGGGGGTTAATTTAGGTACTATCCATGATCTAGTGGAGTTTGTAAAGGAGAGTGATAAGGTCATTACCTTCTAATCCACTGCAAAAAATAGACACTTTAAATACTCTAAATTTTTATTGGCCATGGAGATCACATGATCTGGGGATTGGGTCCTATAACCTCCAATTTGTTTAATCTCCCTTTTAGCCCTTAGAGAGGCAGATACTACAGTACTCTTAAAGGTCTCCCTGTCTATGTGATGGGAACAGGAGCATGTAACTAACATCCTTCTACTAAGTTGGAGCCCTAGATAGTTAAGGGTGTTGTAGGCCCTTAGAGCATTTTTTACATCCTCTGAGGTTCTTGTGAAAGATGGGGGATCTAGTATTACTACGTCGAAGAACTCCCCCTCCTCTATAAGATCCCTCATCACGTCAAAGGCGTTCCCATGTATAAGGTGATAGTTATCTATGTTGTTTAATCTCATATTCTCCTCTGCAACCTCTAAGGCCCTCTTGGAAATATCCACTCCCCAGACCTCTGCACCTATCACCCCACAGTGTACAGAGAAGCCACCTGTATAGCAACATACATCTAATACCCTATCCCCCTCTCTCACGTAATTCTCTATGTCTATCCTGTTGTCCCTCTGATCTAGGAAGAAACCTGTTTTGTGCCCCTTTACGTTTACCTTGAATTTTCCCCTACCCTCCTCTATAACAGTTTCCACATTCCTCCTATCTCCAAATATTCTAGGTTTTATCCTATCTCCCTTCTTAGCACCTTGGACATATAAGGTGCTAATATCTCCAAGCTCCTCTACACATTCGAATATTACAGGGGCGAATCTCTCCATAACCTTGGAGGAGATCTGCATAGAACCTATGTTGTTGTATCTATCTAGCACTATACATGGTAGATAGTCGCCTTCAGCGTATATCATCCTGTAGGTGTTCTTGAAACCAAGGATCTTCTCCCTGTACTCTATAGCTTTTTTTATCCTCTTATAGAAGAAGTCTTTATCTATCTCTTCTCTCTCCAGAGTAAGTATCTTTAAAGTAGGGCTGCCCCTGTTGTAGATAGCCCTAGCTACAAATCTCCCCCTGTAGTAGAGGTCCACTATCTCATCCCTTTCAGGTAGATCTTCCCTGTTCACTATCCCCTTAACATACACTATCCTGGAGAAGTTCTCTATAGACTCATAGGCTCTCCTATCTATCTGAAGCTTTATAATGTTATCACCTCTCTACTCTTTCTCCTCCCCTAGAAACCTTGAATTACTTATCTCTATAAACTTGTCACAGACAACCTCTGGATCTCCCTCCATCTCTATTTTCCCCCTGTCTATAAGTATTACTCTGTCGCTTATCTCCTTTATCAGAGGTATATGATGACTGATCAGTACTACAGTGGTACTGTATCTGTCGTTTATCATCTTTAGATAATTTGCAACATTCCTCAAGGTTATAGGGTCTAAATCTCCAAAGGGTTCATCTAATAGGAGGATCTTTGGTTTTGTTATCAGTTGTAGGGCAAGGGCTACTCTAACCTTCTCTCCACCACTTAACTCCTCAGCTCTCCTGTTCAGCACCTCCTCATCTAAGTCCAACATTTTAAGTATCTCCACAGGGTTAAAATCCTCGTCAACAATAGCAGGGAATAGAGTATTTATAATATTGTAGGAGAGGCCTAACCTCTCAAGTTTACTCCTCCTCTCCTCCTCAGGGAGATCTATCAGCTGATAGATCCCATCTACAACCTTCGGGGATATACCTAGCTCCTGGGATTTTAATTTGGCAGCGGTAATAGCCCCCTCTCCCTTCACTCCAGCTCTGTACTTCAACATATCCCTAACTGTTAGATAGTGAGGTATAGAGAACTCCTGGTGTAGTATACCTATCTTCCTACGTAACTCTATTCTCTTCCATCCGTACTCACTTAGATCTACGCCGTCCACTATGATCTTCCCACTATCTGGAAGCTCAAGCCCTCCAAGGAGTCTTAAAAGTACAGATTTTCCAGCACCACTTGGCCCAATAATAGAGAGTATCTCCCCCTCTCTAACATGGAAGGAGATATTCCTCATGTTCAAGGTCTCCCCTCCCCTCACTACAAAGTATCTCTTAGATACATTCTTTACCTCGATTATAGCCCTATCCTTAGGTTTAGATCTTCTAATATAGGGAGGTGCCATCTCCTCCAGGAACTTCTCTATCACCTCCTCAGGTTTTCCATCTAGTATCACCTTCCCCTCCTCTAGAAGGATAGTCCTATTACATAGATATCTGTGTATCTCAGGGAGGTGGGAGGTAATAACTATAGGGATGTTTAACTCCCTGTTAATGTTCTTCAACACATCTAAGAGGATCTGCTTTGAGGCTGGACAGGCCATAGTTGCAGGCTCGTCTAAAAGTAATACTCCCTCACCTTTCTCGTATATCTTTGCTATCTGTCTAGCTAGTATTAGACGTTGCTTCTCCCCTCCACTTAACACGTTTGCAAGGACGTCCTTCTTATGTTCCAGCCCAACTAACCTCAATATCTCTAGAGCCTTTTTTTCATACTCCTCCCACTCCTCCTCCATAGGTAGGGATTCGTCACAGTTGTTCCTTACAGCGTATAACTTTCTTATGATGTTGTAGATTGCAGGCTCAGCCCACAGTGCAAAGTTCCTCTGAAGGTGTATAGCTGTAACCTCCCTGAAGTTATCCCTCCTACCAAGTATCTCAACGTACCCCTCATAGTCCCTATCGATCCCCCTAAGTATCCTTATAAGTGTAGACTTTCCAGCTCCAGATTTCCCCACTACTCCCAGTATCTCCCCCTTCTCCACCTGGAAGGAGACGTTATCCAGGGCTATTTTATTGTTGTATCTCTTCCTAAGGTTTTTAACTACCACTGCAGTCATACTATCACCTGGTAAATTGAATTATAAGTGATTGTTATGACAGAGGATAGAGTAAATAAGTTGAAGTATATTATAAAATCCCTTGGAATAGAATCTGCAAGACTGATAGAGGAAAAAATAGATCTACAGTATCACTATCTGAAGAACCTTAAAGAGAGGTTAAATAATCAGGCGTTATTTCTAAAGTTGATAATACTTAACGCCCTAGTGTCCTATCAACTCTCTACCACTGGAGAGAACTGGTGGAGAGAGTTTTCAGAGTACCCCTGGGAGAACATATCTGGGGATGTAGTGGAGGAGTATATTAAATTCCTCTCTAACTCAAAGGGTAATAGGCGATATTTAGATAAGAAGATAAAGAGAATAAATAAGTTAAAGTATTTTCTAAGTACCCGCTCCCTAGAGGATTTTAAAAACTACTACAACAACATGGAAGCCCTTAGAAAAGCCCTTGCAAAGGTGTTAAACACTAAAGGTCACTCTAAAACTGTAGTATTCGCCGTGAAGATCTTTGGATATGGAGCCAGGATGTCATTTAACAGGTTTATCCCCTATCCCTACTCTATAGAGATCCCTAGAGATAGTAGAATAGAGAAATACACTGCAAAATTTACAAGGGGAGACGTGTTAAAATTTTGGAGTGAAGTTGCCAGAGACAGTGGAGTTCCTCCTCTCCACATAGACTCTATACTGTGGCCAGCTCTAGGAGATTGGGAGAGGGTAAAAAAACCTCTGAAAGCCTTAAGTGAAGATGTATACAAAAAGGTGAAGATGTTAATAGAACTAGCTAAATAGGGATTAAGGTTTCTCTATTTTCACTACTTTCCCGCCCCTCCACTCTACGAAGATTGGCTCCTTAGGGAGATCCTCTAAGGTTTTAAAGTACTCCACTGCAGCCTTTGTACCCCATCTGTCAGAACCTGCCA
>DQUI01000039.1 GCA_015662355.1 Methanothermococcus okinawensis
ACAGTAAGTGGTAGAGAGCAGTTGGCAGTTAAAGGATTCGCCGATGCACTAGAGGTAATACCAAGAACACTAGCTGAAAACGCAGGTCTAGACGCTATAGAGATGATGGTAAACCTCAGGGCAAAACATGCAGAGAAGGGTAACGAGGCATACGGATTGAACGTCTTCACAGGAGAGATAGAGAACATGGTAGAGAAGGGGGTTGTTGAGCCATTGAGAGTTAAAACACAGGCAGTCCAGTCAGCTTCAGAGGCTGCTGAGATGTTACTGAGAATAGACGACATAATCGCTGCTGAGAAGTTAGAGGGCAAGTCCAAGGGAGGAGCTGGAGAGATGGAGGGCATGGGAGGTATGATGTAATACCTCCCAATATTTTTTTATCTAGAGTTATATTTATATATTTAGATGTACGAATATATTCAATAACTCAGTAAAGTATTTAAAGTAATTGGAAAGTTTAACAGTAAGGATAAAAAGTTTAAGAGGGATAAAAGTGGGAGTGGAAAAACTACTGAATACTATGATATACGTTATGAACAAGGCTCTCTACAACCTTATGGGAGATACCTCAAAAGCAATATCCAGGGTCTCCTCAAAGTATCTCATGGATTACCTCATCTCCCAGAAGATAACAGAGTCAGGGGAAGATGAGATAGGAGAGGAGGAGTTAAAGAGGATTGTTATCGAGGACCTAGGTCTCTGTGATGACTATAAGTTCTACGAGAACGGGGAATACGTTGTCCTGGAGATAATAAACCCTGTAGTAAAGGAGAGCTTAGTACAACTAAAAAGGGAAAATATCCCTATAGTACTGTCTCCAGATAAGATATTGATGTATATGCTCTGTAAGATCCACGGCTATAAGGCTACCTTCGCAGGTGTAGAATACGACCAGGAAAATAATAGGGTTATCTGGAGGTGTAAAAAACTATAATTTTTTTTATTAGGTTATATTTATAATTTTAAATGAACGGATATAAATTACTATAAAAAAATAGTGGGCCCAGCCGGATTCGAACCGGCGACCCTCGCCTTGTAAGGGCGATGTCATAGCCAGCTAGACCATGGGCCCAAATCTGAATATAACAAATACATTACAAATATATAAATATTACGGTATTATGTATATTCATGCACTACTATCCTAGGGATACTATGAGGGACAGGGTACTTAAGAATTTTTTAAGGGACAGGGAGGAGATAATAAGGTGCTCCTCAGGGAGGGACAAAAAGAACATAGAGAGATTTAGAAAAATGTTAGCAGAGATAAAGGAGGACAGAGGTATAAAGGTTGTAGCAGATTACACAGAGTACAACCCACTTCACCTAGGACATAAACACTGTCTAGAGAGGGGGAAGAAGGAGGGGCTCTTTATAAGTGTGCTCCCTGGACCCTTGGAGAGAAGTGGAAGGGGAATACCTTATCTCCTAGATAGATATATAAGGGCTGAGATGGCTATTAGGGCAGGGGCAGATATAGTTGTTGAAGGACCTCCTATGGGTATAATGGGCTCTGGACAGTATATGGAGTGTATAGTTAAAATGTTCCACACTATAGGGGTGGAGATTATACCTAGGGGCTATATAAGGGACAGTAGTATGGAGAGGATAATAGATCTGATAAACAGGGGCTATCATATTAGGGTAAAGCCCTATAAAATATCCTGTATTGAAACTGGAGAGTTTATCTGTGAAAAACTGGAGATAGACAACTATATAATAGCCTCCCTATCTTACACCATATACAAACTTAACAGGAGATACAACTTAAACTTCCACCCAAGGTTCCTCTTTGTAGAGCGGTTAGAGGGTATAAGTGGTAGTAAAATCAGGGAGTGTATATACAGTGGTAGATTCCAGGAGATAAGGGATATACTCCCTGAGACCACCTTGGAAGTTCTAGAGGAGTACTCTGGAGGAGATATAGAGGGGATTATCCTTAAGAGGTTTGAGGACAGAATACTGGAGACT
>DQUI01000080.1 GCA_015662355.1 Methanothermococcus okinawensis
TGGGGATTCTTCTCCTTATTCCTGTAGTGTCCCTAAGTGGATGTATGGGTACTGAGGAGAAAGCCCAGCCTCAGGAGACAGCTGCTAAGCCAGCTGCTGAGCCTACTACCACTTCTAGACCTGTTATAATTAGAACCTCTGGAGCAACTTTTCCAAAGTATCAGATACAGAAGTGGATAGCAGATTATCAGAAGATTAACCCTAATGTAAAGATCGAATATCAGGGAGGAGGTAGTGGAAAGGGTCAGAAGGACTTCTTAATGGGTCTTACACACATTGGAAGAACTGACCCACCGGTAAAGGAGGACATGTGGAAGAGATTCCTAGAAACTGGAGATCAGCCATTACAGTTCCCAGAGATCGTTGGAGCTGTAGTAGTAACCTACAACATCCCAGAGATTGGGAACCACACCTTGAAGTTAAGTAGAGATGTACTACCAGATATATTCCTAGGGAAGATCGAGTACTGGGACGACGAGAGGATAAAGAAGTTAAACCCTGAAGTTGCTGACAAATTGCCACATCAGAAGATAATAGTTGTACACAGAAGTGACAGTAGTGGTACCACTGCTATATTCACCACGTTCCTCAGTATGATAAGTAAGGAGTGGGCTGAGAAGGTAGGAAGTGGAAAGGTTGTAGATTGGCCAGTTGATAAGTTAGGTAGAGGAGTTGGAGGAAAGGGTAACTCTGGAGTAATTAACACGTTGAAAAATACAAAGTACAGCATTGCATATACAGAGTTGTCCTACACCTTAAAGAACAACTTACCAAATGCTGCCATAGAGAACAGAGAGGGTAAGTTTGTTGAGCCTAACACAGAGACAATAAAGGCAGCTGTTGCAAATGTTAAGGCCCATATACCAGAACCTACAGAGGGATACAAGGAGGATTTGAGACAGTTGTTAGATGCTCCTGGTGAAAAGTCCTATCCAATAGTGGCATTCACACACTTCCTGGTATGGGAGAACATAGATCACAAGCACTACACCCCAGAGGAGGCTAAGGCTATTAAGGACTTCCTAAGGTGGGTATTAACTGAGGGGCAGAAACCAGAGCACCTGGCAGAGGGTTTTGTAGGGTTGCCAGAGGAGGTAGCAAATATTGGATTGAAAGCTGCAGATAGGATAAAAGAATAATACTCTCTTTTTTTATCTCTTTTCTATTTTTATAAAATATAACTAGGTTGATAGTTATGGACCTGAAGAAGATTTTAAGGAAATTTGACGAGTTTAAGATAATAACTCTACCTGCAGTTGTAGTGGTGTTTTTCCTCTTTGTTTATATGTTGATCTTTTACTTTATTGCATCCTATCCAGCAATTGAGAGATACGGTATAGACCTCTTTATAAAGAACGTATGGATAGCAGCTGAGGAGGCCAGTAAAGAGGTATACGGGTTGGCAGCTCCCATATGGGGTAGTATCTATACCTCCATACTTGCAATACTATTTGCAATCCCTATCTCTATAGCCTACGCCATATACGTAAACGACTATGCCCCTCCAAAGTTAAAGTATCCCCTTATTATAATATCTGATATTATGGCTGGGTTGCCAACTATAATATACGGTATATGGGGGGCACTTATACTGGTCCCTATACTCAGGGACTATATTATGAGGTATCTATACGAGTACCTATCCTTCATACCTCTCTTTAACTATCCCCCTCTAACTGGATTCTGTTATCTGTCTGCAGGTGTCCTCCTGGGAATTATGGTTATACCCTTCGCCTCTGCTATTATTAGGGAGGCCTACGCCATGATACCTAGTATATATAAAGAGGGACTTTACGCCCTGGGAGCTACAAGATACGAGGCTACAAAGGTATTGATTAGTTTTATCAAACCTGCAATACTCTCTGGATTTATACTGGCATTTGGTAGGGCCCTTGGGGAAACAGTTGCAGTATCTCTAGTAATAGGTAACGCCTTTAACTTGACATACAAGTTGTTCGCACCTGGATACACTATCTCCTCCCTGATAGCAAATCAGTTTGGAAATGCACCGATATACAAATACATGACCTCTGCCCTCTATGCAGGAGGACTGGTGTTGTTCCTCATAGGTCTAGTAATAAACATAATAGGGCTGTACTATCTCAGGAGGTGGAGGGCCCATGTTTCCCATTGATCATAAGACCATAAGAATGATAAAAGACAAGATATTTCTATTTACGATAGGGGTTCTAACACTGTTGGCTATACTACCCCTGTTCCATATCATCCTGTCAATATTTATGAAGGGTGCCCCTGTAATTGCAGAGAGAGGTTTACCCTTTCTAACAGAAACCTTGAGTAACGGGGGAATTGGGCCAGCTATAGTTGGTACCCTTATCCTTACATTTACAGCGATGGCCATTGGAGTACCTCTAGCATTTCTCGCTGGAACTTACGCCTACGAGTTCCCAGATAGTTTAATTGGTAGGGCAACAAAGGTCCTACTTCAGATAATGTTAGAGTTTCCCACTATACTTGTAGGTACCTTTATAGCAGGGGTTGTTGTATTCCCCATGGGGAAATACTCTGCCCTAGCTGGAGCCTTGGCCCTGGCTATAATTCTCATACCCTATGTGGCTATATATACAGAGGAGGCTATGTCAGAGGTTCCCAGGATATACAAGGAGGGGGGATATGCCCTAGGATGTACAAGGGCCCAGGTTATCTTTCACATCATTACTAAGATGGCTAAGGCGGGAATACTCACTGGGGTACTTATAGGTATGGCCAAGGTTGCTGGAGAAACTGCCCCTCTCCTGTACACTGCTGGAGGTCTCTACGAGTCCTATCCTAGAAGTCTATTAGAACCTATTGGAGCACTCCCCCTTCTAATCTACGATTTAGTTCAAAGTCCAGCCCCTGAGGATCACAAGATGGCCTGGGGAGCAGCTCTAGTTATGTTGATTATATTCCTGGCTATATTTGTCCCTATAAGATACTTCCTTAAGAAGGACATAAAGATTTAAAAAATACTCTTTTTATCTTATTATTTTTAGAAAAATTATCTAAACTTTTTTATGGTGATATCTGTGATAACTGACGTCCTCATCGTAGGAGGGGGAGGGGCTGGAGCTAGATGTGCAATAGAGTGTAGTGATAAGAGAGTTGTGATGGCAGTTAAGGGACTCTTTGGTAAAAGTGGATGTACTGTAATGGCTGAGGGAGGATATAACGCTGTACTAGATCCTAGAGATAACTTTGAAAAACACTTTCTAGACACTTTAAAGGGAGGGTGTTATATTAACAATCCAAAGTTAGTGGAGATACTGGTGAAAAATGCCCCAAAGGAGTTGAGGAATTTAGAGAGGTTTGGGGCTTTGTTCGACAGGAGGGAGGATGGGAGTATAGCCCAGAGACCCTTTGGAGGACAGAGTTTCAACAGGACGTGCTACAGTGGAGACAGAACTGGACATGAGATAATGACATCTCTCATGGAGTACAGCTCTAAGTTGGAAAATATTAGGATAATAGAAGATGTAATGGCTGTGAAGTTGATAGTTAAGGGGAATAGATGTTACGGAGCTATCTTTTTAGACCTTATAGAGGGGAGGTTGTTCCCTATCTATGCAACCTCTACAGTACTTGCTACAGGAGGTGCTGGGCAGATATACCCTATAACTACTAACCCCCTTCAGAAGGTGGGAGATGGTTTTGCACTGGCCTACTGGGAAGGGGTGGAGTTAATAGATATGGAGATGGTACAGTTCCATCCCACTGGTATGGTAGATACTGGTACCCTTGTCACTGAAGCTGTAAGAGGTGAAGGGGGTATACTCTACAACAGATATGGAGAGAGGTTTATGATAAATTACGACAGGGAGAGGATGGAGTTGTCCACTAGGGATGTTGTTGCAAGGGCTATATACAGTGAGATTAAGGAAGGTAGGGGAGTTAAAGGAGGGGTCTATTTAGATGTATCCCACCTAGGAGATGAGGTTATCGAGGAGAGGCTGGAGACAACGTTTAAACAGTTCCTAGATATGGGGATAGACATAAGGAAGGAACCTATGATAGTGGCACCTACTGCCCATCACTTTATGGGGGGAATCAGGATAAACGAAAGATGTGAGACAAACATTGAAGGTCTATTTGCCTGTGGAGAGGTTACAGGGGGTATCCATGGGGCAAATAGATTAGGGGGTAACGCCCTTGCAGACACCCAGGTATTTGGGGCAATTGCAGGGAGAAGTGCAGGGGAGTTTGTAGAGGACAGGGGGAATATTAGAGATAAAGTAGATGTAAAAGGTGTAATAAATAGGATTAAAAGAGATGTGAGAGAGAAGATAGAGAGAGATAGGGGATACCCTATACATAACCTTATAAAGGATCTTAGAGGTACAATGGGGGATAATGTATCTATAGTTAGGGAGGAGAGAGGTTTAAAAAGTGCCCTCTCTAGGATAGAGGTTTTAAAAAAGAGTTTAGAAGGGGTAAAGTTAAGGGGGGTATTTGAGATCCAGAGGTACTTTGAATTTAAGAGTATGTTAACAGTTGCAGAGCTAGTAACTAGGTGTGCCTTGGAGAGGAAAGAGAGTAGGGGGGCCCACTACAGATCAGACTACCCTGAAACTAGGGAGGAGTGGAGGGGGAATTTAGTAGTATCTAGAGATGGAATAAGATTTGTAAAATCCTCCCTTTAAGCAGGGGCGCTATTTTTTACTTTTTTAGAGTATATAAACAACAGGGTACGAATTCCCTCCTGGGGTTTATATAGGGGGTACGAATTTCTCCTAGGGTGGAAGAGTTTATACTATAA
>DQUI01000062.1 GCA_015662355.1 Methanothermococcus okinawensis
ATAGATAGGGGAGGTAGGGGATGTGGACGTGGCTTTATGGAAAGGGATTAAACTTTTTTTAATAAAAAAATACTTTTTAGGGGATGGGATGGTAGATATAGAGAACATACCTATAACAGATAACCATGTCCATGTAGACAGTAGGAGAGGTTATGGGGCAGAAAAGGTGGCAAAGATATTCAAAAGTGCTGGAGGAAAAACACTGATACTACTTAACAAACCTTCTTTTAAAGGTGATCTAACTACCCCCATGGATATACTAATCAGAGACATAGAGACTATAAGGAAGAATGTAGAGGGAGTGGAGGTGTATGGGCTAGTAGGGGTGCACCCCTGTGAAATCACCACCATGTTAGAGAGGGGAAAGAGTCTAGATTGTATTAAGGAGAAAGTTATAGATGCCCTGAACTATGCTAGAAAACTTGTAGAGGAACATCACTTCCTAGTAGGTATTGGGGAGGTAGGGAGGCCCCACTTTAAAGTAAGTGAAGATATATGGAGAACTTCCAACGAGATACTCCTATACTCTATGGAGATAGCTAGAGATATTGGATGTGCCCTACAGATCCACGGGGAAAGTGCATCAGAGGAACAGTTCAGGGAATTTAGGGACATGGCTAGATCAGTAAATCTCAACCCTGAAAAGGTTATAAAACACCACTGTGGAGATAACGTATTGGAGGGGGAAAAATACAGGATCTTCCCCTCTATCATAGCCTCTAAACCAGTTATTGAAGCTGCGAAAAAATCTCTAAGGTTTGTAATGGAGACAGATTATATCGACGACTTAAGACGCCCTGGAGCAGTTTTAGGGATAAAGACAGTACCAAGGAGAACGAGAAAACTTCTGGAGATGGGTATAATCGACGAGGAAGGAGCCTATAGAATTCACAAGGAGAATATTGAAAAACTCTACAATATAGAATTAAAGTGATTTTCTATTTTTTTACAATACTTTAAAAGGGAGGAGTATGCTAGAGGATTTTTTAAATATTGAGGTTCTTTTAACTCCAGAGTCCTACTGTAGAATAAACAGTATGTCTGAAGAGGATAGAGAAAATTTAATAAAAAAATTAAAAGAATTTAAAAAGGTAAACGATACCTTTATACTACTAGATGACTTCTTTTTAAACATTTTTCTAAGATACAACTTAGAGGATATTTTAAAGAGATACGAAAAATGTAACTTTCTAAAGTATTACGTAGGAGATAGAGTAGCTAGTCAGGAAAATACCCAGGTCCTCCACAGTAGCTCCCCTTCCACCAAAGAAGTAGCTGACAATACCTTATCCCATACCACTGAAGTCCCTGAGGTGAAAACGTCTACAGAGGTGATGGAAAAAACCCAGGATAACTTAGATAAAATGGAGGAGGAGAGGAAGAAGAGATTATCTGAAATAAGATCTATCAGGAACAGTATAAACCGTAGGATAAACTACATAGCAAAGGACATAGAGAGTAAAGTAAAGGTGTATGAGGAGTGGGATGTTACAGGAAAATCCACATGTGAAGGTAGTATAGAGGACTTTATAAAATACTTTAGAGACAGGTACAACAGGATCAAGAGTATGATAGAGAGGAAGGTGAAGAGGAAAGCCTATCCCCTGGATAAGTTAGATAAGCTTAAGGGAACAGGTGACGTATTTGTAGTGGGAATAGTTTCTGACGTAAGTACTACAAAGAAGGGACATAAAAGGGTGGAGATAGAGGACGAAAAAACTAGTATCACTGTTATCCTTATGAAGGATAAAATAGCAAGGGGAGAACTACCTGACGACATACTACTAGATGAGGTTATAGGATTCACAGGTTATGTCTCAAACAGTGGGGATACACTCTTTGCAGATAGGTGTATAAGACCAGATATAACCCCAAAAGCTCCTAGGAGTATTAACGAAAAAATATACACAGCCTTCCTCTCTGATATCCATGTAGGGAGTAAGGAGTTTCTAGGAAAGAGATTTAAAAGATTTATAGAACTATTAAACGGTAAAATAAGTAAAGGTATAGAGGAAAAGATCGTCAGTAGGTTGAAGTATATCTCTATAGCAGGGGATCTCATAGACGGTGTTGGTGTATATCCAGGACAGGAGGAGGACCTCTACGAGATAGATATCATGGCCCAGTACGCTGAAATTGCCGCCTACCTGGAAGAGATACCTGAGCATATACATATAATAGTATCCCCTGGAAACCACGACGCTGTAAGGCCTGCAGAACCTCAACCTGCCCTACCTAAGAAGGTGTTAAAGTTATTTGACAGTTTAGACAACATCACATTTGTAGCTAATCCAAGTTATGTAAATGTACATGGGTTGAATTTTTTAATATACCACGGTAGAAGTTTTGACGATATAGTGGGACAGATACCCTCTGCCAGATATACAGATCCTCCCTCTATAATGAGGGAGCTTTTAAAGAGGAGGCATCTATGTCCAACATATGGAGGGAGATGTCCAATAGCCCCAGAACATATGGATTATCTAGTTATCCCCATAGAGCCTGACCTATTTCACTCTGGCCATATACACATAAACGGTTATGGGATCTACAAAGGTACAGTAATGGTAAACAGTGGAACCTTCCAGGAGCAGACTGAGTTTCAGAAGAAGATGGGTATACATCCAACACCTGGGAGGGTGCCTATCTTAGACATGTCCAGGATGGGAGATGTATATATAGAGTGGAACAACGGGAAGATAACTATCGTATAGATCTTATCTTCCTTATTCTCTCCTTTGCCCAGGGGGATATCCTATCCCTGTCCATGGAGTAAACCTCCATCTTAGGTATTATAACCCTTACAGTATCCACCTCTCCTTTTTTCAGATCTACGTATATAAGTTTGTCAAACCCCCCCTCTATTAACTTTTCCTCTACAGTTTTAAGATCTCTCCTTAAGTTATATCTTGCACAGTTTTCCATATCCTCAATACCTATAACCTCCCTGTACTCATACCATCTCCTGTGAATCCTCTTCATCCTCTCATATCCTATCCTCCTTACTATGTCCCCCCTTAGGCTACTCTTCCCCCTACTGTGAAGTTGAGTAGATCTACTTTGGGCCACCTCAGTTAGAGCCCTGATAACTGCAATCTCAGGGTGGAGATGACACCCTACACCTATACATAGGAGGGCAGGGTCCTTCCACACCTCCTCATCACATACAGCTCCCACAGTTGGAATACCTACCTCACTTGTTAGATCCTTAAGTATAACGTTTATATTGGCACTTTCAAATCTCTCCAACAGTTCATGGATTAGAGGGTTTTTCGCACCTTCTATTTCTATCCTCCTGTAGGTATTTCCAGAGAGTTCTGCAATACTCCAGGCATCCCTCTCTATCACCTCAAGGGCTCCGTGGAGAATAGCCTCGTATAGGTTGTTGCCAGAGGCTATACCGTTTGTATTACTTCTAAACAACTTTCCCCTGTAGGGATGGAATACCCCCTCTGCAGGTACCTCTAAGGTACACTCATTTATAACGTCAAACCCCTCTATCCACTGGATACCTCTAATACTTTTCCTCTCTCCAAGGTATCTGTATATATCTAGAGGTAGCACCAGCTCCCTTATATCCACAGGGTTTTCAGGTTTCTCCTTAAGTCTTTTCCTGTCCTCCTCTTTTAACTCTGCAGAATACCTCTCTATCGCCTCCATAGATCCTGAAACCTTTGCCTGTATATCTGTAGTTCCCTTACCTAGGTGATATACTATACCCTCTTCCCCTATCCTCTCCACAGCGTAAACAGGGATACCTAGTCTATCTAGGTGATCTATTCTCTCTATTCCTCTAACTCCTATCTCACTGAGGATAGGGTATATCCTATCCCAGGTTTCCCTGGGATGACAGACCCTGTAGTTATCCAGTTTATAGAGGATGTCCATAACCTATCCCTAAACTCCCTCCTTTATGACAGATATGGCGTTAGTGGGACATCTAGCTGTGCACAGCTTACAGTTGTGGCAGTAACGGGTATCGTAGGGGTAATATTTTTTATCTTTATCCACTCTCCATATCAAAGGCCCCTTTGGACATACGTCGTAACATCTCCCACATCCTATACACTTATCCCTATCTACTACTATCTTTACAACCAAGGGTATCACCTAACGGTAAAAAATTTATAAAATATTGTATACTTTAAAATTTATTTATAACTACTTAAACAGTGGTAGTATGGACAATAACGGTAATACAATAGACGAGAAGGATATGAAAATACTTGAAATACTAAGGAGAGATGGTAGGAAATCCTATACAGAGATTGCGAAAATATTAGATACAAGTGAGAGTTCTGTAAGAAAGAGAATTAAAAGAATGGAGGAGGAAGGGATTATCAAGGGATACAGGGTGGAGATAGATCCACCTAAAATTGGATATAACGTAATTACTTTTACTGGATTTGACACCAATCCCGAGGATTTCCTCTCAGTTGCAAAGAAACTCTGTGAGTTTGAAGAGGTAAAAAGGGTGTGGACATCCACTGGCGATCATATGATCATGACTGAGATCTGGGCAAAAGACGGTAAGGAACTGTGTGAGATACTCTTTGACAAATTAGGTAAGATAAAAGGTGTGAGAAGGATATGTCCCACTATAATATTGGAACAGTGGAAGTAGTTATATCTCTATCTTCTTATCAGGTACCTCTATATTCCTCTCCTTAAACCACTTCCCATATCCATTTACATCCATATTTTTTATGTGCATAATTAACCATCCCACTATAAAATTCAGCGCCTCGTTAAACTTCTTGTCGTCCCCTTTCTCAATTTCTGGAAGTAGAGTTTCTATAAGATATCTAACAAAGAAGTTGTGCATCTTTTTGTGATTCTCCAACTTATCCTTGGGATAGTTGTATCTCTCCATAACCTCCTCTTCATGTTTAAAGTGTTTATCTGCATAGGCAACTACTTTATCTACAAGTATCTTCTTTGCCTCATCCCTTTTTCCCTCCCTCATTAGAGAGTATACCTCGTTGATAGTCTCTATAAGTACCTTGTGCTCCTCGTCAAATGCCTCTATACCAGACTCTAGATCTTTAGACCATTTTATTATCTCCATATATATCCCCTTAAAAATTTTGTTAAATGTTGAAATAGTTATAGTATAAAATAGATGTTATTTTGAAAACAGTACTGGTAAAAATTAAAAACTTTAATAGATATTAAATTATATAAAAAAAGTTAAGAAAATTATTGCATCTCCTTTATCTTAGCACCTAGTCTCTTACCCATGTTGTAACACTTCTCTAACTCCTCTTCAGTTGGTACGTAGTACAACTCGTAGGTGTCTACTACGTTGAAGCCACAGGCCTCTACCTCCTTCTTCAATACATCCACTCCTCCACCGTTACCTCCCATGGATCCAAAGACTATGGACAACCTCTTCAATCCTGTTCTGTGGAACTTCAACCCTCTCAGATAGAATATTAGATCTCCCATTGATGGGTATGGTTCGTCGTAGATTGTTGGTGCTCCAAAGAGTACTGCCTTACTGTCCAGGATGTCCTTAACGATTTCACTTCTCTCGTCCTCGTGGAGGAAGTACATTACTACCTCGATACCTTCGCTCATAAGACCCTCTGCAAAGGCGTGGGCCATCTTCTGGGTTGAGTAGTGCATGGTGTCGTATACTATTGTAGCCTTGTCCTTACACTTACCAGTTGCAAAGTTCTGATAGGCCTCTATTACCTTCATTGGATCTGTCCATATCTGTCCGTGGGATGGAGCGATCATCTTTATCTTTTCCAGGAGGCCTAGGTCTGTAACCTCCTTGAACTTCTTCAGTACTAACTTGGATAGTGGGGTGATCAAGTTTGCGTAGAACTTCTTGTTTGCATCCATGAGGACGTACTCTGGGATGTCCTTGTCAAACCTCATATGTGCAGGATAGCACAGGTGCTGACCAAATGCATCGTTTGGGAAGAGTATTCCTCCCTCGTTGTAGAATGTGAACATACTGTCTGGCCAGTGGAGAAGGGGAGCCTCTAGGAATGTTAAGGTTTTACCTCCAAGGTCTACACTGTCTAAGGACTTTACAGCCTTAAACGGTGCATTCTTTAAGGATGGGTAGTGCTTCTTCAACCCCTCAATTGCAACCTCTGTACAGTAAATTGGTGCATCTGGGAACTTCTTGTGGAGTTCTGGTAGTGCTCCAGAGTGGTCCTTCTCTACGTGGTTCTGTACAATTACGTCTATCTTGAACTCTCTACCTTCCTTCTCAAAGGCGTCCTTTATTCTCCCCCACATCTGGGCAGAGGTTCCTGGGTAGGTGTTGTCTATTATAGCAACCTTTTCATCTCCAAATACTAAATATGCGTTGTAGGTAGTACCTTTCAAGGTGTATCCGTGGTACTTCCTAATGTCCCAGTCTAATACTCCTACCCAGTATACTCCATCTGCTATTTTGACAGCATCTGCCTTCACTGTATCACCTATATTTTTTTACAGATAACTTTATCCCAGTTACACCTATATTAATTTAATTATCCGCATCTCGTCAATATCCTTTAATTTCAGTGCGATTTTAATATACTATTTTAAATTTCCCGTTAAAAATCTGGAAACCATAAGTATTTATAACATTAACTTTACAATAAAAGTTAATTAAATCCTATTAACCTGATACTATGAGGAATGTTCTAATTGTGTTGGGAGTAGTAATACTTATTACAGGAGCTCTTCTCCTGTACAACTATCAGACTGAGAGTAGAGTTAGATACCTAACAATTTCCACTACTACAAGTTTATACGACACTGGACTTCTAGATGTGATAGGGGAGATATTTAAGAGGGAGTACAATATAGAGCTAAGGTTCATTCCAAAGGGGACAGGGGCTGCTATTCAAGATGCTAAAAATGGAGTATGTGACGCTATCATAGTACATGCCAGGAATAAGGAGTTAGAGTTTATGGAGGAAGGTTATGGAATAAATAGAAAGGTTTTCGCCTACAACTACTTCGTCATCCTAGGTCCTGAGGACGATCCTGCAGGTATCAGGGGGCTTCCACCAGTTGAGGCCCTGAAGAGGATCGCCAAGGAAGGGAGGGAAGGTAAAATAATATGGGTTACAAGGGATGACGGTTCAGGGACTAACACCAAGGAGATAGACCTCTGGAAGTTGGCAGGTTACAACTACTCAGAGATAAAGAATGAGAAGTGGGTGTACAGGACAGGTTCTGGGATGGGTGAGACCCTTAAGGTAACTGATGCTAAAGGAGGTTATACCCTCTCAGATACAGCCACATATCTCAAGTACAGGGGGGAGGGTATTGTAGACAACTTAGACATCCTAGTTGAGAGAGGTAGTGAGTTGATAAATATCTACAGTATAATCCTAATCAACCCTGAAAAGTATAGGAAAAACTATAGAGATGCAGTTTTTCTATCTAAGTGGCTAACTGGAGAGGAGGGACAGAGGGTAATGGGAGAATTTGGTAGAGAGGAGTTTGGAAGGCCCCTGTTCAACCCTGTTGTAGATATACTGGAAAAGAGGGAGGATCCTCCCTTCACCTGGATACTAAGGTATGGATTTATAGAGGATGGGAACGTCTTAACTGAATGCCCTAGAAGATTTAGATACGGGAACAATCTCACATTCTTTGAATTTAAAATAGATGACCTTGAAAATAACTAACTTTTTTAATTTATTAAAAATTTACAGGAGGATATTGATGACCTGGGATTATATAGTTGAGGGATTTCTTGAAGCTCTTAAACTTATAATCAGTGGTGATCCTGATCTTTACGATATACTCTTTAGAAGTATTACAGTATCTGGATTAGCTACATTCTACGCTGGATTAATAGGTATCCCTATAGGGGTTGTCCTAGGACTCTCTAATTTTAAGGGTAAAGAGATTGTAAAGTCTATCTTTAACGGGTTGATGGGTATTCCCACTGTAGTACTTGGACTTATTCTATATCTCTTTTTAGCACCTGCTGGACCTTTAGGATTTTTAAACTTAATCTATACCACCACAGGTATAAGTCTCGGTCAGATGATACTTGTTCTACCTATAGTTGTAAGTATTACTGTGAACTCTATAGAGAGTATAGAGAAGGATATTAGATACTTAGCTCTAACCTTGGGAGCAGATGAGATTCAAATGATGAAGAAGATCATTGAGGAGGCCTCCCCTGGTATACTCCTCTCCTTAATGACTGCATTTAACAGGGCTATTGCAGAGCTTGGGGTGGCCCTTATGATAGGGGGTAATATCTTTATAAAGGGAGGGGAGATGAACACAAGGGTACTAACTACTGCAATCCAGATGTACGTTAGTAGAGGGGAGATAAGTATGGCTATTGCCCTGGGGATTGTACTCCTATCTCTGGTGTATTCCATATCCATGGTGGTTAACTGTGTACAGAGAAGGTGGATAGAGGCATGATATCTCTGAAGAGGGTTTTTAAAACCTTTGGGGATAAGGTGGCCCTTAAGGATATTAACCTTCAGGTTAAGGAGGGGGAGGCCCTGGGAGTTTTAGGATACAGTGGCGCTGGGAAAACTACTTTACTTAAGATCATCTCTGCCTTAGACGTTGACTTCCAGGGGACCTATCTATTTAAGGGTATAGATGTTAAAGAGCACCCTGGGAAGGTGAGAAAAAGTATAACCATGGTTTTTCAAAACCCTGTAATGTTTAAGGGTACAGTTTTTGAAAACGTAGCCTACGGGTTAAAGATTAGAGGATACCCTAGAAGATATATGGAAGAGAGAATAGATGAGGTGTTGGAGTCCCTTGGGATCTTAGAGTTAAAGGATAAAAGTGCCAAGAGGTTAAGTGGTGGGGAGAAGCAGAGAGTTGCCGTGGCAAGGGCCCTGGTGTTAGATATAGACGTATACGTCTTTGACGAACCAACCTCCAACTTAGACGTAGAGAATATCAAAGTTGTAGAGAGGGCTATAAAGGGATTGATAGAAAGGGGAAAAACTGTCATATTTACAACCCACGATCTCCTCCAGGCTAGGAGGTTGTCAGATAGAATCCTCTATATAGAGAAGGGGGAAATAGTGGAAGTTGGTAAAACTGAGGAGATATTTAAGAATCCAGGGGATGAGAGGACCTGGAGATTTTTAAGGGCTGTTTTGTAGATAACAGAGGGATTGTAATATGCCCTGAAGATGTGGGGAGTTCCCCTTCCCTCTGAAAGCCCTCTGATAAAGCTGAGGAAAAAAGGTTATCCCAGTAGGGATAAGCAGAACAGAATCTTCTAACTACTCTATACCATTTTACACTCAAATATATCTAGAACCTCTAGTTCTCTCAGAGCTCTCAACAGTTCCTCCCTTCTATCCCTATCGGCTAGTATTACAACAACCCCTCCTCCCCCTGCACCTGAGAGTTTTGCGCCGTATCCATATCTAGTCCCTAACTCTACAACTTCATCTATCTTTTTAGTGGAAACCCCTAACTCCCTCAATAGTTCATGGTTCTTTAGCATCAACTCCCCTAACTCCTCCCATGTAGATACATCCTCCACTACATCCACTATCTCTCCCATAGATCTAAATATCTCCCCCTTTCTAGGATGTCTAGCAACCTCCTTAACAAGTTCAGCAGTTTTTTTCCTTCTCCTCTCAACATGGACCACTAGGAAGTAACAACCTTTAAGGAGGTTGTAGAGATTAGTACCCTCTAATGTTTCAAAGTCGTTATTACTTTTAATCTTTAAAACACTGTTGTAGATAACAGTTGCAGTGTCTGTAACACTGGCTCTCCCCTGAACCTCCCTCTCCACGGAAAAACATATCTTACACAACTCCTCCCTTGGGAGGGATATGTTGTTGGCAAGGAGAAAAGATCTTACAGTAGTAACTATTACAGAGGCAGAGGATCCTAACCCACAACTTACAGGGATGTTAGAGGATATATCCAACTTAAATGTTTTAAAATCATTATATCCCCTATCTCTCAAGTAACTTACTATAGATTTCAGGGCACATAGAACGTAACTTACACTGCTACTGTAATCCCCTAGATTTAATGTGGGGATATCCTCTATATCTAAGATGAGGGACTCTCCTAAATCTCTCATATTTACAACTATCCCCCTCTCACTGGGGGAGATCTCCCCCCTAGTTTTCAGATTTACAGCCATAGAGATTGCACCGTAACCTTCAACTACCCCATGTTCTCCAAAGAGTATAACTTTCGAGGGGGTTTCAACTATATTCCTAAATCTCCTCCTCATCTCCACCTTATCAACCTCCTAAGAAGGACCTGATCCCTATTCTCCACCTCCCCATCAAATTCTGCCACTAGATATCCCTTAGTTCCAAAGGTGCCCTTTATCCTTCCCCTAATATTTTTCTCTGGGATCACTATCTCCTGTCCAATAAGTCTTTCAGCTTTCTCCTTGGAGTTAGCTAAACCTAGGACAAGTACTCTATTCCTGTCTATCTTTATCATCCCTACCTTGGAGACCACCCTTTTAATATTCAACTCCTCCACCCTCTTAAAATCTACTATCTCCCCTTTCCCACATATCCTCAACGTTGTAGGTGGTAGGTCCAATCGGGTTATAAGTATATCCTCACCAATCTCTGCCACAGCCTTCTCCTCCAGTTGAAATACACAGTAGCACTCCTCTCCCCCTTTAACCTCCCTTAATACAATATTCTCCATATCCCCATCTACTTCTATCCTCTTAAAAGGTGTAACTCTTGCAGGTAGAACTAACATCCCTATATTCACGTGTACCCTCATCCCAGGTTTCAGGGGATACTTAAATAGAGGGGATATTTTTATCCTTGCCACTACACTGTCTACAACCTTTAACTTAGTATTGAGAGATGTTAGAACACATCCCCTAAATAACTCCCTTGCATCTAGCCCTTGAATAGCCATCCCTATCCTGTCCCCTGCAGAGGCCTCATCTACATTCTCCTTACACCGCTGAATACTCTTAACCTTTATATTACTGTCCAGGGGCAGTACCTTCAACTCATCTCCCACCTTTACCTTTCCCTTAAGTACAGTACCTGTAACAACTGTACCTATACCCTTTATTGGAAATGCATGATCTATAGGCATCTTGAAGAAGTCCTGGGTATTCCTCACTATCTCCATAGTGTCTAGCATCTCCCTTATAGTGTTTTTTAACTCCTCTATCCCTATACCTTTCTTAGCAGATATCTTGATTATCCTACTTCCCTTTAAATTCTCTGTAGAGTTAAGTATAGCCCTTATAAACTCCTCAGTTCTTTTAATGTCCTCCTGGGACGCAACATCTATTTTATTTATCACTATTAAGGTGGGGATGTTGAAGTAGTCCAGTATGAGAAGGTGCTCTCCAGTTTGAGTTTTAGGGCCCTCCCTGGCATCTACTACAAGGAGAGCCAAATCTATTATCTCTGCAGCACCAACTACTGCCCTTATAAGATCTGCATGTCCAGGGGCGTCCACCAAAGTAATAAGATAATCCCCTAACTTGAAGAAGGAAAAACCAAGATCTATGGTAATTCCCCTTCTCCTAGATTCTGGCAGCTTATCTAAGGAGGATGTTGAGGGCACCTCTGTTAAGGCCTTTGCCAAGGTTGTCTTCCCATGATCTATATGACCAAATATCCCTACGTTTACACTCTTTACCATTAACCCCACCGATAATTCTTTTTATTTAAAAATAATTACTATAAGATTAACAATACTTTCAGGGGATGTTGATGGAGATAATCCCAGTACTAGATATAATGAATGGTATGGCAGTTTGTGGTAGAGGGGGAGATAGAAAAAACTACAAACCCTTGAAAACAGCACTGTGTAACTCCTCAAACCCTATAGAGGTGGCAAGGAAATACAGAGAGGAGGGGGCAGAGAAGATTTATATTGCAGACTTAGACGCCATAATGAAGAGAGGCAACAACTTCCCTATAGTAAAGAGGATAGAGGGATATAAGATCCTAGACGGAGGTATCACCTCCAAGTTGGAGCTGGAGAGTTTGAAATCTCTAAATATATGTGACAAGGTCGTTCTAGGAACAGAAACCTTAGAGGATCTGAACCTGTTAGAGGAGAGGGATATAGTAGTGAGTCTAGATTTTAAAGATAACAGGTTGTCAAGTCCTATGAACTACACCTTAGAGGAGGTATTGGAGAGGTTAGATAGATCCACCCCTGTAATAGTACTGGATATATCCTCTGTAGGCAGTCAAGGAGGTATAAACTGGGATCTGTTGAAGGAGGTTATGGAGAAGGTGGAAAACCCCCTTTATGTAGGAGGGGGAGTGAAGGATGAAGAAGATTTAGAGAGATGTTACTATATGGGTATTCAGGGAATACTTATAGGCACTGCTATACACAGGGGTACTTTGAAATTAAGGGAGATAATTGAGAAGTATAGGGATTAACAACTGAAGATAACTAACAACTGTAATCTAAATCGTATCTACTGTTATAGAGAGTACAACAGAGGTAAAAGAGATATGGAACACTATAGTGGGGTAAACGTGGGGAGTCCCCCTTCCCCTGAAAGCCCTCTGATAAAGCTGAGGAGGAAAGGTTATCCCAGTAGGGATAAGCAGAAGGGATATTGGGCTATTTAATGAAAATTGTTAACGATTCTGTCCCATGATATACTTTGACAGGAATTGTCCAAACTCCAACAAATTTCTAGTTTGGATAAATATTTTACCTGTTCCTCTAAACTCATACACCTTACCTTCTCCACTGAATATAGTAGCCTTTAAACCTCCTACCTTTTTAAGGGAGTATTCGAGGCCCTCTGTAAATCCAACAAGGTTTCCGTTGTCCACTATGATCTCATCCTCCTCCAACTCAATAGTCTCAAGGGCTCCAAAGGAGGAGAGGAACACGTCTCCCTTACCTTCCAGTTTCATAAGGAAAAGTCCCATCCCACCAAATATCATACTTAAATCTCCAAGTTTAGTACCTATCTCCACCTCTGGTGAAGATGCTAAATAGGCACCACTTTGGACGTAGAGGGTACTATCTAATCTGTAATGGGTAATGTCTCCTACGTAGTTTGGAGCCAGGGCCAAGGTACCAGTTCCATGGAATTTATTTAAAAAGAGGTTCTCCCCTACTACCATCCTCTTTAACGCCCCCATCAAACCTCCCCTGATGTTTGTATCTATCTCAATACCCTTGGACATATAAACCATAGAACCAGTTTCAGCTATTATACTCTGATCTTTCAGGAATACCTTTAGTAGGGAGTAGGCTGGCTTGTACTCTATTTTAAAATCGTACTCTGTCATATTCCCTCTCTATAGTTTTTAGTATATTTTCCCAGCTATGTATATTTATTATTTGTTGTTCCATCCTTATAACCGAAAAGTTTATATATGAGGTATGATAACTACCTTAAACGGATAACCTAGAGGTACATAGAGCCAGGGTAGTCTAGTCTGGCGAGGCGGCGGACTGCAGATCCGCTTTAGGAGGGTTCAAATCCCTCCCCTGGCTCCATTTTTTTATTGAACATTATATCAATATATCTAAATATATAATAAAAAATACTATTAACTTATTAAATATCACACCTCAGAATGACTAATAGGTATTTCAATAATTTCAAAACGACAGCTTTTTATAATTATTACATAGATAACAGTAACTGACAAAGAAATAGGTGAGGTTATGAAAATTGCCATACTGGGAGCAGGGTGTTACAGAACCCACGCTGCCTCAGGGATTACAAACTTTGCAAGGGCAGTTGAGGTAGCGGATATGGTAAATAAGCCAGAGATTGCATTGACCCACTCCTCAGTTACCTACGGGGCAGAACTACTACACCTAGTACCTGAGGTAGATGAGGTTGTACTCTCAGATCCCTGTTTCTCAGAGGAGCCAGGTCTCGTTGTAATAGATGAATTTGATCCCCAGGAGGTTATAGAAGCCCATCTATCTGGAGACCCTGAGAAGATAATGCCTGCCATTAGAAAGGCAGTATTGGAGAAGGCCAAAGAATTACCAAAACCACCTAAGGCCTGTATCCACCTTATACATCCAAAGGATGTAGGATTGAAGATAGTCTCCGATGACAGGGAGGCAGTAAAAGATGCAGACATTGTTATAACATGGTTACCAAAGGGTAACAGTCAACCTGCTATAATTAAAAACTTCGTAGACGATATAGGGGAGGGGGCTATAGTAACCCACGCCTGTACAATCTCAACCCCAAAGTTTGCCAAGATATTCAAAGACCTAGGAAGGGAGGATCTAAATATAACCTCCTATCACCCAGGGACAGTACCTGAGATGAAGGGACAGGTATTTATTGCAGAGGGCTTTGCATCTGAAGAGGCGTTGGAAAAGCTTTACAACATAGCAAAGATTGCAAGGGGTAACGCCTATAGATTACCTGCAAACCTTATAAGCCCAGTGTGTGATATGGGATCTGCAGTTACTGCCATAGTTTATGCAGGGTTGTTGGCATACAGGGATGCAGTTGTAAATATTCTAGGAGCACCTCCAGACTTTGCCCAAACTATGGCAGATGAGGCTATCAGTGTAATACTAGAGTTGATGAGGGAGGAGGGTATAAACAACATGGAGAAGAGGTTAGACCCTAAGGCTCTAACTGGTACAGCAGACAGTATGTGCTTTGGGCCCCTGGAGGACATACTCCCCTATGCGTTGAAGGTATTGGAAAAATACAGTAAGAAAGATTAACTTTTAATCTTTTTTTGACGATACAATATATCTATCTACTATTTTTTCCACCTCCCTATATACAGGGTTGTTTTCATTGACGTTAAATAGAGGTATTCCCAGGAGGTCATACTGGGCAATCTCCTCACTGTAGGGTAACTTTGCAATTAAGTTAAGTCCATACTCCCTGGCGTATTTCTCCACTATCTCTGCAGTTTTTTCATCTACTTTATTGGCCACTACGTAGATGTTCTTAAACTTGATATCTAAATCCTCTGCTAACTTCTTTATCCTCTCTGCAGTTCCAATCCCCCTCTTCGATGGGTCAGTTACTACAATCATAGTATCTACATTTTGAGTAGTTCTCCTACTTAGATGTTCCAGTCCCGCCTCAGTATCTATTACTACGTAGTCGTAGTATGTAGATAAGTTATCTATTATCTGTCTCAGCCAGTTGTTTACACTACAGTAGCACCCACTACCTTCAGGTCTCCCCATTACCAACAGGTCGTAGTTGTCAGTCTCCACTATTATCTCGTATATCTTTCCCATAAGGTACTCCTGTTTAGATATCCCTGGAGGTAGTTTATCCTCTTCAATCAACTTCTTCAACTCCTCCCTAATATCTCCTATAGTTTTCCCCACCTTTACACCGAGAGTTTCTGGAAGGTTAGAATCTGGATCTGCATCTATAACCAGTAGATTTTTACTTCTCTTAGATAGGGCCTTTACAAGTAATGTGGAAAACATAGTTTTTCCAGTTCCTCCCTTTCCACTTACAGCGATTATCTTTGTCAAGGATATCACCAATAAATATTTTAAAGAAACTATTATAATTAGATAAAAATATTTTTTTATGGGAAGATTATGGATACCATTATAGTAGACACTAGAGGTATCTCCTGGGTATGTAGGAGATGTGGAAGGTGTTGCGATCCCCCTACTATAACTAGGAAGGACATTGCAAACATATGTGGATACTTAAAAATCCCCTTCAAAGAGTTTATAAGGAGATACGTAGGTCACTTCAACGGTATTAGGGGGGAGTTGAAGGGGGTAAAAAACAGGTGTATATTCTTAAAGAATAACAGGTGTTCCATATATCCAGTAAGACCCCTGATCTGTAGATTACGTCCCTACTCTATACAGGAGATAGATGGCCAGCTAGTGTTAACATACGACCCCTGGTTTTTAGAGAGATGCCCTGGGATGTTTACAGGGGATGTTCCAGTTGAGGAAGAGTATATAAGGTATGGGTTACTTGTAGCTAGATACTTAGGTATTGAGAGGAGAACTCCAAAAGATGCCTTTAGAAGATATAACCGATGATGAGAGTTGTCAACTGATTAGATGATGATCCGTATGAGCTCTGAGGTGCTAACTTCAAAATAAAGGGATAAGTTATGAGAAAAAAGTTAAGGGATATTTTAAACGATCTGGCGGAGAAGAGAATCTCTGTTGAAGAGGCTGAGTCCCTCTTAAAGATCTATGAGATCCAGGAGATAGAGGAGAGGATTAAACTGGATATCTCCAGGGAGTTGAGGACTGGAATTCCAGAGGTAATATACGCCAGGAATAAGGACTTCCAGGACGTAATTCTAGGACTGAAGAGGGCTGCAGAGGAGTGGGGAATAGCACTTGCAACAAAGGTTAGGAGGGCCCATATTCTAAAGTTAGAGAGGGAGATGGAGGAGATTCTAAAACGTTTCAATATCCAGGACTACTCCTTCCATATAAATCACAGGGCCTGTACTATAGTACTTAAAAGAAAGGATTATAAGCAGAAGATCTATGGGAAGATAGGTCTCCTAGCTGCAGGTACAAGTGACATCCCTATAGCAGAGGAGGTTAGAGTTACAGGGGAGTTCTTAGGCTGTGAAGTTATACACTCCTACGACGTAGGTATAGCTGGTATCCATAGACTCTTCGAACCTTTAAAGGGGATGATCAGAGAGGATGTATGCTGTATCGTAGTAGTAGCAGGGATGGAGGGGGCCCTACCCTCTGTGGTAGCAAGTTTAGTAGATATCCCTGTTATCGGTGTCCCTGTCTCAGTGGGATATGGAGTTGGGAAAGATGGGAAGTCCGCCCTCTACTCTATGCTCACATCCTGTGTTCCAGGGGTAGTGGTAGTAAATATAGACAACGGCTTCGGTGCAGCATCCTTCGCTGCACTTCTTGCAAGGAGGATCTATAGGTGTAGAGATCTCACCTTGCAACAGTGAGTATAAGTTCCCTTATTATCTTTGCAGCGGTAATGGAGGTAATATCGTTTACATCCCAAGGGGGAGATACCTCTACAACATCAAAACCTACTATTTTATCCCTTAAATCCCTAAAGAGGTATAGGGCTTCTATAAACTCTTTGGAGGAGCATCCACATGGTTCAGGGGTACCAGTTCCAGGGGCGTAGGCAGGATCTAACACATCTATATCCACAGTAATATAGATAGGCTTATCAAGGGATCCTATCCTCTCAATGTCTTCCTCCTCTGGTAACCTGCTAGATATGTTTGTATTCCTCCAGGCAAATTCCCACTCCTCCCTATCTCCACTTCTCACACCAAACTGATATATGTCCTCTGTAATCTCGTAACATCTCCTTATAACTGAGGCGTGGGAGTATCTATTCCCTAGATACTCCTCCCTTAGATCACAGTGGGCGTCGAAGTGGACAAGTACTATATCTCCATATACCTCTTTTGCAGCTCTAACAGGGGCGTATGTAATAGAGTGATCTCCCCCTATTATCACTACCTTCTTTCCATCTCTCATAAGATTAATGGTTGCCCTGTAGATCCTATTTAAGATCTCCCTCTGATCCCCCTCTACTATAATATTGTTCAAATCTGCAATTTCTACCTCTGTTAGATCCCTTCTTAGATATGGGCTATAGGTCTCTAACACCCAGGAGGCCCTCCTAATCCCATCTGGCCCAAATCTAGCCCCAGGTTTATAGGTAGTTGTACCGTCGTAGGGTACTCCAAATATGGCAAATTCACACTCCTGGTAATCTCCGTAGGCACAGAGGTATCTATAACACTCCTGAAAGTAGATGTTCCCACCTTTATAGCTATTTACTCTGGGGGAATATAGGGCCTAACTTGTGTCTGTTACTCTCTATCCTATTTAATACCTCCTCCACCTGGGAGAGTGGGATGTCTAAATCCTTGGATATCTTTTCCTTATCCTCTCCCCTCTCTATCCTCTCAAGGATCTTATCCAGTAACTCGTAACTTATCCCTAACTCCTCCTCGTCCCTCTGTCCCTTCCAAAGCCCTGCAGATGGGGGTTTATCTATTATCTCCTGAGGCACCCCTAGATATCTTGCCAACTCCCTAACCTCACTTTTAAAGAGGTTACCTATTACAAGGAAGTCACTAGCTAAGTCTCCATACTTAGTTCCATACCCCATATAGAGCTCTGACTTGTTGGAGGTACCAGCTACAAGGAGATTCCTCTTATTTGCAAAGTAGTAGAGGATACACATCCTTATCCTGGCCTTCAGATTCCCATCTGCTATCTTGTCAAACTCCCTTGTAGGGACGTAACCCCCTGCTCCAAAGGCCTTTAGAACATCTGTAATATCAGAGAGGATATACTTTATACCTAGTTTCTCTGCAATCCTCTTTGCATGTTCCACATCCCTTGGATCTGTATCCCTCTCAGGCATTATAACCCCTAATACCTTATCCCTTCCAAGGGCCTTTACACAGAGTGTAGCTACAACAGAGCTATCTATACCTCCACTTAATCCCACAACTACCCCTTTAGCGTTAGCTCTTTTTACAACATCCCTTATAAAGTCAGTTAGTTTTTCAACTGTTTTTTCCATCATTTCACCAAAAATTTTTATTTATATATAACTTTTCATAATAATTAAAATATAAGTTTTTAAGGTGATAGGATGATAGTAGTGCCAGGTGTAAACTCCCAGGAGTTAGCCTATAGGGTCTCAAAGTTGGCAAACTGTAAACTTCTAAGGACAGAGTTTAAAAGGTTCCCAGATGGAGAGTTGTATATAAGGGTGTTGGACAACGGAGCCATAGAGAACGAGGACGTGGTCTTTATCCAGAGTCAGAGGGATCAGAATGACGCTGTAGTGGAGAGTATGCTCATGAGTGATATACTGAGAGATGAAGGGGCAAGATCTATAACCTTTGTAGCATCCTATATGGCCTATACGAGACAGGACAAGAAGTTCAACCCTGGAGAACCTATAAGTATCAGGGTACTTGCCAAGATATACTCCCAGTTATTTGACAGGGTTATTACGATAAACCCCCATGAAACCCATATAAAGTCCTTCTTTGAAGTACCCTTTATATGTGGAAGTGCTGTAAAGGAGTTGGCACGCCATGTAAAGGATAGGTTGAAGAAGCCAGTGGTACTGTCCCCAGATACTGGGGCAGTGAAGTTGGCTAAGGAGGCTGCTGAGGTCATAGGTTGTGAGTACGACTATCTGGAGAAAACTAGAATATCCCCTACAGAGATAAAGATAGCTCCTAAGAACTTAGATGTAAAGGATAGGGACGTACTTATCGTAGACGACATAATATCTACAGGGGAAACAGTGGCAACTGCCATCAAGATGTTGAAGGAACAGGGGGCAAATAATATCCTAGTGGCCTGTGTGCACCCTGTCCTCATTGGAGATGCCCTCAACAAACTCTATACAAGTGGTGCCAGTGAGGTGATAGGTACAGATACCTTCCCATCCCCTGTAAGTAAAGTCAGTGTAGATAGAGTAATCATAGAGTTGTTAAAGGACGCTGGATTCTAAGTACAGGTGACACTATGAACTATGACCTATTTCACTTTTCCCCTAGGGAGATCAGAGATCTTATAATATCCACAGTTGCTATAGCCCTGATTTTTGCATGGCCTGGAAGGGGATTTTATATATTTGAGGACCCAACCTTTCTCCCCAGGTTTATCATATCCCTGTTTATCGTAGGTAGTGGTTTTATCTTCCACGAGTTAGCCCATAGAACTGTAGCTAGATACTTTGGAGCCTACAGTGAATTTAGGGCATGGTTTGAAGGTTTAATTCTAGCACTTATTTTAAAGATACTGGTGGGATTTACCTTTATAGCTCCAGGGGCAGTTTATATCTTCAAAGACTACTTAACTCCAGAGGAGAGTGGTTTAATTGCCCTTGCAGGCCCCTTATCCAATGTACTTTTAGCCATCCTCTTCTATGTGTTCTCCATATCTCTACCTCCCTTTTCCATCCTCTCCCTGATACTCTACCTTGGTGTCTATATAAACCTCTATCTGGCAGCCTTCAACTTACTCCCTATACCTCCTTTCGATGGATCTAAGGTTCTATCCTGGAACCCTGTAATATGGGCAGTTGTATCACTGCCCCTCTTCTACTGGGTATTCTTCTAAATATTTATGCTGGGTTATTATGGAGTTTGAACTCTGGGTAAGGATAGTCAAGGAGAGTATCCACAGGGGGAATATGGACCCCTGGGATATTAACGTTGCAAAGGTGGCAGAGGAGTATATAAAAACATTGAGGGAACTGGAGAGGTTTGACATAAGACTCTCTGCAGATGTGATACTAGTTGGAGGTATACTCCTAAGGATGAAGTCCCAGTACCTCTACGAGAGATGTGTCTCAACCTCTCAGGAGGATAGTTCCCTTAAGGAGAGCAGGCACTCAAAAAGGAGGAGAGGTAGAAAGAAGGTCACAACTGAAAAGTTGATAGATGATATAAAGTTAGAAGTTAAAAAGGTGAAAAAGGTTAGGAGAAAAAGAGAGCATATAGGGGAAGAAATACTTTACGAAATTATAGAGGAGTTGGAGAAATACCACATCTCTGAACTTATTGAAACTTTAATTTCAGAGCTGAGAGAGGAAGGGGTTATAGTATTCCAGGAGAAATTTTCAGATAGGGAGAGCAAGGTTAAGAACTTTTTACCATGTCTTTATCTGGCAAGTGAAGGTAAAGTGGAGATCTTTCAGAAGGAGGTATTTAAGGAGATGATTGTTAAGTATAGAGACAGATGATCTCTCTTTTACTATAATGATTTATTTTAATTCGACAATTGTAGAAAAATAAAAAGTTTTATATATCACAATCCTAAGTTTTGTAATGATTAATAATGACCAATTATCTCTCTGAGGTGGAGGTATGATAGAGATTAGATTTCACGGTAGAGGTGGTCAGGGGGCAGTTACCGCTGCCAAGATTTTAGCAAAGGCTGCCTTTTACGACGGCAAATACTCCCAGGGATTTCCATTTTTTGGGGTTGAGAGGAGGGGGGCGCCAGTTATGGCATTTACGAGGATAGACGATAAAAAGATCGTTATAAGGTCCCAGGTGTACAACCCAGATTATGTAGTAGTCCTAGATCCTACCCTCCTAGACGCTGTCAATGTAGTAGAGGGGTTAAAGGAAGATGGAGTAGTCGTAGTAAATACAACTAAGGAGGAGTTAGACCTAGGTTTTAAGACATACACTATTGATGCCACAGGGATAGCCCTGGATATTCTCGGTGTTCCTATAGTTAACACTACTATTTTAGGGGCATTTGCAGGTGCCACTAAGTTAATATCTTTAGAATCCCTGAAGAGGGCAATACTGGACACCTTCAAGGGAAAACTTGGGGAGAAAAACGCCAAGGCTGCAGAGGTAGCCTATAGGATGATCTCAGAAAATTAAGAGGTGTAATAGATGGTTACAATAGGTGCTATAATATACGAACCTGGTAGTACAGTGAGGAACAAAACTGGAAGCTGGAGAACCTTTAGACCTGTCTTAAATTCTGAGAAGTGTATAAAGTGCGAGATATGCTATATCTTCTGTCCAGAGGGGGCTATATACGAGGATGAGAAGGGGAACTTCAAAATAAACTACGACTACTGTAAGGGATGTTTAATATGTTCCAAGGAGTGCCCTACAAACGCTATAACCAGGATAAGGGAGGAGAAATAAGGTGAATACTATGGAGAAGATTGACGTTATCACTGGAACTACCGCTGCTGCAATAGGTGCAAAGTTAGCCAACGTTGAAGTTATTGCAGCCTATCCTATTACCCCTCAAAGTGAGTGTGTAGAGGTACTGGCAAAGTTTATTGCAGATGGGGAATTTGATGCAGAGTATATCAAGGTGGAGAGTGAGCACTCAGCAATGGCAGCCTGTATAGGAGCCTCTGCAACTGGAGTAAGGACGTTTACAGCAACTGCATCCCAAGGTTTAGCACTAATGCACGAGATGTTGTACATAGCCTCTGGGATGAGGTTACCTATAGTAATGCTCAATACAAACAGGGCACTCTCAGCCCCTATAAACATATGGTGTGATCATCAGGACTCTATAACAGAGAGAGATACTGGATGGATACAGATCTACGCCAAGGACAACCAGGAGACACTGGACAGTATAATACAGGCCTATAGAATTGCAGAAGATGAGGATATCCTACTGCCAGTTATGGTATGTATAGACGGATTTATACTAACCCATACTGTGGAACCTGTATCTATACCTGATGAGAAAAAGGTTAGAGATTATCTAGGAATATACGAACCTAAACACGCCTATCTAGACCCAGATAGACCTATAACCCAGGGACCAGTAGGAGTACCTGAGTGCTACATGGAGACGAGGAAACATATATGGGATGCTATGGAGAGGGCTAAGAAGGTTATAAAGAGGGTGAACGAGGAGTACTACGAGATATTCAACAGGAGATATGGAAATGGATTAGTGGAGGGCTACAACTTGGAGAATGCAGATACTGTACTTGTTGCCATGGGGAGTGTATGTGGTACTATTAGATACGTAATAGATAAACTTAAGGAGAAGGGGAAAAACGTGGGACTCCTTAGAATAAGGACTTACAGGCCCTTCCCAAAGGAGGAAATAAAGGAGATGTTAGAGGGAGTGGAGAACGTGGGAGTGTTAGATAGGAACGTCTCCTTTGGTTTTAACATGGGAGCTCTAGGTACAGAGATGCTGGCAACGTTGAGGGATAAGAAGATATGTAACTACATCGTAGGGCTAGGAGGTAGGGATATCACCCCTAGTAATATAGAGGAGATAATTAGACACCTTGAGAAGTGTGAAGACGTAGAAACTAAATGGATAGGTCTTAAAGAGTAAAAGGTGATAACTATGGATAAGAGATTTCCAAGGGAGGAGTTGTTTGCACCTGGTCATAGGGGATGTGCAGGTTGTGGTGCCTCTATTCTTGTGAGGATGGCGTTGAAAGCTGCTGGAAGGGATGTAATAGTGGTCAACTCTACAGGATGTCTAGAGGTATTTACTACCCCATACCCTGAGACTGCCTGGAGAGTACCTTGGATACATACAGCCTTTGAATGTGGAGGAGCTGTAGCAGCAGGTATAGAGAGGGCTATAAAGGCACTTAAGAAGAGGGGGAAGTTCAAGGATAGGAAGATAACTGTTATGCCTATAATTGGAGATGGAGGTACTGCAGATATAGGTCTCCAGGCTCTAAGTGGGGCGCTGGAGAGGGGACATGACATGGTATATATAATGTACGACAACGAGGCCTATATGAACACTGGAGTCCAGAGGAGTAGTGCCACCCCTCTCTTTGCCTCTGCAACAACTGCCCCTCCAGGAAAGAGAAGTAAAGGGGAAGATAGACCTAAGAAGGACATGCCTATGATAGCAGCAGCCCATGGGATACCTTATGTTGCAACTGCCTGTATAAGTTATCCTGAGGATCTAATGAAAAAGGTTAAGAAGGCCTGTGAGATAGAGGGGCCTACCTTTATCCATGTACTACAACCTTGTACTGTAGGATGGGGTTATAACCCAGAGGACACTATAAAGATAGGGAGGTTGGCAGTTGAAACAGGTTTCTTCCCCCTTTACGAGATAGAACATGGAGAGTTTAGAATTACCTACAGACCTCCAAAGAGGAAACCGTTAAAGGAGTACATAAGGATGCAGAAGCGATACAGACATTTAACAGATGAGGATATTGAAATCCTCCAAAAGTATGTAGATGAGAGATGTAAACTCTTAGGGTTAGAATAAAATTTCTAGTAGGGATAGGATGAAGAGAATTGTAATGGTTAACGACCAGTGTAACAACTGTGGCGCCTGTGTCAAGGCCTGTGCAGCTATCCACGGCATAAGTAGAATAGGGATAATGGAACATGAGGGGAGATACCTCCCAATAGTATGTCAACACTGTGCTGCCGCCCCATGTAAAGAGGTGTGTCCAGTAGAGGCTATTGAAAAGAGAGGGGATGTAATATACCTAGACAGTTCCAAGTGTATAGGTTGTGGATTATGTGCCCTAGCCTGTCCCTTCGGCGCCATAACTATGGAGGATATAGCTCATAAGTGCTCCCTATGTATTGAGAGAGATGGGGAATATGCCTGTGTTAAGGCATGTTCCAAGAGGTGCTTAGAGGTAGTGGATATAAACCAAATTATATTTGAAAGGAGAAGTAAAAATCTTGAGATTATGGGTAAGCTGAGAAAGAAGGAATTTAAAAAAGACTCAATAATCTCAAAGATAGTAATCCCAGCTAAGTTAGGGAGTAAGTTATAGTCTAAGGTGGAAAGATGAAGTTAATACCTAACGTTAAACTCTGTATAGGGTGTAGAAGTTGTGAGAGGGTATGTCCAACAAATGGTATAGTAATAGTAGAGAACATCCCTATAAAGTGTATGCACTGTGAGGATGCCCCCTGTTATAACGTATGTCCAGTGGGAGCTATAGAGTGGATAGAGGATAAGGTAGTAATAAATGAGAAGTGTATAGGTTGTGGTTTATGTGTAGATGCATGTCCCTTTGGTATAGTGAGGATAGACCCTAACACTGGAAAGGCCTTTAAGTGCCATGGATGTTATATGGAAGATGTAGAGGTGTGCAGGAGAGTATGTCCAACTGGAGCACTACAGTACAGAGAGGAGAGTGTTGAAAGTAAGAGAGAGAAACTAGCATTAAAACTTAAAAAGATATACTCTTACATTTAATTATTATTTTAAAGTTCCTAAGTATCTATCTAGAAGTCCTTTCTTTTTTAAATATTTAAGTAGTTGATTTGGTTTTTTGTACTCCTTTAATAAACTTCCAAGGGATGCATCTCCCCTGGCGAGAACACATTGTACAACCATAGAGTTGAAGTTCTCGTAACTCACCTGAATACCATATCTCCTTAATGACTTCTCTATGTATTTTATAGCTCTTTTAGACTCTATATTGAAAGGCTCCTTCTCAAACTCTGTACAAGGTTTTGGAATAAAGGGGTTCACACTTACAGCTACCCTTTTGAATTTCCTTTTAATGTCTTTTGAGAGATTTACAATCTCCTCGATATCCTCCCACTCCTCTGTAGGTAGCCCTACCATGAAGTACAACTTCACCCCTTCAATACCTCTCCTCTTTCCAATCTCTAACGCCCTCTCTATATCTTCCTTGGATATGTCCTTCCCAATGTACTCCCTCAACCTCTCACTTCCAGCCTCTGGTGCAATAGTGAGAGTTTTAATATCCAATACCTCTAGAAGTTCCTCACTTATAGTATCTGCCCTTAAAGAGGAGGGGGAGACAGGTATGTGATATCTATCCCTTATATACTCACATAGCTCCACTATATGTCTATAATCTCCAACTGAGGGGGCTATAAGTGCTATCTTCTCTCCATCTGTGTATTTCAACCCCTCATCTACAAGATAGATAAGATCCTCCAATCTCCTAAACCTCGGGGGATAGTATATACATCTAGCCATGCAGAACTTACATCTCCTTGGACAACCTCTACCTATCTCCAGGAGGTAGGCCTTCCCATAGGCCCCTGAGGGGTGGGTAAATTGTCTTATTGGATAGTCCTCAATAGTAAGTTTTTTAGGGTATATTCTCTTTATACTTTTGAAGGCCTCTCTACTTTTACCGTGGTACTCTGGGAAGTAGGCTCCCTCTACATCTATCTCCCTGTTTATGAGACGATACATTACATCTGTACCCTCTATCTCCCCTATTACAAATACGTCAAAGAAGTCACTTAGAGGTAGAGGGTTGGCCATACTACAGGGACCTCCTCCAATAAAGATAGCCTCTGGATTTTTACTTCTAAGTTCCTCCACAATTCTCACTACGTTGAAGTAGTCGTTCTCGTACTGTAAGGTTATAACTATAGCATCTTTATTCTTTATCTGGGAGTAGTTCTCCAAAAAGTACATATCACAACGGACATCCCTGTACTTATTTAGATGACAGTAGAGGACGTGCATAGCTAAGCAGGAGATACCCCCTTTAAACTTATTTGGATAGATAAGCGCTACATTCTTCATAGGAATACCAGTGGTAGTTGATAAACCGAAAATTATATATAAGAATTATTTTATTTATCTATTTTGGGATGGAGCGGAGGTGGTCGAGCCTGGACTAAGGCGCCGGACTTGAAATCCGGTGGGGCTCTGCCCCGCAAGGGTTCA
>DQUI01000083.1 GCA_015662355.1 Methanothermococcus okinawensis
CCAGGTCTCTCTGGAAGTATCCCCCTTGTTATACTTATGAAGGCTCTAGGTGCAGAGAGTGACAGCGATATTATAAACATGATATCTGACGATCAACAGGTGATAATGCAGCTGATTACAAACATACTAGAGGTAAGGGAGGAGTACAACATAGCCACCCAGGAAGACGCCTTGGAGTATATTGGAAAGAAGGTAGCTCCTGGGCAACCAAGGGACTACAGACTTAAGAGGGCAGAGACAATACTCTGTAACTATCTACTACCTCACATGGGTGTTAAAAAAGAGGACTTTATTAAAAAGTGTGCATTCCTAGGTAGGATGGCGAGAAACGCTATAGAGTTATACCTAGGTCTCAGGGTTGAGGACGACAAGGACCACTATGGAAACAAGAGGTTAAAACCTGCAGGGGAGTTGATGGAGGATCTCTTTAGATACTCCTTCAACCAGTTAGTTAAGGACATAAAGTATCAGTTGGAGAGACAGGTTCTCAGGAACAAGTCTCCCTCTATACAGTCTGCAGTTAGAAGTGATGTTCTAACTGAGAGAATAAGACATGCCATGGCTACAGGAAACTGGATAGGAGGTAGAACTGGAGTAAGTCAGCTGTTAGACAGGACCAGTTATCTCTCCACCCTCTCCCAGTTGAGAAGGGTAGTATCTCCACTTTCCAGATCTCAGCCACACTTCGAGGCAAGGGATCTTCACCCTACCCAGTGGGGTAAGATATGTCCCTCTGAAACTCCTGAAGGACCTAACTGTGGTCTCGTTAAGAACCTTGCAATAATGAGTAAAATTACTACAGATGATAAGGAAGGGGAGAAGAAGGTATTGGAAGCTTTAAAAGAGGTACCTATAAACCCTGTTAAAGAGTTCCTAACTACCCCTAACTCCTAAAGGATTTTATTAAAAACACTTTAAAGGTGAAATCCTTGAAAAAGGAGGCAAACCTCTATATCAACGGAAAGTTAGTAGGAACTGTAGACAACCCAGAGGAGGTTGTTAAACATCTAAGGGAGAAGAGGAGAAAGGGGGAGTTGCCCCCATACACCTCCATATCCTACAACGAGGAGAGTAAGGACATCCACATCTCCACAGATGGAGGTAGGATTGTAAGACCTCTTATCCTTGTAGAAAAGGGAAAACCTAAGTTAACTGAGGAGCATATTGAGAAGTTAAAGAGGGGGGAAATTACATTCTCCGATCTAGTTAAGGAGGGGGTTATAGAGTACTTAGATGCTGAGGAGGAGGAAAATGCCTATATTGCAGTATACGAGGATGAGTTAACTGAGGAGCACACCCACTTGGAGATAGACCCTATGACTATACTAGGTGTAGGTGCAGGTGTTGCCCCCTACCCTGAACACAACTCTGCACCTAGAATTACCATGGCTGCTGCCATGGCAAAGCAGTCCATCGGTTTCCCTATGTCCAACATCAGAGAGAGGATGGACACTAAAGGACACCTCCTCCACTACCCTCAAGTACCCATAGTAAAGACAAAACACCAGGACATAATAGGGTTTGACAAGAGACCTGCTGGGCAGAACTTCGTAGTAGCGATTATGAGCTATGAAGGATACAACATGGAGGATGCATTTATTTTTAACAAGGCGTCCATCGAGAGAGGTTTAGGTAGAAGTACCTTCTTTAGATGCTACGAGGGTTACGAGAAGAGATACCCTGGGGGGCAGATGGATAGATTTGAGATACCTGAGAGAGGTGTTAGAGGTTATAGATCAGAGGAGGCCTACAAGGCCCTTGGAGAGGATGGAATAGCAGAGGTTGAGGCAGAGGTAGAGTCTGGGGATGTAATAATTGGAAAGACCTCTCCACCAAGGTTCTTGGAGGAACAGGACATATCCCTTAGAACTAAGTCCCAGAGAAGGGACACCTCTGTTACAGTAAGACATGGGGAGAGGGGAACTGTAGAGAGGGTTATACTAACAGAGACTAAAGAGGGAAATAGACTAGTTAAGGTAAAGGTTAGAGATCTTAGAATACCTGAGTTAGGAGATAAGTTTGCCTCTAGACATGGTCAGAAGGGGGTTATTGGACTTATAGTGCCCCAGGAGGACATGCCATTCACAGAAAGTGGGGTAGTACCAGATTTAATAATTAACCCCCATGCTATACCTTCTAGGATGACCATTGGACAACTTCTAGAGATGATAGGGGGAAAGGTTGGTGCTCTAGAGGGTAGAAGGATAAACGGTACTATATTCAGTGGAGAGAAGGAGTGGGATCTAAGGAAGATCCTTGAGATGTACGGCTTTAAGCACCATGGAAGGGAGGTAATGTACAGTGGAAAAACAGGGGAAAAGTTAGAGTGTGAGATATTCATCGGTGTAGCCTACTATCAGAAACTCCATCACCTAGTAGCAGGTAAGATCCACGCAAGGAGTAGAGGGCCAATTCAAGTACTTACAAGACAACCTACAGAGGGTAGGGCAAGGGAAGGTGGTTTAAGATTTGGTGAGATGGAGAGGGACGTACTTATTGGACACGGTGCTGCCCTACTTCTAAAGGAGAGGTTGTTTGACGAATCTGATCCTTACGAGTGTTACATCTGCTCAAACTGTGGAGAGATTGCCATATACGACCACAGGAAAGGTATTAAATACTGTCAAGTATGTGGGGAGATCGAGGACGCTCAAAGTAACAAAAAGATACCTAAGGTTAAAATGCCCTACGCATTTAAGTTACTCCTAGATGAACTTAAAAGTATGTGTATAAATCCAAAGTTAAAGGTTAGGGATAGGGTATAATAATTATTAGGTGAGGTTCTATGGATAAGTACGACATACCTAAGGAGATTGGAGAGATAGTATTTGGACTTCTATCCCCTGACTATATAAGGAAGATATCAGTGGCGAGAATTGTAACAGCAGATACTTACGACGATGATGGTTATCCTATAGAGGGAGGGCTGATGGATACAAGGTTAGGGGTTATAGACCCTGGGTTAATATGTAAAACCTGTGGAGGTAGGATTGGAACCTGCCCAGGACACTTCGGTCATATTGAACTTGCAAAACCTGTAATACACATTGGATTTGCAAAGGATATATACAAGATACTTAAGGCTGTATGTCCCCACTGTGGAAGGGTAACACTATCTGAAACAAAGAGGAAGGAGTACTTGGAGAAGATGAAGAAACTGGAGGAGGAAGGGGGGAACAAGTGGGAGTTAGTAGATGAGATACTCAAAGATGCTGCAGGGAAGGAGGTATGCCCCTACTGTGGAGAGACCAAGTACACTATCAAGTACTCCAAACCTACAACCTACTACAGGATAGAGGGGAAGTCAGAGAGACAGATGACTCCTTCAGAGATAAGGGAGATACTGGAGAAGATACCAGATGAGGACTGTATACTACTGGGAATAAATCCAAAGACTACAAGGCCAGAGTGGATGGTTTTAACTGTGCTACCTGTACCTCCAGTTACTGTAAGGCCATCTATTACACTGGAAAGTGGAGAGAGAAGTGAGGACGATTTAACCCATAAGTTAGTAGATATAATAAGGATAAACCAGAGGTTAGAGGAGAATATTGAAGGGGGGGCTCCCCATCTGATTATCGAGGACCTCTGGGATCTCCTACAGTACCATGTAAACACCTACTTTGACAACGAGGCCCCAGGTATACCCCCTGCTAAACATAGAAGTGGAAGACCCCTGAGAACACTGGCCCAGAGGTTGAAGGGGAAGGAAGGTAGATTTAGACATAACCTTGCAGGTAAGAGGGTGAACTTCTCCGCTAGAACTGTAATATCTCCAGATCCAAGACTTAGTATAAACGAGGTAGGGGTACCTGTAGAGATAGCTATGAAGTTGACAGTGCCTGAGAAGGTTACAAAACATAACATAGAGAGGATAAGGGAACTTATAAAGAGAGGTTCAAGTAAACACCCTGGAGTGAACTATATCATAAAGAAGATAAGGATGGCAGATGGAAGGGAGGACGAGGTAAAGATAAAGATAAACGAGAAGAACAAGGATCTATGGGCTGAAAAAGTTGAAGAGGGAATGGTTGTTGAGAGACATCTCATGGATGGGGATATAGTACTCTACAACAGACAGCCGTCCCTTCACAGGATGTCTATAATGGCCCACAGGGTTAAAGTTCTACCTTACAGGACCTTCAGACATAACCTCTGTGTATGTCCTCCATATAACGCAGATTTCGATGGAGATGAGATGAATCTTCACGTCCCTCAGAACGAGGAGGCTAGGGCAGAGGCTGAAGTTCTCATGTTGGTGGAGAAACATATTATCTCCCCAAGATTTGGAGGACCTATTATCGGGGCAATCCACGACCACATCTCAGGTGCCTATATACTTACAAGTTCCTACTTTACAAAGGATGACGCTGCCCTTATACTGAGAGCTGGAGGTATCAAGGAGGAGTTAGGAGAACCGGACATGATAAAGGATGGTGTAGAACTCTACAGTGGAAAGAAACTATTCAGTAAGGTACTACCAAAGGGACTGAATTTAAAGTACAGGGCAAAGGTCTGTAAAAAGTGTGATGTATGTAAGGAGGAGTGCCCCTACGACGCCAAGGTAGTTATAAAGGATGGAGAACTTGTAAAGGGAGTTATAGACAAAAATGGATATGGGGCAGAGGCAGGTGTTCTACTTAACACCATAGTGAAGGAGTACGGATCTGAGGTTGCAAGGGACTTCTTAGACAGATCAACTAGGATGGCCATTGAAACCCTTATGATAAAAGGGTTTACTACAGGTATAGACGACGAGGACATACCAAAGGAGGCTAAAGAGGAGATTAAAAGGATATTGGATAAGGCTGAGGAGGAGGTAGAGAGGATCATCAAGGCATACCAGGAAGGTACCCTTGAACCTCTACCTGGAAGAAGTTTGGAGGAATCTAGAGAAACCTATATTATGCAGATACTAGGTAGGGCAAGGGATGAGGCAGGTAAGGTAGCAGAGAGATATCTAAGTGAGGACAACCACGCTGCACTGATGGCTAGAACTGGTGCCAGAGGATCCCTCCTAAACATCACCATGATGGCAGCCTGTGTAGGTCAACAGTCTGTAAGAGGAGGTAGAATATTCAGAGGATACAGGGGAAGAACCTTACCACACTTTAAAAAAGGTAGTCTATCTGCAAGATCCCATGGATTTGTTAGAAGTTGTTACAAGGATGGACTGTCTCCAACTGAGTTCTTCTTCCACGCCATGGGAGGAAGGGAAGGTCTAGTAGATCAGGCAGTTAGAACTGCCCAGTCAGGGTATATGCAGAGGAG
>DQUI01000086.1 GCA_015662355.1 Methanothermococcus okinawensis
GAAGGACGTATCTAATATAGAGGAGCTCCAGAAATTTTTAGAGGAGAGGAATCACCCTGTAGTGGAGAGCTGGGGATCAACCTCAGAGGAGGTTGTAGAGGAGGAGCCCAGGGAATTGGAGGTGGAATACGTAACACCTAATTCATCTGAGGGGGAGGTAACACTACCTACAATGTCTCTACCAGGGGAGTTTATGGGGTTACCTTCAGATATAAGGGTAGTACTTAAAAACGTTGTTATCCAGGTAGAGGAGTTAGTGATTATAAGGGAGGATAAGGAGAAGAAAAGATAACTCTTTTTTATATTTTTTTTAAGGTGACAACATGAAGAGAGATAAATATGAGAAGGTAATGGATCTAGCTAAAAGGAGAGGTTATCTCTGGAGCTCCTTTGAGATATACGGAGGAATTGCAGGTTTTGTAGATTACGGTCCCCTAGGTACAATGCTCAAGAACAACATTATAGACATGTGGAGGGAGTACTACGTTGTAAGGGAGGAGTTCTACGAGATAGACTCTCCCACTATAACACCCTATGAGGTTTTAAAGGCCTCAGGTCATGTGGATAACTTCACAGATCCTATTGTGGAATGTAGGGAGTGTTTAGAGTCCTTCAGAGCTGACCACCTTATTGAGGAGTGTGTATCCTTAGATACAGAGGGGAAGTCCCTGAAGGAGTTAGAGGCACTTATTAAAAAGTACAGTATAAGATGTCCAAAGTGTGGAGGGGAGTTAGGGGAGGTTAAGAGGTTTAACCTTATGTTTATAACATCCATAGGACCAGGGGGCAAGAGAAGGGGATATATGAGGCCTGAAACTGCCCAGGGGATATTTATTCAGTTTAGAAGGTTGGCAGGTTTCTTTAGAAATAAACTACCCTTTGGAGTGGTGCAGATTGGAAGAGCCTATAGAAATGAGATATCTCCGAGACAGGGGGTTATAAGGTTGAGGGAGTTTACCCAGGCTGAGGGGGAGTTTTTCGTCCATCCAAGGGAGAAGAGGCATGAGAGGTTTAAAGAGGTGGAGGATGAGGTTATTCCCCTACTTCCAGCAGATAGGCAGATGGACGACACCCTAGATCCAGAGGAAAAGGTAATAAGGATAACCATAGGTGAGGCTGTTAGAAGGGGGATAGTGAGACATGAGGCAATAGGCTACTTTATCGCCATTACTAAGAGATTCCTTACAGATATAGGGATAGACGTAGAAAAGTTAAGGTTTAGACAACATCTACCAGATGAGATGGCCCACTATGCAATGGACTGTTGGGATGCAGAGATATATACAGAGAGGTTTGGATGGATAGAGTGTGTAGGTATTGCAGATAGGACAGATTACGATCTCAGGTCCCATATGAATCACAGTGGTGTAGATCTACGGATATTCGTTGAATACGAGGAACCTAAGGAGGTTGAAACATACGAGATAGAGTTAAACTACAGGGAAGTAGGAAGGATCTTTAAGAAAGATCTAAAACTTATAGAGGAGACTCTGAAGGAGATGGATAGGGAAGAGATAGAGAGGATGGTAAGGGAGATAAGGGAGAAGGGGAAGTATATACTGAAGGTGGAGAGAGATGGAGAGGTTAAAGAGTTCCAGATACTAGAGAGTTATATAAGGATAAGAAAGGTTGTTAAAAAGATTAGGGGGGAGAAGATATTGCCCCATGTAATCGAGCCCTCCTACGGTATAGACAGGATACTCTACTGTCTCCTTGAACAGGCCTACAGGGAAGAGGAGGACAGGGTATACCTTGATCTGAAACCTAAGGTGGCACCTGTTAAGGTTGGAGTATTCCCCCTGGTAAATAGGGACAATCTCCCTGAGATCGCCATGGATATAAAGGAGAAACTTAGGAGGGAAGGTATTATTGCCCAGTACGACGACAGGGGCGCTATAGGTAGGAGATATATGAGGATGGACGAGATAGGGACACCTTTCTGTATAACTGTTGACAGTGGGACATTAGAGGATGGAACTGTTACAGTGAGATATAGAAACACCAGGGAACAGGAGAGGGTTAAGATAGAGGAGGTTGTAGACTATATTAAAAATAAGTTGAAATAATTTTTCTTTAGAGTTTTTGAATATGTAAATAGGGGATAGCTCTAACTTTTATAAGACAGTAGTTTCTTTTTATAGAATAATAACTTAGTTGGTGTTTAGATGAAGATTGGGATCGTCCTTGGAACCCGCCCTGAGATAATAAAGCTATCCCCGATAATAAGAAAGTTAGAGGAATTTAAAAACAACGATTACTTTATCATACATACTAATCAACACTACTCTAAAAGTTTAGACTCTATCTTTTTTAAAGAGTTGAATCTTCCAAAACCTAGATACAACTTAGGGGTAGGATCTGCCTCCCATGGAAAACAGACTGGGAAAATGCTTGAAGGGATAGAGAGAGTTCTAATAAAGGAGAGGCCTGATATAGTAGTAGTTCAAGGGGATACAAATTCCACCTTAGCAGGAGCTCTTGCATCTTCAAAGTTAGGGATAGAGGTTGCCCATGTAGAGGCAGGGTTAAGGAGTTACGACAGGAGTATGCCAGAGGAGATAAACAGGGTCTTAACTGATCATATCTCTAACTACCTCTTTGCACCTACAGAGGTTGCAAGGGAGAACCTTAGAAGGGAAGGAATAGAGGAGAATATTTTCCTCGTTGGGAATACTATAGTGGACGCTACACTGGAGAATATAGAGATTGCAGAGGAGAGGAAGGAGGAGATCTTTGAAGAAGATATGTTAGAGGTAGTGAAAGGGGGGGATTACTTTCTAGTTACAATCCATAGGGCAGAGAACACAGATAACAGGGAGAGGTTGAAAGGTATTGTAGAGGGTATACTTAAGGTGGGAGAGTACTACGATAAGACAGTTCTATTTCCCCTTCACCCTAGGACTGAGAAGAAGTTAAAGGAGTATAACCTCTGGGACACCTTAAAGAACAAGAATATAGAGATACTGGAGCCAGCAGGTTACTTTAAATTCCTCATCCTGGAGAGGTACGCCAAGTTGATCCTAACAGACAGTGGAGGGGTGCAGGAGGAGGCCTGTATATTGAAGGTTCCCTGTGTCACCTTGAGGAGGAGTACAGAGCGCCCAGAAACCTTAGAGGTAGGAGGCAACATACTAGTAGACATAGAGAAGGGAGATATCTTAGAGGCAGTGGATATCATGCTTAAAAGGGATAGGAACTGGAGGAACCCCTTTGGAGATGGTAGAAGTGGAGAGCGTATTGCCAGGATACTCCTAGAGGGACGTAACTCTCCTCTAGAGGATAAGATATAAAGAGATATTATGGATCTCTCCAGTGTAGTACATATAAAATACAGGGGTAAAGAGATAACGGCAAAACAGATAAAGATAATAGAGCTACTCCTGGAGACAAAATCCCAGAACAAGGTAGCTAAGATACTTAACATCCCTACGTCCTCAGTAAATATCCAGATAAAGAGGTTGGAGAAGAAGTTAGGGTTAAAGATTATCCAGTCCTCAACTTCTGGAACTGTTGTTACAGAGGAGGGGCAGCAGATCCTTGAGTTCTATCGAAGGATAAAGAGGAGAATGGAGAAAAACTCCTTTATAGCCTGTGGATTTATATGTGGAGAGGTAGGTAGGATACTCTTTGAGGATGTAGTTATATCCTCCTTTGACAACATCCTGAAGCTCTACAGAATGGGGATGGTGAATATCCTAGGTATAGACGACCCCTACTGGAGTTATAGGTTAGGAGATCCTATACCTGTGGTATACGACTACATGGTAATGGTATATAGAGATAGATTTGACGTGAAGAACCTAGTAGGTATAAGGTACTCCCCCCAGAGGATCCTATGGAATATATTGAAAAGTAGGGGGGTGTCATTTAAGATAAGAAAGGTTGTCAAAGATCCCCTTAAAGGTATAGAGCTAGTTAAAAAGGGATACAGTTTATTCCTAAACGAGTCCCTAGTAAAATATGTAGATGAAGATCTCCACATTGAAAGGCCCCCCTTCTACAGGGATACGAAACATACCTTAAACTTCATAGGGCCAGAAGATGAGGAGACAGTTGTAAAGGCTATTAGAAGGAGAAAAAAAGAGTTAGAGAACAGAGGGTTTGAAGTTGTAGAGTAGCTACTCAGGGATTTTACCTCCAGGGGTCATTACCGTTAATTTAACGTACTTGACCCCCTTCTGAGATGCCAGCTTATCAGTAAGTTCTTTTATCCTCTTTCCATCCCCCTTTACCAGGATTACCTCCATACAGTGCTCAGGATCCAGGTGCATATGGAGGGTTGCTATAACTATATCGGTGTAGGAGTGTTGGATAGCAGTTAGTTTCTTCATCAACTCTGGGGAGTGGTGGCTGTATATGATAGATATATTTCCAACCCTCTCCCCCTCTAAGCTACTTATCCACTTATGTTTAATGATATAATCCCTTATAGCGTCCCTTATCGCCTCACTTCTACATGCGTAACCTCTCTCAGATATTACCCTGTCGAACTCCTCAAGTAGTTTTGTAGGGAGGGATACACTTATCCTGTCCATGTCAACCATGTTATTACCTATAGAAGATGATACAGATAGTATTACATTCTTTATTATTTATAGGTGTTCATATACTTTGTAAACAATCCTATACTTCTCCAAGAGATGGACTATATCCCTTAAAGTCTCCTGATAACTTAACCTTCTACCTTTTAGATGTTCCATCAACAGTTTTCCAACTTGATAGCACTCACAGTTCTCCACTAGAAAGATCCTTGAACCTTCAGTTATTTTCAAATCCTCTACTAACTTATAGTTAAATATGTCCTTATCAGCTATTCCCACTATTTTTACGTTAAATCTACTTAGTATACCACTGAGGATAGAGGTAGTATCACTACCTATAGTGACTACAGTGGATACATCTCCATTCTTTAACTCTTTAAGAATATCTATGTCTCCCCTGTCAACGATCAGTACATCTCCTAGAGGGTCACTTGACAGTACATAGGGGGCATTACCCCTGAAAGAGCCTCTCCTTAACAATCCAGTTTTTACAATGGCACTTCCAAGATCTACAGGTCCCAGCCTCTCCACCCCGTCTCTCTTTATCTTCCCCCTGACAATCTCAACTATTCTCCCCCTCTCAACTATTAACACCACTGGACTTCCCAGGGCCATTCCCACTACAACCCCATTTACTATGATAGCCTCCCCAGGATCCACTGTATCTATCCTTCTAAAGGTCCTGCCTCCCTCCTTCCATACTGATAGACTATTACCTATACACTCCTCTACCTTTAAATCTAACTTTTCAGATAGATAGGATAGAAGGTTATCTAAAAACTCCCTAATACTCCCACTACAACTTCCCCTGTTCCATACTAGGATACTCCCATCTTTCTCCCCTGGTCTCTCTATCTGTATCACAGGTTTATTCACCTCTCCCCTCTCTACAACTATCCTCCCAAAGGTATGCCCAGTCTCCCTGGACTTGCCGTAGTTTAGTAGAACTAGAATATCTCGATCTCTCAATCTCCTTAGACACTGGGAGGGATAAAGTCTCTCTGATATATCTATAAGATCCTCCAATCCCCTATCTATAACTGCAACTCTCCCCATATTCCCTCCAACCTTGGCAGTTATCTCTATATCCTCTGAAAACTCTCTAAGTATATGGAGGATCCTCTCCCCGTAGCCACTGTCTACTATTCCTGGTCCGTGGATAACTACACCAACTTTTATCCCCATAAAAATCCCCTGAATACCTGTTAATAAAAGTTCAAAATATATAAATAACAGTTACAAAAATATGAAATAATGTGAAAATAAAGTGAACAAATCTTCTTTATACCCTTGGTGTTAAAGATGGGGGAAGTTGTCAGTAGTATCTCTGACATAGATTTAAGAAGTGTTCTAAAAGAGTTATATAAAGGTTGTATATATTTCCTCTTCAAAGAAAAAGAGGATGTGAGAGATGTCCACATATTTACTGTTAAGGATGGGGAGATCGTAAGTAACATATATACAGATGGGGAGCTGTGGAGCGTCTGTGGAGATGCTGAGGTGGCCTACGAGATACTTCAGGACACTGATAAGAAGGTGGTTCTATATCTCGTGGAAGGTGAAAAGGTTGTTGGACAGTTGTTTATAAGTAGAGAGGTTATAAAGATAGGAGGAGAGACTAAAGAGATGGATAAAGTTCTAAGGGAAAATAAAGAGATACTTAAGGTTTGTTGTAGAGATATCTATTTAAATACTTCCTATATTAGATATGTTCAACGAATAACTAAAGATAAGATAAAGGATTTTGAACGTTATCTAGAGGGGGATAAATACTACCTTGTTCATATCAATCTCTCTGTTCTTAATGTTAACAGAAATGGATATGTAATATACAAAGGGAAGAAACCGATAATGGCTGCCTACGAGGACAACTATGGGATCCTCTGTGGTAACATTGCATATAAAAAGATAAAAAAATTAATGGAGAAGGGTGTTTCTGTTATCGACATATACCAGTGTAAGGAGGACTTTGTCAAGACCTTGTTAGAGAGATACCCTGAGATGAAGATTGAACAGGAGGAGAGGGAGAAAGATACGAGCCAGGGCACTACAGTTGATACAGAGGATATTCCTGGGGATGAGGAGAACCTCCCCTCCAGGGAGAAACTCCTGAAAAAATTTAATTTGAAGGAACCAGATGAGAGCTGGGTTGAGAGTTTATTAAAGGAGGCGTATGCCCCTTCCTTGGAGGAGTTACTCCATCTAAAAAAGAAGATAGAGGAGGAGATCGTTAAAAGATGTAAAGGTATTAAGGGTGTTAAAGATGTTAAGGCATCCCTGGAGATTAGTTGGGAGGATGGAGTATACATTATAGAGGGGGAGGTAACAGTGGAGAGGAGAAAGTTATTCGGTGTGCCCCTGGAAAGAGTAGAGCTAGATGGGATAAAGAGGGAGATCGACAACACTATAAAGAGTTATATCCCTACACCTTGTTCTAGCAAGATATTTATAAACCTCCTATAGGGATAGAGATGTTAAACATAAGACCAACAAAGGTTGTGTGTGTAGGTTTGAACTATAGGGATCATGCAGAGGAACTTAATATGGAGGTTAGGGAGGAGCCTGTTATATTTCTAAAGCCTACATCCTCTATCATCTATCACGGGGATAAAATAGTACTTCCTAGGCAGTCTAAAAGGGTGGAGCACGAGGTAGAGTTAGCTGTTGTTATAGGGAAGAAGTGTAAAGATGTAAAAAGAGAGGATGCCCTAGATTACGTTATGGGTTACACCATATTAAACGACGTTACAGCCCGAGATATTCAGAAGAGGGATGGCCAGTGGACAAGGGCCAAGTCCTTTGATACCTTCTGTCCTATAGGCCCTAGGGTAGTAGAGGACATAGATCCAGGAAACTTGGACATCCAGCTAAGGGTTAACGGAGAAATTAGACAGAAGTCTAACACCAGAAATATGATATTCACTGTAGAGGAGTTGATAGAGTTTATATCAGAGGTTATGACCCTCTATCCCCAGGATATTATATCCACAGGCACTCCCCCAGGGGTAGGGGAGTTGAGAAGGGGAGATGTTGTAGAGTGTGAGATCCAGGGGATAGGGATATTGAGGAACTTCGTGATATAACTAGGGGGAGGATAACCTCTTCTTTAGATACTCCTTAAACTCCTCTAAAGCCCTCTTTCTGTGGGATATCCTACTTTTCTCCACTGTTGTCATCTCTGCAAAGGTTCTATCCTCCCCCTCAGGGATAAATATACTGTCGTATGCAAAACCGTACCCTTTACTCCTTATCTCGTAGGACACCTTGCCCCTTACAACACCTTTAAACAACTTTACACCGTCTTCATCACAGTAGCCAACTACACTTTTAAAGTATGCCCTTCTCTCCTCCCCTTTAAAATCCTCCATAAGTTTCAATATACCCCTGTTCCCTATAGTCTCCTGGACGTATCTTGAGTAACTACCTGGAAAGCCCTTTAACACCTCTATAAAGAATCCACTGTCCTCTACAAATACAGGTTTTTTTATCCTAGTATAGAGGTACTTTGCACCAAACTCTGCAACCTCCTCTAAGGTTCCCTGGACTTCAGGGTAGGGGATATTTATCCCCTCTATTTTCACACCTTTTAAGTCTCTTAGGATCATCTCTCCCTCTTTTAACTTGTGAGGATTACCAGTGGCAAAGTATATCTTCATGTTATCATTTTTTTTAAATTTTTAACTTATTTATAATAGAATTAAAAATTAAAGACATTAAAAAGATTTCAAGGTGGATCTATGCTATCCATTGAAAACCTATCTGTAAAGGTGGAGGATAAGGTAATACTAAGGGATGTGAATTTAAGGATAAATGTGGGAGAGGCCCATGTACTCTTTGGTCCCAATGGGGCAGGGAAGTCCACCCTGATAAATACTATTATGGGACATCCAAGGTGCAAGGTAGTAGAGGGGAGTATATACTTCAAAGGTAGGGATATAACTGACATGCCTATAGACGAGAGGGCTAGACTTGGGATAGGACTTGCCTATCAGAACCCCCCTGGGATACCTGGGGTAAAGTTAAAGGATCTCTTAAAGATCATCGCCAAGGTGGATTGGGAGGAGATAGAGAGGATGGCAGAGATTTTGAACTTCAAGGATTTCCTAGATAGAGAGGTAAATGTAGGTTTTTCTGGGGGTGAGGTTAAAAAGTCTGAACTGTTACAGATATTCGCCCAGAATCCAGACTTTATGATGTTCGACGAGCCTGACAGTGGAGTAGACGTAGAAAATGTTAAACTTATCGGACATATTATAAACCATCTCCTGGAGAAGGACAGGAAACCTGCAGATAGGAGGAAATCTGGTTTAATAATCACCCATATGGGACATATACTGAAGTTCATACATGTAGACAGGGCCCATATTCTCTACAACGGAGTAATTGCCTGTTCAGGTAGTCCAGAGGAGATACTTAACACTATAATAAAGTACGGTTATGAGAGGTGTATAAAATGCTATCAAAAGAGAAGGCAGAATGGATAAAGAGGGCTGCGGAGAAGTACAGGAATGTCCCTGCACCCCATGGGGAGGATATAGATCTTAACGAGTATAAGATAGAGGGGGGAAAATTAGAGATAAGTTCTCTAGAGGATCTCAGTGAGGAGGAGAAGTCCAAGTTAGAGGGTATAGGTATAGACGTTAAGGAGGAGAGTACCTCAGGCTCCTATCTCCAGATAAACAACGATGTAGTTTATACAAGGGCAAAGTCTAAGGTGGAGATCTTACCTATCTCAGAGGCGTTAAAAAAGTATAACTTAGAGGACTACTTCTGGAACCTGGTGAAAATAAAGGATAAGTATACAGCTAGAGTTGCACTGGAGAGAACTGGAGGCTTCTTTATAAGGGTCCCTAAAGGGGTCAAGGAAACGTTGCCCCTTCAGACCTGCCTCCTTATCGGTAAAGAGAATGCATCACAGAATATCCATAACATAGTAATAGTTGAAGAAGGTGCAGAGTTGAATATTATTACAGGTTGTGCAACCTCACCCCATGTGAAGTCTGGACTACATATCTCAGTCTCTGAGTTCTACATAAAGAGAAATGGGAAGTTAACCTATACTATGATACACGACTGGGGAGAGAACGTCCACGTAAGACAGAGGACTGGGGTCTATATCGAGGACAACGGGGTATTTATAAGCAACTACGTAGTAATTACCCCTGTTAGATCTATCCAGAGTTATCCAACTGTATACTGTGCTGGAGAGAACTCAAAGGCTACACTTCAAACTGTAGTATATGGAAGAAAGAGATCAAGGATAGACCTTGGTTCCAAGGTAATACTCTCTGGAAGGAGAAGTAGGGCAGATATTGTTTCAAGATCTATAGCAGATGACTACTCAGAGGTTGTAGCTAGGGGGAGGTTAGTTGGAGAGGGGGAGGACGTAAAGGGGCATCTTGAGTGTAAGGGACTGATAATATCAGATGATGCCCGTCTATATGCAGTCCCTGAGCTAGATGCTAGAAAATCCAATATAGAACTCTCCCACGAGGCAGCAGTTGGAAAGATTGGAGAGGAGCAGTTGATATATCTTATGTCCCGGGGTCTTTCTGAGGAGGAGGCAGTGTCCCTTATTATTAAAGGGTTCTTAAGTATGGACTTCTCTGGACTTCCACCAGTAATTGGAAAGACTGTAAAGAGGATAATGGATATGACACTTCAGGGGTTGTAATTTTATATAACTCCACACTCTTTCAATATCTCTTCAGCCTTGTCCCTAGAGATACCATTTCTTAATACAGTATATCTTCTTCTTATCTTGTGAGCTATTGTCAGTGCCTCGATAATTATCTCCTCCTCAAAACCTAACTCCTTTCCAGTGGTAGGAGCCCTAACTCTTTTTAAGGAAGATCTAATATTTTCCACGTACTCATAGTTAAGATTTCCCTCCTTGTAATGGAGATAGGAGGAGATTAGTGTACCTACTCCACACTGCTCCCCGTGGAGACTATCTACATCTAACTTATACTTTCTCTTTAAATAGTCTAAGGCGTGGGAGAAGAGGTGTTCACTTCCAGAGGCAGGTCTAGTGGAACCTGCTATAGATATAGTGATCCCACTACCTATAAGGGCCTTAACAAGTTTCTCTGGATACTGGGATAGATCTATATCTTTCAATACGTAATCCATCAGCTCCTCTCCAATAGTTTTTGAGAATATAGCAGAACTTTCACTGTAACTCTCCCCTATCTCCCTATGGGCAAGTTTCCAATCTAACACCGCCGTTATATTAGATATAACATCTCCAAAACCTGCACTTAGAAGTCTCCTAGGAGATCTTCTTATAATATCTAGATCTACTACTACAGCTATTGGAGGTTCCACCATTCTCGAGGGCTGCTCCAGAGATACTACAGGTGACGCTATACCGTCATTTGAAGCTGTAGTAGGCATAGATATAGAGGGGATCCCTGAACAGTACGCCATATACTTAGCTATATCGATAGATCTCCCACCACCTACCCCTATTATAGAGTCGTAACCCCTTGTAGTCTTCTTAATATTCTCCTCCTCTAGTTCTATCTCATGGTAGTATACGTAGTCAAAGTCTGGGGCATATTTTTTAGTCCTCCTACCTACAACAACCAGTGGATTTTCCAACCTAAGTTTTGAGAGGATTTTATACAGGGCATCCCTA
>DQUI01000046.1 GCA_015662355.1 Methanothermococcus okinawensis
AGATTGCCAGGTTGTTAGTTGAATAGATCTTTTATAACTACTTTTTTTATTAGTACAGGGAATAGAATTAACTAGTAGTAATTGTATATAACCAACCTAGAAAAAGTTACTTTTTTCAATATTATAAAAATCAGTTTAACAATAGTGGGAACACTGTTACACTACTGGACATTAAACTATTAATGTCTTGTTTTATTTAAAGGGATTTATATGAAGTTCAGTGATTATATAGTAGACTTTCTATTGGATCAGGGGATAAACACTGTATTCTCCTACCCTGGAGAGCAGATAATGGACATATACAGGGAGCTGGAGGATTCCCCTATAAGGAATATCCTAGTTAGACATGAACAGGGGGCAGCCCACATGGCAGATGGGTATGCCAGGATCACCAACTACGTAGGGGTATGTTTGGCAACTGCTGGACCTGGAGCTACAAATTTAACAACTGGAATATACACTGCCTATAAAGACTCCTCCTCGACGTTAGCCCTTACAGGGAGGTGTGAAAGGAAGTATATAAATAAAAATTACTTCCAAGAAGTAGATACAGGTTTTTTAAATATATACAGGGGATATCTTCTAGATAGAGCAGATCCTAAAATCCTTATCAGGGCATTTAACCAGTGTCTAAGGAGTAAAAAACCTGTATCCCTCAGTTTACCTAGGGACGTAGTTAATATGGAGGTTGAACTAGAGGAGGGTGAAGAGGTTGTAGAAGGGGACACCTTAGAGGAAAAGATTGAGATTGAAGACACCCCTGTTAAAAAACCTCTTATACTTATAGGTCAGGGGATATACGGAACTTTAAAATACAGGGATATAGTTAAGATAGGCAAAATACTGAAAAAGTTAAAGATCCCCTTTGCTACTACCTTCCCTGCACGGGGTGTTGTAGAGGAGACCTATAACTACAACTTAGGACTAGTGGGGAGGAGGGGCACCCCTACTGCAAATAGATACCTCCTAGAGAGTGACAGGATAATCTCTGTTGGGGCAAGTTTGTCCTACAACACCATACCTGAGAGTATAAGGGAAAATATCTTAAAGAGGATAACACCCCTGAATATAGGGGTAAACTCTATAGATAGTATTAAGTATTTAGTGGAGGAGATAAACGAAACACTTCCAGGGGTAAAACCTCCAGAGAGAGATATCCCAGTATGGGAATTAGGGGATTACTCCTCTAAGATATTGGAGATATTGAAAAACATACCTGAAGATGGAGTAGTTGTTACAGACGCTGGAAATCATACAGTCTTTGTATCCCTACTTAGAGTGTGTAAACTAGCAAGGAGTATTATCTCCTCCCACAGTATGGGCACTATGGGCTTTGGGCTCCCAGCCTCCATAGGTGTGAAGTTTGGATGTATAGACTACAACATCCCCAGGGAGGTTATCTCTATAAGTGGAGATGGAGGTTTCCAGATGAACCTCCAGGAACTTTCCACCTTAGAGGAGAACAACTTAAAGATACTCCTGATAGTAATGAAGAACAACAGATTAAACGGTTTCTCTAGCATCAAGAATCCAGATTTCAACAGAATAGCAGAGGGATACAATATAGACAACACCTATATTGAAGACATAGGGGACATTAAATCACATATAAAGTACTATCTAAAGAGAAACAAACCTTATCTGATGGTTGTAGAGTGTGAAGATGAGAAATTACCTGAACCTTTTCTATAGTATTTTTAATCTAAATTAAAAAATAATGGAAGGGGATGAGAGATGGAGGAGTTGTTCCAACTACTTACAAGGAACATACACTTCAACGTAACAGAGCTAAGTAGCAAAACCTGGAATCAGAACTGGAGAGTACCTGAGGGCCTTATATCTATAATTGGAGTAAAAAACGGAAAGAATCCTATATTCTACTACGGGGTTACAACTAACTACAGGGAGGAGTACGTAGTAAATAAGGGAATCTCTGAGAACGGCAATAAGTTCATCAATGTAAGGATGTATTTCACATTTGACAGGGAGGACATCCTGGAGAAGGAGAAGTATATAGTTGCCAATGGGTTCCACGGCCTCCTCCTGTGTATTAAGATAGATAAGGATAAATTTGTAAACGTTGCCCAGGAACTACTACTACAGGAGTACAGAAGTGGAGATCCTCACACAGTAGAGGTTTTAGAGAAGATGAGGGAGAGGAACGTATTGGACAGTGTAGAGGAGAGTATTAGATATATTGTAAACAGGGACTACAACTGGCTAATAGGGAGGCTAAAGTATAAAGCTGGACTTCTCAACTACTCTGGGGAGGGTTACTGGCTACTTCCTTTAAAAACTGGAATGGAGATCACCAGGGGGCTCAAGGTAACAGAAAAGGAGGTTGTTGTAGACCTGGAAAGTGTAGAACTCTTCAGAAACTATATAGTCTATGTAGATACTAGAAGTGGGGTGGTGAGATACAACAAATACAAGTTGTGTAAAAGTGGGTTCTCCCTGGTAGACGAGATAAGGAAACAGATGAGGGAGGACATATGTCCATGGTGTGGGGGAAAACTTAGATTAATTAAAACTAAAAAGGGAGAGTTCCTAGGATGCTCCAACTATCCAGGATGCCTCTACAGGAGGTTTTTAAAGAAGGAGGACAGGGTAAAAGTTGAAGGGGGTGATGAGGTCCAAAAGGATCAGTCCCTTCCTGTAAGGTGATACTATGAACAGGGAGTTATTTCAACTTATAGAGGATTTTAAGAGGGATAAGCGCCTTCAATCCTTTGACGAGGCTGCCACTAAACAGGCTGTAGTTCTAAGGATTTTAAAGGCCCTGGGATGGAACCCCTTTGACATCGATGAGGTTTATCCAGAGTACTCTGTAGGTGGTGGGAAGGTAGATTACGCCTTGAAATGTAACGGTAGGACCAAGGTGTTCATCGAGGTTAAGAAGGTAAATGAAAACTTGGAGAGGCACCAGGAGCAACTTTTAAAGTACTCCTTTCAAGAGGGTGTAAAGCTTGCAGTGTTGACAAACGGTATAAGTTGGTGGTTCTATCTACCACTACGGGAGGGGAGTTGGGAGCAGAGAAAGTTCTATACAATTGAGATATACGAGCAGGATAGTAAGGATGTTGTAGATAAATTTGAGGAGTTCCTATCTAAGGAAAATGTAACTTCAGATATGGCTGTGGAAAACGGTGAAAAACGCTATAAAAGTATTCAGAAACAGTATCTAATAAAGAAGACCCTTCCTAAGGCCTGGGATAAGATAGTAACAGAACCTGACGGCCACCTAGTTGAGATATTGGCCAGTGCAACGGAGAAACTATGTGGTTATAAACCTGACAACGAAACTGTAAGGGGATTTTTAGAGAAGATAAAAAAGGTAAGCCAGATAGTATTTACAGAGTCCAGTGTAAATCAGAACTCGAAGATATCTCCAGAGAACTACGTGGGGAAACCTATAGTAGGGTTTACCTTTAAAGGTGTTAAATATCCAGTCCATACATGGAGAGGTATGTTAATAAAGATCGCGGAGATAATGTACTCCCTACATAGAGAAGAGTTTGAGGAAAAAATTTTTAAGTTAAAAGGGCGAAAGAGGCCCTATTTTACAACGAACTCCAAAGATTTAAAAGTTCCCTACAGGATAGAAAACACAGATATCTATATGGAAACCCATTTCAGTGCAGATGGTGTAGTTAGACTCTCTAAGAGAATTATATCTCTTTTTGGTTACAAGGAGGAGGACCTCTCCATCGAAACTAAAGAGAGGAAAGGGGTTTAAATTAAAAAATATCAAATAAAGTGATATCATGGAGTTGCACACAGAGGAGAAAAAACTCCTGAAGATATTCCAAGACACTGGGAGGGAGGAAATAACTGTAGAGGAGTTGTCCAGGAACGAACTTATGAAATCTGAGACAAAGGTTATGAGAAGTGCCCTATGGCTATCAGGTAAGGGGTTAGTAGATATTGTAGAGAAGAAGAGGAAATACGCTAAACTAAGTGAAAGGGGAGAAAAAGTTCTAAGAGAGGGCCTCCCTGAGAGGAAAATAGTAAATTATCTGAAGGAGAGGGGGATGAAATCTATCCCTATAAAAGAGATAGGGACTATCCTGGACAAATCTGAGATAACCCCTGCACTGGGACACTTAAAAAGAAAGGGTATTGCTAAAATTGAAAAGGGGATATTACACTTTAAAAATTTAGATTACAGAGATGAGGAGGAAGAGATACTTAGAAGTATTAAAGTAGAGGGAGATATGGAAAAATATCCCTCCAATACTTTAGAGATACTTAAAAAGAGAGGGTTCATTGAAATAGAGGAGGTAACAGAGAGATCTGTTAAACTAACTGAGAAGGGGAAGGAGTATATTAAAAAACCTATAGAGATAAAGGAGGAGATCTCCCAACTAACTAGGGAGGATATCATCACCAACAGATGGAAGGAGTGCTATATCAGGCCATACGATGTAGACGTCCCAACAGAGGAGGTATATCCTGCAAAGTATCACCCTCTAACAAGGGTAATATCCCAGGTTAGGGAGATACTGATAGGTATGGGATTCAAGGAGGTTAAGAGTCCTATAGTGGAGACTGAGTTCTGGAACTTTGACGTACTCTTTGAACCTCAGGATCACCCTGCTCGAGATATGCAGGATACCTTCTTTTTAAAGTATCCAAGAATAGGGGAGATACCTGAGGAACTTCTAAGGAAGGTTAAAGAGATCCATGAGAGAGGTAGTGTAGAGGGGAGAAAGATATCCAAGGGGTGGAACTACAAGTTTCAGGAGGAGATATCTAGAAGGACTATTTTAAGAACCCATACTACAGTGTCATCTATTAGATACTTGGCATCTCTGTCCCAGGAGGAGAGGGAGAAACCTCACAAGGTATTCTGTATAGACAGGGTATTTAGAAACGAGGCTATAGACTACAAACATCTACCTGAGTTCTACCAGTGTGACGGTATAGTTATGGATAAGGACGTTAACTTTAACAACCTTATTGGGATATTGGTGGAGTTTTTAAAGAGGTTAGGTTTTGAGAAAGTTAGGGTGAGACCTGCATACTTCCCATTTACAGAACCATCCTTAGAGGCTGAAGTCTATCTAGAGGGTAAAGGTTGGCTTGAGATACTAGGAGCAGGTATATTTAGACCTGAGGTTCTTGAACCTCTAGGGATAGATAAACCTGTGTTAGCCTGGGGTATTGGGTTGAGTAGGTTGGCGATGCTCAAGTTAGGTTTGAAGGATATTAGGGAGTTACATAGAAACGACTTAAAGTGGTTAAAGAGGATAAGATATACACCTTAATTGGGATAGTATGTCAGATAAAGTAGTAATAGTAGGTGCAGGACCTGGAGATCCTGAGTTGATAACGTTAAAGGGAAAAAAAGCTATAGAAGAGGCAGATGTTATTGTATATGCAGGCTCTCTTATAAATAAAGAGATTTTAAAATACAACAGGAAGAATGCCAAGATCTACAACAGTGCAACAATGGATCTAGAGGAGATAGTTAAAATAATGGTAGAGGGGGTAGAAAAAGGTTTAAAAGTGGTGAGATTGCACAGTGGAGACCCCTCTATCTATGGGGCAATAAAGGAGCAGATAGATGAGTTAAAGAGGTATAACATAGATATAGAGATAATACCTGGGGTGACCTCCCTCTCTGCAGCGGCAAGTTCTCTAAAGGTGGAGTTGACCCTTCCAAAAATCTCCCAGACTGTTATAATTACAAGACCTGAGGGGAGGACATTAAAACCTAAGGGAGAGAGTTTAAAGGAGTTAGCTAAACATAGATCTACCATGGCAATATTTCTCGGGGTAGGAATGATAGATAAGGTTGTATCCCAGTTGATAGAGGGAGGGTATAGAAGAGACACCCCAGTTGCAGTAGTCTATAAGGCCTCCTGGAAGGACGAGAAGATAATCAGGGGGACATTAGAGGACATAGGCCCCAAGGTTAAGGAGGCTAACATAAGAAAAACTGCGCTGATAATAGTGGGAGATGTACTAGATCCAAAGGATTACGAATACTCAAAACTTTACGATAAGAACTTTGAAACAGGATATAGGAGGAGAAAAGAGTGATTTATTTATTTTTTAATTTATAAAATATTTACCACTTCATAAAGAGTTTCTTTCTACTTCTCTCTATGGCACCCTCTGCTGCCCTTCCCCCAATCAAGGTCTTAAGTTCTTCCACAATAGCCTGGGAATCTACAAGTTTTGTAGGATATACTTTAGCTTTTTTAACCTTCTCCCAGATTTCTGGATCTATATTCTTCAACTTCTTCAGTGTAGTTTCTAATATCTCCTGATCCTCTGTTAAGTGTACGATAGAGGCGTTCTTAATAAGAAGTTCCATGTTAATAGCCTTTAGGAGACCGTAAATACCTGAGGTTCTTATAATAGCTGCCATTACCTGAAGGGCCATGATGATCTCTCTTTCAACAGTTTCCTCAGGGTATCCTATAACTTTAGTACCAACATGATGATACTCTAAGATAGCTGCCAATGTCATAGCCATTACTGCGGCAGACCCCATATTCCCAAGGGGACATATCATACCCATAGGTACAATATAGGGCTTCTTGTTAACACTCTCAGCTAGCTGAATACATTTATTCAACTGTTCTTCAGTGAGGTACATCTTTCCGTCTAGTGCCCTACCCCCTATGATATAGTGATCATGTTGAGGAGTACCAGGAACTATAGTAGGATGCATAGAGGAGAAACCGATATCTTTTCTGTCCCTAAGTTTAGATAGTACGTGGGAGTATACTACAACTGGACATATGGTACAGGTAGTTAAGAGCACTGCATCCTTAGGTAGGTGATCTATGATTTTTTTTGCAATCTCTAAGGTACTTTGAGTAGGGGTATAGAGTATATGTAACTCTCCATGTTTAGCTGCCTCTATGTCGTTGTTAGTAACCTTAACCCCTGATTCTTCCACCTTTTCCCACAT
>DQUI01000084.1 GCA_015662355.1 Methanothermococcus okinawensis
CCTTAGGCTATCACTCCGTTGCATAAAATTGTAACGTTTGACCTGCTGTATAGTTCTTAGCCTAGGAATAATTCAATAGGTATATATAGATATCTGACCCTATATATAAAAAAATCAAGGTGAGAACATGACTCCAGTACTAGACGTAAGAGGTAGGGAGATATCTATAGGCTCCTATGTAAGGTATATCAACACAGGGACTACAGGTATTGTAAGGGATATTCTAGAGAGAGAGGGGAGGATTTGGGTACTTCTAGACAACGACCTTATGTACAGACCTGATAAGTTAGAGGTTATCCAGTACAGGGAGAAGAGGGAGAGGAAAGGAAAGGAGGAGATAGAGGATATCCTTGACAGGGAGAAGGTAGAGGAGATAGAATCAAACATAGACCCCTGTGGTGCAGGATAAAGAGATTGTGGTGAGTTTAATGATAAACTCAGAGTTGGAGAGAATAAGAAGAGCTAGAGAGATAATACTAAATATCCTAAAGAAAAAAGGTAGGAAGTATCTATACGATTTAACAGGAATGAGTGGAGGGTTTAAGTTAAAGAGAGATGACAGGGATATTCTAGATACCTATATAGGACCTGCTGTATTCTCAGAGAGATTAGATAAAGTGGGACTTAAACACCTAGGGGGTGATCCTAACATCCACAGGGCAGTAGGTTTTAACAGAACATCCTCTGCAATACTCTCCACCTTAATGGCACTGTCTAAAGAGATAGAAGAGGTTATACACTATCTACCTGAGAGACCCTCTCACCCCTCTATCCCAAGGAGTTGTAAACTGTTAGACATCCCCTACTTTGAAAGTGACAATATCAACCACATAATAGAGAGAATAGATAGGAATACCTTAACTGTAGTAACTGGGGCTACAATGGATCATAAGATCATAGATCTAAAACACCTCAGGGAAATCCTTAATACATGTAGAGAGAGGAAGAGCATATCCTTTGTAGATGACGCCTCAGGGGCAAGGTTAAGATTACTCTACAATCAACCTCCAGCTTTAAAGTTAAATGCTAACTTAGTAGTTACAAGTACAGATAAGCTGATGGAAGGTCCAAGGGCTGGACTGTTAGCAGGGGATAGAGAGCTAATAGATAACATATACGAGGAAGGTTTAAAGTACGGGTTGGAGGCCCAGGGAGCTATTTTAGCAGCTATGGTAAATGCACTGGAGGATTTCAAGATGGAGAGGTTGAGGGAGGCATTTGAAAGAGCTAGGAAGATAGATCTAACACCTATACATCTACTAGGTATTGAAACTGAGAGAACACCTACTGGATTTGCCCTTGTATCCCTCTCAGAGGAGGAGTCTGTAAATCTTGCATTAAAACTCCTGGAGAAGTACGGTATAATAACTATCCCTGCAGTGGGAATGCCAGGGGCTAGTAAGACCTTTAGGATAGACCTCTGTTCCAAGGACGCCTATAGGATATCTGACCAATATATTATCAATGGAATAGTAGACTCCTACAGAGAGATCACATCTCAATAACTATTCTAACAATCTTTTTTTAACATCTTTAATTTTCTTCAACTTATTCTCCACGTCTTTCTCGTAATCCTCCACTCTAGTGTAGAAGGATCTTATTGCCCTCCTAACCTCCTCAGGAGCTGGACCTCCTATAACTTTCCTCACTTTAACGTTCTCCATAGGATCTAGAGCCCTCTCTATCTTCTCCCTCTCCAACTTTAAGTTGTACCTTTCAAGTATCTCCTCTATTACATCAGCTAGGTCCTTCCCCTCCTCTATAGCTCTTCTAACAGCCTCTCCAACTATCCCATGGGCACTTCTAAAGGATATGTTACACTCCCTTACAAGGGTATCTGCCAACTCTGTTGCTGTAGAGTAGTTACTTCCTACTAGCTCCCTCATTCTCTCCATGTTTATTTTCAAGGTCTTTATCATCCCCTCTATCATATCCAAGGTATCTAAGACAGTATACACACTCTGCCAGAGATAGGGAGTTACCTCCTGTAGATCCCTGTTGTAGGTATTTGGAAGGGCCTTTAATATAGTGAGTACAGTTATAAGATTTCCATTTAAGGTGGAGAGTTTTGCCCTGGCGATCTCTGCAACATCTGGGTTCTTCTTCTGGGGCATAATAGAGGAGGTGGAGGTATAGACGTCTGATAACTCTACAACTCTAAACTCGTAGGTGGAGAAGAGTATTAACTCCTCACATATCTTGGAGAGGTTTGTCCCTAGGATAGAGAGGGCTGCCATAGTTTCCAGGATAAAATCCCTTGTGGAGACTCCATCCATAGAGTTCTCAATGAGACCCTCAAACCCTAACAACTCCATAGTTCTCTCTCTGTCGATGTTGAAACCTGTTGTAGCCATAGCTCCACATCCTAGAGGGGAGATGTTTATTCTCTTATATCCCTCTAGTAGTCGTTGAATATCCCTCTCAAGCATGGAGACGTAACTTAGGAGGTGATGTCCATAGGTTGTAGGTTGGGCATGCTGTAGATGGGTGTATCCTACGAAGAGGGTTTCCCTGTGATACTCTGCAAGGGAGAGTAATGTTTTCTCCAGGTCTATCAGTTTTTTAAGGATAAGGAGCACCTTCTCCCTAAGGGCTATCCTAATATCTGTTGCAACTTGATCGTTTCTACTTCTACCTGTATGCATCTTTCCAGCAACGTCCTCCCCAAGTCGTCCTATAAGCTCCCTCTCGATTACCATGTGGATGTCCTCCAGGGAGGGGTCTAGATCTAAGGCTTCTATACCTTCCTCTAGTATCTTTTTAAGTTCCTCAATTATCTTTTTCCCCTCCTCCTCTGGGATGATTCCCCTCTCTATCAACATCTTTGTGTGGGCGATACTACATAGGATGTCACTTTCAAATATCTCCTTATCGTAATCTAAACTTGTAGTGTACTTCATTACCTTTTCCTCAGGGGTCTTGGAGAAACGTCCCCTTCTTAAGATGTTATCCCTCAAACTATCACCTTTAATACTCTATACTTTTTATATTATAATAAAAGAGATTTTATTTTTTAATTGATTTAGAAGGTGTTAAAGTATGGGAGATGTGATGGAACTTCAACTGAGACAGGCCACTAAAACACTGATGGAAAAGAGGGAGGAAAATATACTTGTATGTACCCATGTGGACACAGACGGTATCACCTCCAGGGTTATTCTAGAGGAGCTCTTTAACAGGTTGGAGATAGAGGGGGATTTTAAATTTCTGAAACAACTTAACATGGAGACTTTAGAGGATATTCCCTTTAAGGACTACAACCTGATAATCTTTGCAGATCTAGGTAGTGGGCAGATCAGCCTTATTGGAAAGAAGATGGAGGAGTATAACCTCTGGGGCGTTAGGGATCACAGTGTAATAGTGCTAGATCATCATATTCCTGCCCAGTCTAAGATCCCTGATAATCTGATCCATGTGAATCCCTGGAGTGACAACTTAGACGGGGGAAGGGAGATCTGTGGAGCTGGTGTGGCCTATAAATTTGCCAAGTCCTGTAATCCTAGCTATACAGATCTGGCAAGGTACGCTGTATTAGGGGCTGTAGGGGATATTCAAAACTTAGGGGGGAGTTTTATAGGGATGAACAGGGAGATACTGGAGGACGCCAAGGTTAGAGGGGATGTTCTAGAGTTTCCAGATCTTCAGTTCTACGGCAAACACACTAGACCTATGTTTGTATCTATGAGGTACTTTACAGATGTTAGAACAGATCTTATGAACAACGACTCTAGAATAGTAAACTTCATCAAGAGGATAAATGAGAAGTACAACTTAGAGATAGATCCTAGGGAACCTATCTGTAGTTTATCCCATGGGGAGAAGAGAGTTATTGGAAGTGAGTTTCTAAGTAGGTGTAACAAATACGTCCCCCTCTCCTGGGTAAAGTATCTTCCTAAGGTTATCTTTGGGATGAGTTACGAGTTCAGGGGGGAGACGGTGATGACTCCCCTGAGGAATCTAGAGGAGTTCTCCACATGTATAAACGCCTGTTCCAGGTATGGGGACTATAAAACTCCCCTGGAGGTGTTAAAGGGGAATAGAGGTAAGTACTATAATAGGATGCTCTATATGCTCAATAAACATAAGAGGAACTTATTCAAGGCTCTAAAGTATATCAGGGAAGAGGTGGAGATTATACAGAGGGACAAGTTCCAGTACTTCGAGATAGAGAGGGATAAGATAGAGGAGGGGATAGTGGGAATTGTGGCAGGGATGAGTTACTCTATAGAGGATGTAGATTGGAGGAAACCTATATTTGCTATAAAGGAGAGGGATAAGGGATACAAGGTATCTGCACGGTGTCCAAAACTCCTGACCTTCGCCCAGGATATAAATCTTGGGGATGTTATAAGTTATGCCTCTAGGAAGGTGGGAGGTATTGGAGGGGGGCACAAATTCGCCTGTGGCGCCTATATCCCCTACAAGGAAGACTTTATAGATCATATCGAGAACAGGCTTTAAGTTTTATTATCGCCTTCCAAACTTTGCAACTCTTCTGGCAATGACAACCTCCCCTATTTTAATAAGGCCTGCAAAGAACTTCTCTAAACCTCCACATGCCCAGAGGGCCTGACCGAAGGTTGTATTTCTTATTCTCTTCTCGTACTCCTCAGGGGTTATATCCTCTCCAGTGGTATTTTTAGTTACTACAGCTGCAGCCTCCATAAGCTCCTCCCAGGTTATTCCCTTTAACTCCCTCTCTAAGATCTTGAAGAGTTTATATACAGGGATGTCGTATAACTTTGCCAAGGTTTTTATTACGTCGCAACACCTTACAACTCCCACTACCTTGTCCTCTTCGTTTAACACAGGGATACTTACAACCTTGTATTTTACAAACTTCATAACAGCCTCCCTTGCAGGGTCGTTTTCCCTAACTGTTATCACCTGATCGTAGGGGTACATAACCTGGGAGACAGGGATAGATCTATCCTCCACCACTGCAAGATCCACTGAAAGTACTAATCCTAACAACCGGTCATCTTCCTCTAGAACTGGTGCGCTGAATCTCTTTTTCCTGTGCATAAGTTGAATAGCCTCTTTAACAGAGTAGTCCTTATACAACTTTAGGAAGTTAGTATCCATTAACTCCTTTACCTTCATCTACTTAACACCTTCTATACTTGTGATTTCTATTGCGTGAACTGGGCATACCCTTTCACATCTCCCACAGAATATACAGGACTTAGTGTCTATCTCTATACCCTCCTCCACCTCCCTTATTGCCCCTATGGGACATGCAGATATACACACTAGGCACTTTACACACTTACTGTTGTCCACCTTGATCTCCTTATGGAAGGGTATCTCTCCCATCTCGTTTTCAACAGATATGGCATTCCTTGGACATAACCTCTCACAGGCTCTACATCCGATACAACGGTTCAAATCCACCTTGAAGCTCTTTTTCCTCTCCACGTGTATAGCTCCAGTTGGGCAAAATTTACTACAGATACCACACTTTACACATCTGTTTAAGTCCACATGATAACTCTTTAACCTTATAGTCCTGTGCTCCACCTCTACCTCTCTTAAGGAGTATATTATCCCTCTATCTTTTATATATCCAGTACACTCTAGGATATCTATGGCATTTACAGGGCAAGTTCTGGCACATATCTCGCACTTTACACATCTGTCAGTTATGATCTCAGCAGGGTTTTTTATAGAGGGTTTTTCAATGGCGTCCACTGGGCACTGGTCGTAGCAGAGGGCACATCTTATACATTTTTTTGGCACTACGTAGATATACTTTTTAGAGATCTTTACCCCTTCTAGAATCTTGTATACCTCCTGTTTACTTAGGGAGAGGTTTTTAGATATCTGGGAGAGGATGTTCTCCATAGATCTTTTTATAGTGATCATTTTATACACACTTTTTACTCTATTCTGTAGATGTCCACAGGGATGTCTACGTATCTCTTAGTGTGAAAACTGTATATTCTAGGTATTCTAAATTTAGTTTCAAAGATGTAGGTGATATTCCTCCCCTTCTCCTTCACGTAATTTATTACAAAGTCCCTAGTTGCGGAGTTGTGGATAGTGTATACAACGTCCCCTATCTCCAGGGCCTTCTCTAGGAATATCCTATCTGCATGTTTCCTCTGGGCGCCAAAGGGGGGATTCTGTATCACTACAACCTTCATTCCCTCTTCCAGGTATCTCCCTATGTAACCCCTGTCTATGTCTTTAACGTCCATCTCTACAAAGAATACGTTCTTGAGGATCTCCTCTAGATCTACACCTAAGTTCTTCAATACAGGTATTCTCTCTAGCTTTCTCAGGTTTTCTCTTGCACACTCTAAAGTCTCTCTATCTATGTCTATACCTAAGACCTTTCCTGCTCCCAGGAGTTTTGCCCCTATGGACAATCTTCCAGTACCGCAACCTAGATCTACTACAAGGTTATCCCTTATATCTTCCCATGCAGAGAACAGCAATTCACTGGCAAGTTTTCCCCCTATGGTGTACTGCTCCAGATGAGGTTTTGGTCTTGGATGGGGATTTAAGTTATCCAGTACTATCTCCAGATATTTCTTCTTCATAGTTAGCCCTTAACAACGTAGTTGTATATCTCATCTACACTCTCCCTTATATTGTACCTCCTGAAGTATCTAAGGATGTTCTCTATGTCCCTCTTTAGATAGTACTCAACGTCCATCTTGAACTCTCCAGGGAGGACATCTAACACTACCTTGTTCTCCCCTAACTTTATAGCCTGGGGAAAGTCTATTATGAGAAAGTCCCCCTCCTGGTTTATCAGTATGTTAAACTCACTAAGGTCCCCATGGATGTATCCAAGGTTGTACATCTTTTTTACCTCATCTATAACGTCCCAGAAGAGCCCCTTAGGATCTATACCTAGTTTATTTAGATCTACTCTCTTTAGCTCTATACCCTCCCACTTACCCATGATAATACTGTGCCTGTTTTGATCTATAGGTTCAGGGACCTTTACAAGGGGGTATAGATCATTTAACACCTGGAATTCCCTTTCTGCCGTTAATCTTGAGGCGTAGAGCCAGCTTATATGCCTCTTATCTGCCAGGTACGGTCTATATCGCTTTCCCCTTGTAAAACATGTTCTTCCTAACTTGTGAAACTTTAAAACAGCCTCCCTGTTGTTGTTTAGAAGTACTGTGTATACATCTCCTTCCTTTCCCACACCTAACTTGTTACCTATGGCCTTTATAAGGCCCCTCTTTATAAAGGTGTTAAGGGCTAATCCGTCGTATCCCTTATGGGATAACCTGTAGCCGTAGGTGCTTCTGTTTACAAACTTATGTTTGTTAAGTACCTTTAACCTGTATAGTACCTCGTTACTGTCTAACTTGGATCTCCTAACTATCTCGTCAACAGGTACCCACTCATGGTTTCTCATGGACAGTTCAATTGTTCTAAGAATTTTCCAGTCCCTGTCTGTCATCTGTTTGACAGATTCAACTAGCTCTAGTATGTTTACACCTCCACTACTTTTTAATTAATAGACCTCCCTCACCTCTATAGCTTTAAGGGGGCATATCTTTACACAGTTTTTACACCCTATACACTCCTCCTCATTAAATACTATAGTAAAGTCTCTGTCTTGGGATATGGCGTTAACTGGACAGTGGACTACACATGCCCCACAGTCAATACATCTCTCCTTATTCTTCTCTATTATCTTAGGAATATCCTCGTACTCGCCGTACTTTTTTAACAGATTCAGGGCCTCCTGGATCTGCCTCTCCTCTCCACTTAACTCCAGGATTAAGAAGCTCTCCTGGGGTTTCATCTTTGCCATAAGGATATTTATCATAACCTTGGTCTCCAGGATTACCTTGGATATTACAGGTTTATCCCTGTACTCCTCATGTACCCAGTAGTATATTCTCTTCTTCATAGCTTCCACCAGTGTTTAAAACTTCCTATAACCTAGTAACTTGGAGAGGTCCTCAGCAGTTATCATCCCTACAACCTTTCCACCACTGTCCACCACTGGCACCCCTGATATGTCGTATCTACTCATCTTCCTTGCAACTACATCTATAGGTTCATCTAAGGTGGAACTGATAACACGCCTTGTCATTATCTCACATATGGAGTTAATGTTCTGGGCTACAGCCCTTGCTATATCCCAGGAGGTTACTATTCCCAGTAATCTCCCCTCCCTATCTACAATAGGTAGATGGTTTATGTTCTTCTCAGTTAATATCCTGGCAGCCTCCTCTATGGATATGTTTGGTCTAGCTACAATAGGTGGTCTACTGAGAATATCCCTTACTAACTTGGCCTCTGCCTTCATAGGTTTACATGAACCCCTTCCCAGGGGAGCCACTGGTTCTGAGAGGGTAAACTTCCCACTGAGTATCCATTTCTTAAGTTCCTCTGCAACCTCCCTAGCTTTCTTATAACTGGAGACAGAGGCTGTCTTAACAGTTTTCTCTATCTGTCTCTTTAACTCACTGTCGTATATCTCAATATTAATTTCTCCCTTTCTAAGATCCCTGTAGTTTGTCCATGCCACTACAGGTCTATCCCTTCTAGGTACTCCAAAGTCTAGGACAGGTACTTGAATATCCTCATCCCTTACAGCACAGGCCTTTGCAATCTCCTCATTCAACACTGGGATAGGGACTCCAATACCTACGTAAAGGGTACATCCGTAATTGGGCATAGTACCTGCCCTTAAAAATTTAGTGTTCATAGTCTTTAAATCTCCTTTAACCATTAAAGTTCCAAAGGCCTTCTCTGGGTTGTGTTGGGTACCCTCCCCTATAATATATCCAACACCTCCTCCTAGGAATATCCTAGTACCTATACCTATGGTGTTGTAGGTTTTCCTCTCCCTGTTGTAGTCGTTTTGGAGGGGGTTTAACTGCCCTGCCCCTGAGTAGTTTATATTGGAGTACTCAGGGAGTAAGGTACCCATATAGGTGTATATCTTCTCCTCCCTACTGTTTGTAGCTGCAGGGTAAGTTTGATAGCAGTTCCTTGGATTTACCATTATAGCCTGATTTAGATCCTCTAAGGTGATAGTAGTGGATACCCTCTTCCTTGGATAACAGTCAGTTGTATACCCCTCTGCAACGAGCCTTATCTCCTTTCCTGCTACAAGGTCCTCTATAACGTGGGCTCCTCCGTAGTTAATATCTATGTCGTCGTCAGAGTTTGGCTGTGCAGCACCTAGATAGGCGTCAACTGCTGCCAATCCAGAGTAGGCCTCCACCCCATTTAGATATGTTCTCATCATCTTTATTGGAGGATCTGCATGACCGAAGTTTAAAAATACTCCACTGGAACACATGGCGCCGAAGGTACCAGTTGTAACAACGTCTACCTCCTTTGCTGCACCTTTAGGTCCCATCTCTTCTACAACTTCTATCATCTCCTCTGCTGTCACTACTACTGCATCCCCTTTTTTTATCTTCTCGTTGATCTCCCTGATAGTTTTCATGGTAATCCCTTAGAGTATAATATTTAAGTAAAGTAAAAATTATCTTAATATAAAATTAACGATAGGTGAGAATAATGATAATAAGATATCCTGCAGTTGCAGGTATGTTCTATCCTGCAGATCCCCAGGAGTTAATAGAGATGATAGAGTACTGCTATCTCCATGAGTTAGGTCCAGGTTCCCTTCCAACAGGGGGGATCTTCAGGAGGCCTGTAGGGCTAGTATGTCCCCATGCAGGGTATATGTACTCAGGACCTGTTGCAGCTCACTCCTACAAGGCACTGTCCTCCAGGGTAGACGGAGAGATCACAGCGGTGATCCTAGGACCTAATCATACAGGGTTAGGTTCAGGTGTTGCCACTATGAATGGTATATGGAGGACACCCCTGGGAGATATGAAGACAGATGAGGAGTTTGTAGATATGTTGTGGAGGGAGTGTGACATTATAGATCTAGACGAAACTGCCCATCTAAAGGAGCACTCTATAGAGGTTCAACTTCCATTTCTCCAGCACCTAAGTATGTTGCACCCAGTGGATTTTAAACTAGTACCAATATGTATGATGATGCAGGACTATGAAACTGCCATAGAGGTTGGACATGCTATAGCAGATGTGGCTAAAGATCTAGATAAGAAGGTAGTGGTAGTGGCGTCTACAGATTTCACCCACTACGAGCCCCAGGATATAGCAGTAAAGAAGGACGCCCTGGCAATAAAGGCTATACTGGACATGGATGAAAAGGAGCTATACACCACTGTAATAAACAACAACATTACTATGTGTGGTTATGGACCTACTATGGCTATGATAAGGGCTATGAAGGAACTTGGAGCAAGGGATGCAAGATTACTGGCCTACTCCACCTCTGGTGACATTACAAAGGACTACTCCTCTGTTGTAGGATACGCCTCCCTGATCTTGGAGTAAAAGAGTTAACAGGGATATCCTATGTTGATCAGGCCTAGGCGACTTAGAAAAAGTGAGAGAATAAGGGAGTTAGTTAGGGAAACTAACTTAACTAAAAAAGACCTTATAATGCCCCTTTTCATAGAGGAGAGGATAGAGAGGGGGAAGAGGGAGATAGCCTCTATGCCTAATCAGTACAGGTTTAGTGTGGAAGCTGCCATTGAGGAATGTAAGGAGATAGCAGACTTAGGTATTCCTGGAGTTATACTCTTTGGAATCCCTAAGAAGAAGGACGAGTATGGATCTTCTGCCTATAGTAAAGACGGGGTAATTCAGAGGGCTATAAGGGGGATAAAGGAGGAGTTAGGAGATGAGATCCTCCTTATAGCAGATACATGTCTATGTGAGTATACCACCCATGGTCACTGTGGTATCCTCAGGGACAACAAGGTCCTAAACGATGAGACCCTTAAGATCCTAGCTAAGATAGCCCTATCATATGCAGAAAGTGGAGTAGATGTTGTTGCACCCTCTGATATGATGGACGGGAGAATTAGAGTTATAAGGGAGACCTTGGAGGAGCACAACTATCAGGACGTATGTATTATGAGTTACGCTGCAAAGTACGCCTCAGCCTTCTATGGGCCCTTTAGGGATGCAGCGGAGAGTGCCCCTAGATATGGATTGAAGGACAGAAAGACATATCAGATGGATCCTGGAAATTGGAGGGAGGCTCTAAGGGAGATAGAGTTGGATATTGAAGAGGGGGCAGATATGATACTGATAAAACCTGGATTGCCCTATCTAGATATTTTAAGGTTAGCCAGGGATAACTTCAATGTACCTATTGGAAGCTACTGTGTAAGTGGAGAGTACGCCATGATAGAGGCTGCCGCCGAGAGAGGGTGGATAAATAGAACAGATGCTATAATGGAGACACTTCTCTGTATAAAAAGGGCTGGGGCAGATTTTATTATAACTTACTGGGCCAAGGAGGTCTGTGAATACCTCTAACTTTTTTATAATTTTAACCTCTGGTGATCCTATGTACAGGATGGTAAGGTCTATATTAGATAAAAAGAGAGAGAATAAAAACCCTATTATTGCTGAGATAAAAGTTTTCTCCCCTAAGCACGGTGATTTATTAAGAGGTAGGAGGGAGATAGATATCCTTAGGATATACGAGGAGGCAGGAGTTGCAGGTATATCTTACATTACAGATAGAAGATATTTCAAGGGAGATTTCAACACCTTTAAAAAGATATGTGCATCTACAGAACTCCCTGTATTGAGGAAGGACTTCATAACCTCAAAGGAGGAGATAGAGAGAACTGCAGAGGTAGGGGGAGGTGCAATCCTCCTCATAGGTAGACTCCTAAAGGAGGAAACTGGGGAATTTGTTGACTACGCCTTGGAGCATGGGTTAGATACCTTAGTTGAGGTGCACAGTAAGGAGGAGATAGAGATAGCCAGGGAGACTAACACTACGATGATAGGGATAAACAACAGGGATATCTCTAAATTAGAACTTGACGATGGGAACGTATCTCTTACAGCGAAGTTGTCCAACTATCTTCCAAAGGATATTATCTCTGTAAGTGAAAGTGGTATCTCCAACTTAGAGGATCTAAAGATAGCTCTACGATATACAGATGCAGCCCTTATAGGTACAGGTTTTATGAGATCTAGGGATACTTTAAACTTTGTTAAAAGTTTTGTGGAGGCTAAGTTATGCTAAGTAAAATTGTAGAGGGACATGACCTCACCTTTGAGGAGGCCTACAACCTCTTTAATAGGCTCCTTGAGGAGAGTGATATAAGAATAGGGGCGTACCTTACTGCACTTCAGACTAAGGGTGTCACCGCCCAGGAGATTGGAGGTTTTGCAAGGGCTATGAGGGATAGGGCTATCAAGGTAGATCTTGGCAGAGGTCTATTGGATACCTGTGGAACTGGAGGGGATAGATCCTCCACGATAAATGTAAGTACAGCTGTATCTATAATACTCTCCACCTTTACAAAGGTTGCAAAACATGGGAATGTATCTGTTACCTCTAAAAGTGGCTCTGCAGATGTACTAAGGGCCCTGGGGATTGAGATAGACATCCCAGTTGAAGAGGCAGAGAGGATGATTGAGGAGAAGAACTTTGTATTTCTCTTTGCTCCAAGGTATCATCCAGCTCTGAAGAGGATCATGCCTGTTAGGAGGGCCTTAGGTATAAGGACTATATTTAACATCCTAGGGCCTTTAACAAATCCTGCAGATCCAGATTATCAGGTAGTAGGTGTTAACTCCCTAGATCTAGTGGAGAAAGTTGCAGAGGCCTTAAGGTTACTAGGGGTTAAGAGGGCCCTTGTAGTCCACGGGGACGGTCTAGACGAGTTAAACCCTAGAGGTCCCTCAAAGGTATGTGAGGTTGTAGGAAATAAGATGGAGATGTACACCCTATACCCTGAGGACTTTGGATTGGAGAGAACGAGAATAATACCTTGTAACAGCCCTGAGGAGAGTGCAGAGAGGATAGTGAAAGTGTTATCTGGAAAATTAAACGAGGATAGAAACTTTATTGTGTTAAATGCAGCTGCAGCCCTCTACATCTGTGGGAGGGCATCAGATTATAGGGAGGCTGTGGAGATGATAAATAACGCCATAGACAGTGGGAAGGTGTTAGGGAAGTTAGAGGAGATAAGGAAATACTCTAGATATATAAAACAGTGATTAGAGATATCATGTATCCAGAGTTGAGAGATCTCCTATTAAGGGCTTCAATGAAAAACTTGGAAAGCCTCTACAGCGCTGGTGTGTTGGAATTTTCCATCTACAACAGATTGAAAGTACTCTTATCCCTAAGTAGGAACTTTAACAGACTTCTAGATTATATACGTAGTGGAGAGGAAGGTGAAAGGGAGAGAGCTGTTGTGGCCCTTAGTGGAGGTGTTGACAGCACTGCATCTGCACTGATATCCAAGAGGATCTTTCGTGTAGTAGGTGTTACTGTCTACTCCCCATATATAATGGAGGAGAGAGATAGGAGCAATATATCCCAGTTGGTGGAGAAGTTAGGGATAACCTGTAAATTTATAGAGGTGGATCTTGAGGATATTAAGTTAGGTACTTTAGAGGGGAGGTTCCATCCCTGTGGTAGGTGCCATAAGAGGATAGAGGAGAGTGTTCTAAACTACGCCAGGGAGGAGGGAATTAAATATGTAGTATACGGGGACATGCTATCAACTGGTAATCTATCTATAGTGGAGGAGGGGGATATAGTAAGGATAAACATGCCCTCCTTTCTCTCCCTAACTAAGAATCACTCTAGAGAGATATTAAAAACTGCAGGTATAGAGATAAAACAGAGATACACCTGCCCCCTTTTAAAGATAGCCCACAGATACGAGAGGAATAAGAGATTTACTATACAGAGGATCCTTAGAGAGGTTAGGGCTCAGGTAATAGACAGGGAGGAGGGGTTGAGGAATATCTTAGAGGTGTTAAATCAACATTAACCTACACCTATAGAAACTGTAACTCCTCTATTTTTAAACTTCCTAAGTATAAGATCTACATCTCTAGGGTCAATATTTCCCTCCCTTAACTTCACTACCCCTAAGATGGAAGCAGGTTCAGATACCCCGTAGATCCCTAAACTTTTAAATACAAAGGGGGACTTCTCCAGATCCTCCCTCAGTTTATAGATATCCATTATCTCCTCCTGGGAAAAGGTGTAGAGTTTTCCCTTAAACCTCTTCACAGTCTCCAGTATACCTCTCTCCCCTCCCTTTATATCAACAGTTGCAAATCCATCCACCCTCCAAGGTTCTATATCCCTTATATATAGGGCCTTTTTAACTGTCCAGTACATATTCCAGGTCTTAACACCTCTCCTACATCCTACCCCTAATACCACGTATCTCTTATTTAAGATCACGTCCCCAACAACTACGTAGTCCCTGTTATGATAGTGTACGTTGTAGGTATTGTATATTCTCTTATCCACTACCTTCCAGTTATAAGGGAGATAGAGGTCCACCTTCTCCTCTAAAATGCCCCTGTTTATCCTAAGTATATCCTCCCTTTTAGGGATTTCCAGGAGATAGATCTGGGAGAGCTCGTCTATTCCTACCTTATTATTTACATCAGTTCCTGTAGTTAGTACTGCCCTTCCCCCTAACTCCCCTGCCAACAACTTGGAGAAGTAGTTACCTCCACCAAGGTGATTGGAGAGGAGTGGGATGATATAACTGTTACTTTCATCAACAACTATTACAAAGGGATCCTTTGTTTTATCCTCCTTTATCTCCTCTATAAACTTCCTCACTACAATGCCCAATGCCATTATAAAGATAAATCCTCTCTCATCCCCCTCTATCTGAAAATCCCTTATATGACAGATAGAGTAGAGGTATCTATAATACTCCAGGATAGCCCCTATTCTATAGGCTAAGTGCCTACCTCTTTCAGTGATATATACTATCTTTATCATCTTTTCTTACTTCTTACTTTTTAACAGGTTCTTGGCCACATCTAATATATTCTCAGAGATGACAAACTTACTGTTGTTCTTTAACACTGTGTTAGCCACATCTAAGGCCTTGTAGAGCTGGGCCTCGTTTTTAAAGTACTGCTGTGCAGCCTCTGCCACTATCTTTATAGCCTTTGCCTGTCCCTCAGCCTCGATCTTTAAACTCTCTGCAACCCCCTCTGCCTTCAATATCTTACTCTGCTTCTCCCCTTCCGCCTCAAGGATTGCAGCCCTCTTTAACCTTTCAGCCTTCATCTGCTGGGTCATAGCATTCTTTATATCCTCTGGAGGTTCAATCTCCCTAAGTTCCACCTTCTCAACTTTAACACCCCAGGCATCAGTGTCCCTGTCTAAGGTCTCCAACAACTTTGAGTTTATATACTCCCTTTTATTCAATACCTCGTCTAACTCCATACTACCTATAATGGCTCTAAGGGTAGTCTGGGCAAGGTTTATTATGGCATATTCGTAATCTTGAACCTCTAAAAGTGCCCTCTTTACATCTACAACCCTGTAGTAGATAACAGCATCTATGGAAACTGTTGCATTGTCCTTTGTAATCATCTCCTGAGGTGGTATGTCTATAACTTTAGTCCTCATGTCCACTTTAACAGGGTACTCTATAAAGGGTATTATTAGATTCACCCCAGGACGAAGTAACCTGGATACTTTTCCTAACCTAAATACTAACCCAGATTCGTACTGGTTTATTATTACTACAGATCTTGTAATGGTATACAAAACAGTTAAACCTACTATTAACCAGAACCAACTCATTGTATCACTTTTTTAAAATTATAATAATAGTTTTATCTTATCTCTTATATCTACTTCAAGGTGATTCTATGTACTGCTGTAAGGTGGATAGGAAGGAGGGGGAGAAGTTAAGAAGATATCTATTAGATAGAGGGTTACTAAATAGAGAGTACAAGATTAGGAGGGAGGGGAATTTCCTCTATATACCCCTTATCCATCCGTTGGAGCCTATATTAGAGGAGGAGTTAAGATCCCTAGTTAGTAGTATAGAGTTTTTAGAGTTAGAGGATGAGAAGTTCCAAAGTAGAAAGGATAGTAAAAAGAATATGAGCTTTAGGGATTATCTCCTCAATAACTTCAAAGGGGAGATAGAGAAGGGATGGATATCCCTCTCCTACGATGTAATAGGGAGTATAGCTATACTACAGATAGCTGAAGAGATGGATATAGATACTAGGAGGGAGATTGGAGAGAATGCCCTGAAGTTAATACCCTCTGTTAAAACTGTCTTCAGGAAGAAAGGAGGTATTGAGGGGGATTATAGGATCCGGAAGTTGGAGTTGTTAGCTGGGGAGTACAACACCCTTACTCTATATAGAGAGAATAACTATAGGTTGTGGGTAGACGTGGAAAAGGTATATTTCTCTCCTCGTTTAGGGTGGGAGAGGAAGAGGATAATGGAGATGGTATCCCCCAGGGATGTTGTAGTGGATATGTTCTGTGGAGTCGGCCCCTTTTCAATAGCCTGTAGAAATGCGAGAAAGATATACGCCATAGATATAAACCCCTATGCAGTGGAGCTACTTAAGAGAAACATAGAGCTAAACAAGGTAAGGGATAAAATTGTGGCAATATTGGAGGACGTTAGAAATGTAGATGTATCTGGAAACAGGGTGATTATGAACTTACCTAAGTACTCCCATAGATTTATAGACAAGGCTTTAGATATTGTTGAAGATGGGGGAATTATTCACTACTACACCATAGCTAAAGACTTTAAAGAGGGGGAGAGGATATTTGAATCTAGATGTGACTACGAGATACTTGGGAGGAGGATAGTGAAGTCCTATGCACCGAGGGAGTACGTCATCGTATTAGATGTAAAAGTTAACAAGGCTTAATTTTAGAAGAGGGTGATCCAATGTACTATTTGATATTTACAACCTATGGAGCATTTCTCCTGGAGCACAGTGAAGATCTAAGTTTAGAGAGTATAAAACACTACAAGATATTTCCTGAGGAGGAGATACCTGAGATCATGTATCAACTTCGTAGGGGAAACTTTCAGATAGTTGATAAGTTGAAGGAGGAGTGGAATCTAAGGGATGATGGAGAGGTTATAGTGGAGTACTTGGAGGAGGAGCCTACACCTCCAGGGAGATTTATAAGGGGGCACATCTACACCCTTGGAAAGAGATACAGGGTCTTCAACAGTTATGAGGAGTTTATAGAGAAGACCAACTTATGGGCAACTGAACTTACTAAACTTCTCATGAAGGAGGCCTCTGAGAGAAAGGACAAGTTGATAATCCAAACTGTAAGTGCGTTAGACGATCTAGATGAAACACTTAATCTATTCTCTGAGAGACTTAGGGAGTGGTACTCCCTATACTTCCCAGAGATGGATAAAATTATAAAGAAACATGAACTCTATGCAAGGCTAGTATCCCAGTGCCTAAAGAGGGAGAACTTCACCAGGACTAGATTGAAGGAGTTTCTACCTTCAAAAACAGCTAAGATACTATCTAAAGCGGCAAAGAACTCCATGGGTGCAGAGCTATCTGAGAGGGATCTCTCCATTATAAAGGAATTTGCAGATGAGATCCTATCCCTCTACAATTTGAGGAATAAGTTACTGGAGTATCTAGAAGAACTTATGGAGGAGACTGCACCGAACTTGACTAAGTTGGCAGGACCTTCCCTAGGTGCTAGACTTATAAGTTTAACTGGGGGGTTGGAGAGGTTGTCAAAACTACCTGCCTCTACAATACAGGTTATTGGGGCGGAGAAGGCGCTCTTTGCCCATTTGAGATTAGGGGCAGATCCACCAAAGCATGGGGTAATATTCCAACACCCCCTTATCCAGGGCTCCCCCTGGTGGATCAGGGGAAAGGTGGCCAGGGCTCTCGCCTGTAAGCTGGCAATAGGGATTAGGGCAGATGTATTTGGAAACTACATAGCAGATGAGCTCCTTGAAGCCCTTAATAAGAGAGTTGAAGAGATAAAGAGGAAGTATCCAGAACCTAGGAAGAAACCTTCAAGGAAGAGGATGGAGAAGAGTAAAAGGAAGAAAGGGGGTAAAAAGAAGAAAAAAGTTAAGAAAGGGAAGAAGATTATAGGAAAGACCTCTTCAAAGTGGTGATATCTTGAAAGTTAGGGAGATCTTCGACAACGTATACGAGATAGATACAGGTGACGGCGTTAGGAGGATTGGGACAAAATCTCTAGTACCCTCTAAGAGGGTATACGGGGAGAAGATCGTGAAGATAGGGGGGGAGGAGTATAGAATCTGGAATCCTAACAAGAGTAAGTTGGCAGCTGCCATATTAAAGGGGCTTAAGGTCATGCCTATAAGGAGAGGTTCAAAGGTGCTCTATTTAGGGGCCTCCGCAGGTACTACCCCTTCCCATGTTGCCGATATCGTCCAGTATACCCCTGTATACTCTGTAGAGTTTTCACCTAGGATAATGAGGGAGTTCTTAGAGGTGAGTAAGTACAGGAAAAACCTTATACCTATTCTAGGGGATGCCAACTTACCTAACACCTACAGCAATATAGTGGAGATTGTAGATGTAATATACGAGGATGTGGCCCAGGCCAATCAAGCTGAGATCCTTATTAAAAATGCTCGATGGTTCTTGAAGGAGGGAGGCTACGGTATAATAGCTATAAAGGCTAGAAGTATAGACGTTGTAAAGGATCCAAAGGAGATATTTAAGGAGCAGGAGGAGATACTAACAGAGGGAGGTTTTAAGATAGTGGAGGTAGTTGATATTGAACCTTTTGAGAAGGATCATGTACTGATGGTAGGTATCTGGCAACCTTAGGTGGTGTTAGTGAGGTACGACTTCCATACCCATACAGTTTTCAGCGATGGAGAGCTAATACCCTCAGAACTTGTAAGGAGGGCAGTACTACTTGAACACGCTGCCCTGGCAATTACAGACCATGGAGATGCAAGTAACTATAGGGAGTTAATAGAGAAGATAACCTTGGCAAGGGAGGAGTTGGAGAGGTACTGGGACATAAGGGTTATAGTAGGTATTGAACTTACTCACATACCCCCTAAATCTATTCCAAAGATGGCAAGGAGATGTAAGGACTTTGGGGCAGAGATCGTTGTAGTCCATGGAGAAACTGTAGTGGAGCCTGTGGAGGAGGGGACAAATTACTACGCCTCTATCTCTGAAGATGTGGATATATTAGCTCACCCTGGTCTTATAGATAGGGAGAGTGCAGGGAATATAAAGGAGAACAGTATTTTTTTGGAGATTACATCGAGAAAGGGTCACTCCCTGACAAATGGACATGTGATGAATGTTGCAAGGGATTACAACATACCTGTCCTGATAAATACAGATGCCCACAGTCCTACAGATCTTATAGATGTAGATTTTGCCAGGAAGGTAGGTCTAGGTTGTGGGATGAGTAAAAGAGAGTTAGAGAATGTTTTATATCACTATCCCCAGGATCTAATAAAGAGGTTATAACTTATCCTATATTTTTATTGTCTTTAATGAATTCCCTGAGAAGTACAGTGGCGTAACAGCCCCTTTCCAACTTAAATCTAAAAACTACACCATCCTCCTCTCCCCAGTATTTAAAGTCGTAAACCTTTGCTATCATCTTTCTCCTAGTACCTGGAAAGTCTCCAAAGTCCTCTATATAGAAGGCCTTGAGATCTATCCCCTCCTCCTCTATAATTTCCCTCTCAATCTCCCCCTGTATCCCTTCAGCTAATCTACACCTTCTACCTAAGAGGGCTCCAGTAGGGATACCTCCATATAGGATATCTCCCTCCTGAGGTTCAAAGCTGTACTGAAATCTTCTATTTATTATCTCGTTGAAGAGATAGGACTGATATGCGTTTATAAACATACACCTTAGATGGGGAGGAAGGACCTTGAAACTCTTAAAAAAACTTCCAGTTTCTAGATATTTTTTAAGCATCTTTCTCTCGTAGTAGAGTTCCCTTGGATACATCTTCAGGGCCCCCTTGAAATCCCCCTCATCAACTAACATCCTAGCCTCTCTTGCCCTCCCCTCTTCAAACAGTGGCGTTCCACAGTAGGCGTAGAAGGCCCCTTCAAAATCCCTGTCATATATAAGTCTTCCTACTATATGGGTTATAGGTCTATCTGTACCGAACCTTTGAATACCGTAGTAGTTCAGTATGTAGTTTAATTTTATATCCTTTAACCTCTCCACAACCTCTTCAGGGTCCCTGTCCTCTAACCTTACCTTTATAGTGAATCTGTTACCCCAGAGGTCCCCTAACTTTAACTTTTTATTTGTCCTCTGGATATCCCTTATTCTTATCCCTTTTATACTGTTTTTTATCTTCTCAAGGACCTCCACCTTTATCCCGAAACATCCTACCCGTTGAGTAGTTGCAGCATACTTGTCCTTAGTCCCTGCAAAACCGAAGTTCTTCCTCTTTGAATTTGTCCTCCTTGCTAACTCCCCTATTGCATCTAAGGTATTCCAGTTTATCTTCTCCAGTGTGAAGTGTATAAAGGCTCCCTTCCAGTTAGGATCATCCTTAAATACCCCTAGATCTCTCCCGTACTCTAAGACAATACCGTCCCTGGTAATCTCTTCAACTATGAAGTCCTCAGGGTATTTTTTAATAACCCCTGGGATTTTCATATTTATAAGATATCTATTTAGATTAATTCTCATATCTTCTATTAGTTTTTTTATCTTCTTCTTTTTGTATTTTCTATCTATCCTTCTTCTGTAGTCCTCTAAATTTTTCAGAGATTCTAACTTTCTACTATGACCTATAAGGTAGCCCCTCATCGTTATCAACCTTAATTAGTTTTAAGGGAATTTATAAAAGTTAGAGTATATCTTAATTATAAACTTCAATTTTCGGTGGTGGAGATGTTCCTTACTATAGATGACTTGGACTTCAAAGGTAAGAGGGTAGCCCTAAGGGTAGATATAAACAGTCCTATAGATGTTAGTAGTTATAGGATCCTAGAGGATACAAGGATAAGGGCCTGTAAGGATACAATAGAGGAGTTATCCAGTCAGGGAGCAAAGGTAGTTATATTAGCCCATCAGAGTAGACCAGGGAAGAAGGACTTCACACCTCTCCACTCCCATGCCCAGAGGTTATCTCAGGTTTTAGGTAGGGATGTGGAGTACGTTGACGATCTCTTTGGATCCCATGCCCTAAGTACTATAGGGAGGATGGGAGAGGGGGATATTGTACTACTGGAGAACGTAAGGTTCTACTCTGAGGAGGTAATGAAGGATTGGGACAGCTGGGACAACTCTACCCCAGAGAGGCAGGGTAAAACCTTTATGATAAAAAAGTTATACCCCTACTTTGACTACTTTATAAACGATGCATTTGCAGCTGCACATAGGGCCCAGCCCTCCCTAGTAGGTTTAGCCTACTACATGCCTGCAGTTGCTGGGAGGATTATGGAGAGGGAGATAAAGGTACTTAGTAAGATCTTGGAGGACCCTGATAAACCTTCCATATATGTCCTTGGTGGAGCCAAGGCCGACGACAGTATAGAGGTTATAAAGAATGTCTTAAAGAACAACTCTGCAGACAAGGTGCTCACAACTGGCATAGTGGCAAACATCTTTCTTATAGCTAAAGGTTACGACTTAGGACCAAACAGGGATATTATTCTAGATATGGGATACGCCCATCTTATAGAGGTTGCCAGGGATCTTCTAGACAGTTACAGGGGGAGGATAGAGGTGCCAGTGGATGTTGCCCTAAATATAGATGGGGAGAGGAGAGAGGTTAAGTTGAAGAGAGGGGAGAGGATTAACTATCCTATTCACGACATAGGTAGTGAGACTATAGAGTACTACGATAGCATAATAAGGGAGGGGAGGACAGTAGTTGCAAACGGTCCTGCAGGGGTCTTTGAGAATAAGAACTTCTTAAAGGGTACTGAAGGGATACTGAAGAGTATAGTTAGATCTAAAGGGTTTAAGGTTATAGGTGGGGGCCACCTGTCGGCAGCTGCCAGTATAGTTGGTGTTGCAGATAGGATTGATCACATAAGTACAGGGGGAGGGGCCTGTATCCAATTCCTGGCAGGTAAAAAACTCCCTGTAATAGAGGTGTTGAAGAAGTCGTACAGGAAGTACGGTGTAAAATAAGAGTTCTTATTTAACTACAGGATAAAAATTTCCCCAGGTGGAGATAGGTCTCTACAAGGGTCCTTAAAATATCCTGGTTGTAGTATAGGGAGTAGTAATAGATCATCCAATCTATAGGTTCCAAGAGAGCTGCAAGTCCAATAAGTATCAGGGCTATAAATATCTTTAAAACAACATCCCCACTGAAGATATCCCTATCTCCAGACACTATTCTCTCTGCAACAGTGAGGCCTGTCACTATGGAGAGGGCGAGGCCAGCAAACTCCAGGAGCCCATGGGGTACTACAACTACAAGGTGCTCTATACTTAGCCTATAGCCAAGAATACCTGTTAGAGGGTTTAGAACTGTAACGAGATAGAGCAACATTAAGGCGTCTATATATTCCCCCTGGGCTTTAGGATCTCTCTCAACCTCACCTCTGTAGAGATAGGCTACAAGGACATAGGCTAAAAAAATAACTATACAGGATATAGAGTTATTTAAAAAGTAAGATAGGGCATAGTATAGATAACTGTCCTCAATATAGGGGGTGAGGGTGGAGGACAATGTTTCAAATTTCTTAACTGCAATATACTCTACAGTTTTTATAGCACCCTCTGGATTAGAGGGAATTAATAGAGGGGAGAGGGATATCACTAACTTGGAGAGGAGAACTATAGATAGAAAACTTATCCAACACCCAATATAGGTTATAAGAAACTTCTCTATAAAACTCCTCCTTAAAAAATCTTTAAAGATCTCCCTCAGTATTAATCTAACTCTTTTGAGCATAGTTTCCCTATCTATCTTCCCTCCTCCTGAGGAACCTTTCCCACTCTCCTATATCCCTCTTAGTGGGAGGTATATCCCCGTAGTAGGTCCTTTCAAATATCTCTGTAATAACTCTTATCCCTGGGATCCCTTTAAACATCCTACATATTTCCCTAGGGGTATAGGATTTTTTTATATTGAGAGACCTTATAAAGAGTTGATAGGCCAAGATCACAGCCTCTCTGAACATCCCTCTATCTATCAACCTGTAAAATCTCGGGAGTATGTTTAACTTAGTGTCATCCCCAGGATTTCTGTTTTCCTCCACCCTTCTTTCTATCTGTTTATACCTCTTCCTGTACAACTCCAGTATTGTAAGAAGTAGTAGAAAGGTGAAAACAGAGAGTAGAGGTATATATCCATCTGAACTCCAGCCCCCTATTATACCCTCATACTTTAACTCCCTGGAGGAGGGGGCATACCTTTCATCCCCCTTGAACAGGATATACCCCTCTCTAAATTTAGAGACGTTAAATCTAAAACTACCGTTTTCCGTTGTAGTACTGTAGGTGTTATTGCCAACAGTTAGATATACCCTTTTGTTATCTAGAAGGTTACCTCTGAAGTCGTAGAGGGTGCCGTGGATACTGCTCCCATCGTATTCAGCAGTAATATATGTGGGAATCTTTAAAATTTTTATATAGACCTTATTTTTAGAGGGGCTGTAGTTGTTGTCCCCTCTAAAGGTTATATCTAGAGGTAGAGAGCTGTTAACGTATATATGGTTTAACTTAAGTTTAAGTTTTAAAGGGGTCTTATAACTATACTCCCTATCTAGATAGGTTATATAGAGGGTTTTATTTTCCAGGGTATTTCCGTAGTAGTCGTAGAGTTGTATATCTACGTTGATCTCCTCTCCAAGGTATGCTGTCAAGTTACCTCTAGGATAAACCTCAATATATGTGGGAATCCTTACACACCTTACTGTTACCTTGTTGGAGGGTCCAAAGGGGGATATCCCGTATATAGTGTGATTTCCCAAGGTTCTTATATATAGATCCTTTGAAAAGCTGTTATTTCTCACCTCTACTACATAAGGTCTGTTGTTGTGGAGGAGGATTATAGAGGGGAGGTTATGCCCGTAGTTAATATATCCGTATACCTTTACCTTGGAGTTTAGATAAACAGTATCCCTATCTACGTATATGAAGAACCCTTTCCCTGGTCCTATATGCTCCAACTTCTCTGAGTATCTGTTGATATTTTTTAATATTTTATCTAAGTCCTCTCTGATCTCACTAGTGTTAAATCTTAATGTATTCCCCCTGTCATCTTTTAAACTAATACCCTCTATCTCATCTAAAGATCTCTCTAGAATCACTACGTTTTCCAATACATTGTTTAGAGAGGTTTTAAAAATGGAGAAATTTTGAGGGTCCTTCACATTCCTGTGATCTATCATCCTGTTGTAATTTATTACAACGTTGTTGAGAGATTCTAAAAAGGTTTTAAAAGATGGAGACACCTCTAAAAGCTTATGGTCTATATTATTCCTCTCCAGGCTCTCTGTAACGTTGAACACCTCTACAGATATTATCTCTCCCCTTCTGTTGTACGTAAGGTTTTGGAGACTTTCATGCCCTACATCTATCAGGCCCTGGAAGTAGTGATGTATTACCTCATCCTCTCCAAGGTCAGCCCCTGTAGTAGTAGGAAGGAGGATTAGAAAAATTAATAAAATTATACTTCTCATTATCTCCTCACCTAATAATGGTTACTATTAAAGATAAGGGAAATACTGTTTTAAATCTTAGGGAGTGTCAACATGGATAAAGATCTACTTTTAAAGGAGATCTCTGAAAAGATCAGGGAGATACGGAGGAAGTTGAACTTAAAGGAAGTAAAGGTAGATATTGTAGATGTGGAAACAGTATTAGAGGGGGAGGATAGAATTTTATATATATACGTCCTCACTAGATCTGACAAATCTACAGTTATTGGTCCTGGAGGATGGGTAGTAGGGAAGTTAAGGGAGTACTTAAAGGACAGATTTTCTGGAAACTTGAAGATCCTCGTAGACACCTACGTAGATAGAGTTATTCTCAGGAAGAAGATAGAGAGAGCCCTCTCCATATTGAGAGGCATTGGATTAGATAGGGGAGAGAGCATCCTTGTACTTGTTCAGTGCTCCTACGACTTAGGGGTGTTAGATTTTCTAAGGAGACACTTTAAGGTATATGTAGTAATTTTGGACATAGGCTCTGTAGTACTACCTTCTAAGAACAGAAAGTTAATAGAGGATTATCTCACTAGATACAACATACCCTATAAATTTATAAGTCCTATGGAGTTAAGGGGGGATAGGATAGGGGAGGTGTTAGACAACTACCCCTGTAACCTGTGTAATGAGATTGTACGTGATTATCTTGTAGAGGAGTGTAGGGAGAGAGGTATAAGATATTTGATAAACAACCACATAGCTGAGAAATTGGAGAAGTTTAAAGATGTTTATATAATAAATTTTTTAAAGTTGTATCCTTTAAAGAGGGATGTGCTAAGGAGAAACTATCCCTATCTCAAGTGTCCCTTGATGATCCAGGCCCTCAAAAGAGATAGGAATGTAAAGATTAAGGCAATAGAGACTATAGTCTCTGAGGTCTACGAGGGCCTTATGGAACCTGGTATAGGGGCAGAGGTTATAATGGAGATAGATAAAAAAAGGTGAGTAGATGGAATTAATAGAGAAGGCTATAAACAGTTTAAGAAGTGGAAAGATAGTGCTTATCTACGACAGTGACGACAGAGAGGGGGAGACTGATATGGTTGTGGCCTCGGAGAAGATAACCCCTGAACATATTAAGGTTATGAGAAAAGACGCCGGTGGCCTTATATGTACTGCACTACATCCCCACATCTGTAACTCTATAGGTATTCCCTTTATGGTGGATGTACTCCTTGAGGCCTCAAAGAGGTTCCCACTCCTTAGGGAGCTCTATCCCTCTGATATCCCCTACGATGAGAAGTCCTCCTTCTCTATCACTATAAACCACAGGGAAACATTTACAGGTATTACAGACAGGGACAGGGGTTTTACTATAAGAAAGCTTGCAGATCTCTGTAAGGAGAGGAGGTTCAAAGACTTTGGTAAAGAGTTCAGATCGCCAGGGCACGTTACCCTTCTAAGGGCTGCCGAAGGTCTTGTTAAAAGTAGGAGGGGACATACAGAGATGACAGTAGCCCTTGCAGAGTTGGCTAATATTACCCCTGTTACCACTATCTGTGAGATGATGGGGGAGGACGGCTACGCCATGGATAAAAGTGAGGCTAGGAGGTATGCGGAGAAGCACAACTTAGTATTTCTCAACGGAGAGGATGTTATAAACTACTACCTAGAGAGGAAGGGATAACAGGTGTTATCATGACTGTAAAGGTAGGTATTGCTGATACTACCTTTGCACAGGTGGATATGGCATCTGCTGCCATAAAAAAACTCCAGGAGTTAACATCTAAGATAAAGATAGTTAGATACACAGTACCTGGGATAAAGGATCTTCCAGTAGCCTGTAAAAAACTTATTGAGGAGGAAAACTGTGAGATTGTAATGGCTCTGGGAATGCCTGGAAAAGAGGAGAAAGATAAGATATGTGCCCACGAGGCCTCCCAGGGTATTATAATGGCCCAACTTATGACCAATAAGCATATTATAGAGGTATTTGTCCATGAGGATGAGGCTAGAGATAAGAGGGAGTTAGAGTGGCTTGCAAAGAGGAGGGCAGAGGAGCACGCTGAAAATGTATACTATCTACTTTTCAACAGGAAGTTCTTAGAGAAGAATGCAGGTAGAGGATTAAGACAGGGTTTTGAGGATGTTGGCCCTGCTAGGGAGTAACAGTTTTAAATTTTAAACCATAGATAGGTTTTTATAAAATAAGAAGAACAGTTGAATAGTAAACTCTTAATGTTACTAACTATAATAAGGTGAACTGAGGCTGTTTTATAGAAGGCTACAAAGGGGAGTTTATAAATACTTTATTTAGGGCTGTTTTTGTTACTTCTATCTTTCCATCCTCCTGTGCCTAATATTGGGTAATTAAGCAATGGGCACAGGGTTGCAGTATTCCCTTGAAGATGTAGGGAGTATCCGTTCCCCCTGAAAGCCCTCCGATAAACTGAGGAGGGAAGGTTATCCAAGTAAGGATAACCAGAACGGAATAGATAGGTTCGATAGAATATTACGGTGAATAGAATGTCCTTTAATAGGCAGAATAACAACAGTAGAAAAATCCCTGTAGTTGAGGGGGAGGAGTACACAGTAACAATTGAGGATATAGGAAGGGGTGGAGACGGGATAGCAAGAGTAGAAGGATTTGTTATCTTCGTCCCCAACACCACCAAGGGGGAGACAGTTACAGTTAAGATAACTGCAGTTAAGGATAGGTTTGCCTTTGGGGAGAAGATATAAATATTATTTTTTTAAGGCATCAGAAATAGAAGTTTCTCATCTCCTCTCAGCCGGGGATAACTTCATCATCTGCCTTAACTAAGTATATAATCCTCTAAAACATTGCGGATATCACTTATTAATTTTTTTTCGTTTACAGGTTCTAAATCAAAGTTAGATCTAACAATAGCATACAGGATAATACCGTCCACCACTATAGGAATTATATGAATGTAGTAGTCCTCGAACTTAATAGATATCTTTTCAGGCATACGTTTGGATATCTTAAGTATCTGTTGAAATAGGGCGCTGTACTCTGCAGATATTCTCTCAGGGTTTTTAATCGTAGATACAATGGGAAGACCCTCTTCAGAGCTTATAGTTATGCTACTTACGTCGTTCTCCAGTGCAACCTCTATTAGATCAAATTTATCAGATAACTTCTCATCACTTATACTTTCAGTGGTATATTTTTTTAACTCCAGTAAACTGTTAACAATCTCCTCTTCAAACTTTTTCTTCTCTAACTCCCTCTCCCTCTCCTTCTTCAGGTTGTATATATACCATACTAAGATTACAAGTACAAGACCTGTAAAAAAGGATATAAGGAACAAAAGAACAGGATCCATAATAACACCTTGTTCTTAAACTATCTCAACCTCTATATTTGGATGTATGTCTATAACGTATTGAGATATTATATCTTCAATATCTTTTTTAATTTTTTCTCCATCTATAGATTTAAACAACCTTCCACGATAGAGTATCAATTTAAATAGAGAGGCAGGTTTTATCTTTATCTTACAGTTACAGTAGTATCCCTCTCTGTAGTATACCTCTAAATCCACCTTGAAATCTTCAATCTCTTTACAGTTCTTCAAATAAGAAACTATTTTTTCCTCCAGGTCTTTTCTAATACCTTCTAACTCTTCGTAAGATGGCTCAAAGATACTCTTTATAATATTCTCTATAGACTCCTCATCTGGTAATGTAACGTTAAGTTTCTTTAAAAGTTCCTCCTTATCTAAGATTATCTCCTCTTCTTCAGCGGTTTCTCCTTCGGTCTCCTCCTCAGTGGTTTCGGCACCTTCCTCCTGTCCCATAGATTTAATATTATCTACTAGGGCCATCTGGGGATAGTACTCTAGCAGTATCCTTACCTTATCCCTGTTGTACTCAAAGATATCTACAACTATATCTGGAGAC
>DQUI01000057.1 GCA_015662355.1 Methanothermococcus okinawensis
CCGGGCCTATCATACAGGACTGTCACTCCTGTGACTCGGGTTCAAATCCCGACCAGGGCGCTTTATTTTTTTACTCCTTTATATTCATAGATCTAAATATTCCAAAATATAGCTCAGGGTAATACTGTGCTAGCTAAAAAAATACTGAGAATAATTTTTAAACACCTACTTCAAAGGGAAAAACCTAGAGGAGCATTAGAAGGGGAATATCCCCATCTAGATAGATGTATAGGATGTGGCCTATGTAGTAAGGTATGTCCCACTGGAGCTATAAAGTTGTTTAAATTTAGAGATGTTATCTGTGAGAACTGTAGGGTATGTATAGAGGTATGTCCCTCTGACGCCATAACCATGGACAGGTTCAAAGTAAATAGGGATAGATGTACAGGATGTGGATACTGTGGAATAGTATGTACTATACCTGTTATCAAGGAGGAGATACCTAAACCTAAAACCCCTGTTATACTAAAAAGTAGATGTAATAGATGTGGCCTCTGTATAGAGAGGTGCCCTGAAGGTGCAGTATATCTCAAGGATAATAGGATAGATATTGACAGTAACCGGTGTAAAACCTGTCTATCCTGTGTTGACCTATGTCCTATGAGGGCAATTTATCCTCCAGAGGATTATATAAAATCCCTTATAGTAGAGGTGGATATCTACTCCTGTATCTCCTGTAGGGAATGTGAGTATATATGTCCCTTAAAGAATAGTACCCAGTAAGGTGAGAGGATGGAGATAGATAACAAACTTAAGGCGGAGGTACTTGTAGAGGCACTACCTTACATATGTAAATTTCAGGATCAGAAGATAGTTATAAAGTACGGGGGTCACGCCATGGTTAATAAAGAGGCTAAAAATTGGGTAGCCCAAGATATAGTTCTCCTAAGATTTGTTGGCCTAAATCCTGTTGTTGTCCATGGAGGTGGCCCTGAAATAGATGCTGCAATGAAGAAGATGGGAAAGAAACCTGAGTTTATCCATGGTTTAAGGGTAACTGACGAGGAAACTATGGAGATAGTGAAGATGATACTTGTGGGAAAGATCAACGGCGATATTGTATCAAAACTGGGAAAGTATGGAGGTAAGGCCATAGGCCTCTCTGGAAAATCTGGCTATCTAATTAAGGCCAGGAAGAAGAAGGAGTATATTGTTAAGGACAACAGGAAAATAGAGGTGGATCTAGGGAGAGTTGGAGAGGTGGAGAATATAAACACTGAGTTAATAGATATACTACTGGAGAAGAAGTATATCCCTGTAATATCCCCCATTGGAATAGATAAGGAAGGGGAGGTATTCAACTTAAATGCAGATATAGTTGCAGGGGATATCGCTGCAGCTATCGGTGCAAAGAAGTTGATAATGATTACAGATGTAGATGGAGTTATGGAGGATATAAATGACCCCTCCACCCTCTTTAAAAAACTTACAGTATCAGAGGCTGAGGAGTTGATAAGGGAGGGGGTAATCTCGGGAGGTATGATACCTAAGGTTAAGGCCTGTATAAGCGCCCTGAAAAAAGGTGTAGAGAGTGTTCATATTATAAATGGGAGGATACCTCACTCTATCCTCCTGGAGCTATTTACAGAGGAAGGTATTGGAACTATGATTGTTAAGGATTAGGAGATCTTAAGAGTATGTTGTCTCCAACATTAACCTCTACAAACTGGGCTACAGGGGGACACTTTGCCTTGAATATGTAGTATACAGGTTTGTCAATAGAGTACTCAGTTAAGCTCTCAAAGTTACCCATACCCTTGGCAACAATTATATCTGCCCTTTCAAACTCCTTTAAGAACTCCTGAGAGGCCTCCTCTAGATTAACACCTATGGCATCACAACCTGTTGTTATAACCTTCACCACCTTATCTAGACCTACGTATCTCGCATCCTCTAAAGTGGCGTCGTTTAGTATAGGGCCTCCCTTTACAGAGGCCACAACCTCACAGTATTTTTTCAACTCTTCAATGAGTATCTTATCGAAGAGAATCTCACCTGCGTTATCACAGAGATAGAGTATTCTGTCGTAGTGTTTCAAATCCTGAAGGAACTCCCTGCTGTGATCGATCTTTAACTCTCCCTCCAACGTCTCCTTTAACTTTCTGTCTATATCCACATCTGTACTGTAGGGCCCAAAGTCTATTACATTCCCAGCTATAGCTAACTTTACCTTATATTTCAACCTCTCTAGTGGCGATTTATAGTTGTACTTTTTTAACTCTCCCTCTATGTTCTTAAGATATCCCATAGCCAACTTATTGGCTCTATCTTTTAGACGTTTATAGGGGTCCTCGTTATTACTTATTTTCTTGAGATATCTGTGTACCTCAGTTCCCATCCATGCTGGAACAGCGTCAGGGCCGTAAACCTCCTTTATACAGGAGAGGGTAGATCTTATCAGTTTAAACTGTACTTCCTCCTCCCTAGATATCTCCTTAACAGCGTCTACAACCTGCCTTACTATACATGTTGCACACTCAGGTTTGATCTTCAAGAAATCACCCTCTAATTTTATACATCTCCAAAGATGGATAAAGATCTTCCTAAGTACACTGCAATTTTCCAGTAGGAAGAAATTCTCGTAACTAAATGTGGAGAAGGGAGATAGCCTCTACAGAACCCTGTAACTACTGACTTTTTAATAGGTTCTTCCTACTGCGATATACTTTCCCCCATTGTACTCTGTTACCCCAAGGATAGAGGCCTCTACCTTCTCCTCAAAGTCTTCGTTATAGATTTTCCCACTGAAGGGTATGAGGACAATCCCTCTCTTCTTCTTAAGTATCTCCTTAACTCTGCCTACTATCTCCTCTATAGAGGTATCCTCTTTATAATCTAGCAATGTGATGTAACCCTTCATCCGCCCCTCAGCTCTCTCTCTCATATTCTTCCCTATCCTCTCAAGGAGATCCAATACTTCCCCCTTAATATCCTCCTCCTTAATTTTATACTTCTCTCCAGTATCCCTCCTGTATAGGGTAACTACCTTATCCTCTATATCCTTTGGACCAACCTCTATTCTAACTGGCACCCCTCTAAGTTCCCAGTGGTGGAACTTCCTCCCAGGTCTAATATCTCTTTTATCTATCTCCACCCTTATCCCTATCTCCTTTAAAAGTTTGTACAACTCCTCAGCCTTCCTCTCCACTATCTCCCTCTTCCCCTTGAAGAGGAGAGGTATTATAACTACCTGGATTGGGGCCACGTTAGGAGGTAGGATAAGACCTCTCTCATCTCCATGGATAGCTATAATAGAGGCTATAACCCTGTCAGATATACCGTAACATGTCTGATAGACGTAGTCCTTCCCTCCCTCTAAGGTTTCAAATTCTAGATCAAAAGTTCTTGAGAAGTTCTGTCCCAGGTTATGTACTGTACCTATCTGTATTACCCTTCCGTCTGGGAATACAGTGTCAAAGGCCACAGTATATTCAGCACCTGGGAATTTGTCCCACTCTGGCCTTCTAGATATGATAACAGGAATACCTAACTCATGGAAAAATTCCCTGTATATATCTATCGCCTCTCCAACCTGATTTTCAGCATCCTCCCTTGTTGCATGGGCAGTATGGGCCTCTTTAAATGTCATTATCTCTCTCAACCTTATAAGGGGTCTTGTATGTTTCGTCTCGTATCTGAAGGTGTTTACAACCTGATATATCTTTATAGGGAGATCCTTGTGCACCTTTATCCAGAGTTTCATCATATAGTATATAGCAGTTTCAGAGGTTGGTCTCAGTGCAAGTTTTACCTCTAGAGGTTTCCTTCCCCCATGGGTTACCCAGAATACCTCATCCTCAAATCCCTTTATATGCTCCCCCTCCTTTGCAAGGAGATCCTCAGGGATTAATAGGGGGAAGAGAACCTCCTCATGTCCTCTCTCCTCTAACAGTCCCCTTAGTATATCTAGGGTATATCTCCTGATCTTAAATCCATAGGGTAGATAAACTCCACAACCCTTTATAGGATATCTAACATCGTATATTTCAGCTCTCTCCAGTATCTCACTGTACCACTGTGAGAAGTTCTCCACGTTATCACCTTAATACTTTTTAATTTTTTATAATAATTATAGCTATAATAAAAACCTACAGGAGAAAGGATGATACTTAGGAATATAACAAGGGAACATGTACTTAAGGCAATTGCTAGAATTGATAAATGTGGAGTTCCCCAGGAAGAAATTCAAGGAAGTATCTCTTGAATTCAATGGAAGGTACTATCCTCCAAAGTACGTTATTTCCCTGGCAAATAAATACGCCAACGGTTATAATCAACAGAAAAGGGTTAGGGTATCCCCTGTAAGGCATACTCCAACGGCATTCCCCAGAGTTAGCAGGGAGATACAGGGAGGTAGAGTTTATTAGAAGGGGTAGGTTTGCAAGAGTGTTCAAGGCTAAACGTAAAGACGGGAAAGAGGTTGCAGAGTTGAGGACATTATATTAATATCGCCCATAAGGTAAAGGTGGCTTCTAACTAAAAGTCAAAATAACATGTTAAAATATAAGTGAAAACATGAACCTCTTTGTATACGGAGAGTTAATGAAAGACCATGTACTACTTCACTTAATAAACAGAATACCTAAAAAGAAGAGGGGAAGGATAAAAAATTATGAGAAGTTCTTTGATCCCTCTATAGGCTATTATGGAGTTAGGAGAAAGGAGGGAGCTGAGGTCTCTGGTTTTATACTATTAGATATAACTGAGGATGAGTTGAAGATTTTCGATTACTTTGAAGATGAGGGGGAACTCTATCACAGGATAAAAACTAAGGCCTACGATGAAGATGGAAGGGAATACGAGGTATTCCTCTACGTTAGGGATTTATAATAAAAAAATCATAATTTTTTCTAGAATTCTTTTTTTAATCCTTATC
>DQUI01000072.1 GCA_015662355.1 Methanothermococcus okinawensis
CGGCGCCTCTAGTGTATCGGCTGTCCGACAGGGCATGCCGAGCAGCCACGCGCCAAGGGTTAAGGGCTGAAAGCATCTAAGCCCGAAACCCACCCTGAAAATAGGCAGCCGTTCCCTTTGGGGACGAGGGCACCCCTAGAAGAGGGGATTGATAGGCTAGGGATGTAAGCACCGAGGGGGTTATCCCCCGAGGTGTTAAGTCCGCTAGTACTAATCGCCCGAGGGATATACTGGAGTACCTGGACACCTAAAGGTACAGGGGCTTATGGGGCCCAGGTAAGAAAAAAAGTGCTATTTTTTTATAAAAACAAATATCCATATATCCAAATATATCACAACCCCTATTGGAGTATCGTATCCCCTCTCTCAATCCTATCTAGGAGGAATATCATCAAGGATCCTGCAACTATATCTGCAGTAGTACCAGGGTTCAATTTATTCCCATCTCTAGAGAGGTAGACATCCAATTTTTCAATATCCTCTTTTTTAAAACCTCTCTCCTTTATCTCTCTAGCTATTCTAGAAATATCCACAGCTATTTCCCAATTATTCTTCCTGGCAATTAAGGTGTCAGGATACTTAGAGAGGATATGGATATAGGTCTTCGTTACTGCCCAGTGTATATCCCCCTCCTCCCTGTAGTAGTTCTTTAATATTTTATAACCTTCAAATGTTATAGGGAATCCCTGAACCCACTCCCTAGATATGTTGTCCCACTGGGCAGATATCTTAAATACCTCATAGAGTGTAAGATTTTCCTCAACTAATTTTCTCCTTCCATCCTCTCCTTTAACATCTGGTCCTCTCCTTGGAGGGTTTAGATAGGGCATGGCTATGTTGATAGCGTCGTAAACGTTTATGGCGTCCTCTACAGTTGTACTCCTGACTAAGTCTATCATCTTCTTCCTTAACATCTCACTGTTAAAGTTCTCTATATTCCCAGCTCCCATTCCAATAGGTATGTGTAACATAATTATCCCCAAGTTAGCATTGGAGGGGGACCATCTCCTAGACTGGATAACCCCCATCTTTATATATCTCCCTATGTTTCCCCTATCCTGGGCAGCCCTGTATACTACATCTCCAAAGGCAATACCAGAGGCTAGAAAGTGATGATACTTTATATCTGAGAAGTCCCTGTATCTATGTACATTCCCTGGTTTAAAACTACTAACCTCCAGGACACATGCTATCTGGGAACTTTTCATTATATCCCATGGATCCATAGTATCACCACTATGATTTTAATAGAGACAGAGATAATTAAACTTATAATTTTAATAAGGTGTATCCTATGGTTGTAGAGGTATTAAGGTTAGGACATAGGGGGGAGAGGGATAAAAGGGTATCTACCCATGTGGCATTAACTGCCAGGGCACTGGGGGCAGACAAGATCCTCTTTACCTGTGAGGATAAACATGTAAGGGAGAGTATAGACAAGGTTGTGGAGAACTGGGGAGGGGACTTTAAGTTTGAAGTTGTTGAATCCTGGAAGAGATACGTAAGGGACTTTAAAAGTAGAGGTGTTGTAGTCCATCTAACTATGTACGGGGAAAGTGTTAACGAGAGAATAGATACTATAAGGGAGTTCCTCAAGAGGGGGAAGGATATACTGGTAGTAATTGGAGGGGAGAAGGTTCCAAAGGAGATCTATCAGTTGGCAGATTACAACATCTCCATAGGTAATCAACCTCACTCAGAGGTTGCAGCCTTAGCTATATTTTTAGACAGACTCTTTGAAGGGAAAACCCTCTATAGGGATTACCCAGATGGGAAGATAAAGGTTATACCCTCGGAGAGGAGAAAAACTGTAGTTAAAAAAATCTAACTTTTTTAACGTATCTGGTGAAGGTCTATGATACTAAGTGACAGAGATATCCTTCACTGTATAGAGGTAGGAGAGATATCTATTGAACCTTTCAATTTAGATTTCCTTGGCCCCTGCTCCTACGACGTTACCCTTGGGGATGAGTTTATAGTGTATAAGGATGAGGTGTACGATCTAAGGAGGGAACTTAACCATGAAAAATTTAAGATAAAGAGGGCTATAATGGTGTGCCCCCTAGGTTATAAACTAGATGAAGACAAGATAGAGTACTACAGGGAGAAGTACAAGGTAGATATGGTGATCAATAGGGGGATACTTGGCACCACAAGGGAGTATATAGAACTTTCAAATAACATATGTGCCCAGTATCAGGGGAGGAGTTCCTTTGGTAGGGTGTTTCTCCAGTCCCATCAAACTGCAGGGTGGATAGATGCAGGGTTTAGGGGGAGGATAACCTTGGAGATAGTAGCCTACGATAAACCTGTTGTACTCTATAAGGGGCAGAGGATAGGGCAGTTGATATTCTCAAAGACCTCCTCCCCTGCAAATGTTGGCTACTGTGAGAGGAAGAACTCCAAGTACGGAGGACAGAGCTCTGTAACCCCATCCCTTATATTTAAAGAGTTTAAATAAGAGGGTGTTAGGATGTACGTCCCTGAGGAGATACTTGAAACTGTTAGAATGATAGAGTACGAGAACTTGGATATTAGGACAGTTACCATAGGTATAAACCTAAGGGATTGTGTCTCTGAGGACATAGATACACTTAGGGAGAACATATACGAGAAGATAGTGTCAAAGGCTAGAGACCTAGTGGAAATATCTAATAGAGTGTCTAAAAAGTACGGCATCCCAATAGTTACAAAGCGAGTTGCAGTTACCCCTGTTAGTGTTGTAGTTGGGGGGGCTATAAGGGATATGGAGAGGGAGGATGCTATAAAGGAGTGTTCAAAGGTGGGAGAAACCTTGGACAGGGCTGCCAGAGATATAGAGGTGGACTTTATCGGGGGATACTCTGCCCTTGTCCATAAGGATACAACCTGGGAGGAAGGGATACTTATAGACTCTATACCTTACATGATGAGTAAGACTAAAAGGGTGTGCTCCTCTGTGAACGTGGCAAGTACTAGAAGTGGAATAAACATGAGTGCTGTGAAGAGGATGGGGGAAGTTATAAAGGAGACTGGAGAGATGACAGAGAATGCCGTTGGATGTACAAAGTTGGTGGTGTTTGCAAATGCACCTGAGGATAACCCCTTTATGGCTGGGGCCTTCCACGGGGTGGGAGAGGGGGATGTGGTGATAAACGTAGGGGTCTCAGGGCCTGGTGTTGTAAGGGCTGTAGTGGAGAAGTTGAAAGGGGTAGATATAGGTACCCTTTACAACGAGATTAAAAAAACAGCCTTTAAGATCACAAGGGTTGGAGAGCTTATAGGGAGGGAGGTGTCCAAGGAGTTAAATGTCCCCTTTGGTATTGTAGATATCTCCCTTGCCCCAACACCTGCAAGGGGAGACAGTGTGGCCAACATACTAGAGGCTATGGGTTTGGAGAGATGTGGTACCCATGGGACAACTGCAGCACTTGCAATACTAAACGATGCAGTGAAGAAGGGAGGGGCTATGGGGGCAAGCTATGTTGGAGGCTTAAGTGGTGCCTTCATCCCAGTGAGTGAGGATGCAGGGATGGTGAGGGCTGTAGAGGATGGGGCTCTAAGTCTAGACAAGTTAGAGGCTATGACATCTGTATGTTCAGTGGGGCTTGACATGATAGCTATACCTGGTAAGACCCCTTCCTCCACTATAGCTGCAATAATAGCAGATGAGATGGCAATAGGGGTTATAAACAACAAGACTACTGGAGTTAGGATAATACCTGTACCAAATAAGGACGTTGGAGACTACGTGGATTTTGGAGGGTTACTAGGTAGGGCGCCAATAATGGAGGTAAACAACTACTCCTCTGAGGAGTTTATCAATAGGGGAGGGAGGGTACCTTCACCTATACACTCTTTGAGGAATTGATTTTTGAACTCTCCTGTGCCTAAAATAGTATTTGGAGGAGGATAAGGAGAGGAGAAGGGTTGCTGAAGAGCTTAAAATAAAATACAGAGATTATGTGAATGTTGTAATTGTGCCAAAGGAGTATCCCCATGGAGTTGGTAAACCTAGGGCATTGAATTACACCTTTCTCCCTGAAAAGAGAGGATGAATCTATTTATAACACTGTCCAGGGAATTCTTCACATGACAACTAGGGAATATAATATGTGGTTCAGGATCCTTCTCCTTTCAAAGGTTGAAAATAATCACCCCCTGCCCTTTAGAGGTACAACAAACTTTTTTCGATATAAAACCTTAAAAGAGATGGAAGATTTTGAAACCGTAGCGGATAACCTTCCCTCCTCAGCTTCATCGGAGGGCTTTCAGGGGAAGGGAACTCCCCACATATCAGGCACAAGAAGAAATACAATAGAGTAAGTATTTAAAAAAACTTGTTGCTCTCTATAAAACAGCCCATAACTTTACAGAAGATTTCGATCTTGATATGAGGATGTTTTTAAAAGATGAATAGGGAATCTCCTGTTACTTAAGAGGGATAGTTAAGGCAGAGGACAAGGTGGCAGCAGGGAAAAGATTCAAACCTTCAAAAAATACATATAGAGTTACTTATAAACTCCCTGGAGGTTGCCCTAACTACACCCTTCCACTGGATTCCACAGTGGATCGCTGATTCAAGAGCTATGAAAAGGGAGTATATAGATAGGTCCAGTGATTGGGAAAAGACCTAGCACCATGGGAAGCATATTAAAGGTAAAAAAGGAGAATGGAGGGATAATCATGGTCAAGGTATGTGTCCTAAGTGGAGGTCTAGACTCTACAGTGGCCACCTTAGCTGCAAAGTTGGAAGGTGATGATATCTACACCTTAACCTTCGACTATGGACAACGGGCTGCAATTAGGGAGATAAACGCTGCAAGAAAGATATCAGAGGTATTAGGTGCAAAGCATAAGATTATTAAACTTCCCTTCTTGAGGGAGTTTGGAGGAAGTGCCCTGACAGAGAGGGATAGAAGTGTTCCAGAGTTAAAGGAGGAGGAGTTGGACAACTTGGAGATAACTAGAGAGACCATGAGATCTGTATGGGTACCTGGACGTAATTTAGTAATGTTTTCCATAGCCTCTAGCTTTGCAGAGTCTCTTGGAGGAGGGGAGGTATACACTGGGTTGAACAGGGAGGAGGGCACTACATTCCCAGACAACACCTTGGAGTTTGTAGATAGATTTAATCATCTCCTGGAGTACAGTACTATAAGAGATGTTAAATTAATAGCCCCTCTGTACAACCTAGATAAAGCTGAGATAATAAGATATGGAAGGGAACTTGAGGAGAAACTTGGGGTGGAGGTTTTAAAGTACAGCTACTCCTGCTACCATGACAACGGAGAGGACTTCCTACACTGTGGAGTTTGTGAAAGTTGTGTAAGGAGGAAGAGGGCCTTTAAGGAGGCAGGTGTTAAGGACCCCACTAAGTATCTGAGGTGATACTATCTATATAGGTAGGTTTATAGTTATAGGGAGGACGGAGAATGGGAAACCCTTTATCTCCTATAGAGTATCCAGTAGAAGTTTCCCAAATAGGAGGGGGGTGCTAAGGGGTAACACTGTTACAATACTCCCTGAGAATATAGAGGACATTCTTCACAACCCCTATATTATGTACAACGCCTTAAAGGTTGTAAACAACTGTATAGTTGCAGCTAACGGCTCCCATACTGATGTTATAGGGGAGAAGATAGAGACAGGGTTCCCAGTGAGGGATGCCCTCCTATATCCCCTTGCCCTCATGGATTACGAGAGGGATGAGTACAGGACCCCTAGGATAGGGGGAGTGTTATATGGAGAGGGAGGATATCTAGGATACGTCTCAGAGAAGGATATAAGGGTTTGTAAGGTGCCTTTAAGGGATGGAATAGGATACTATCTAGGCACCTATGGAGCCTGTAGAATCTCAGAGGATCAGAGGATAGACGTAGTTGGAGAGACAGCAGGGGATATCTGTAAGTATATCCTGGAGTACGAGGAGTTTGAATATCCAGTATGTTGTGCAACTGCCCTTATAGATGGGGATAAAGTAGAGATAGAGGTTGTTAATAAAGGGGAGGTATAACTACTATTATAATTTAGAAACAGTGGGGAATATGATAACCTATAGAGATGCTGGAGTGGATATCTACAAGGAGGACAGGATTATAAAGGCGCTGCTGTCCCAGATTACCTTTAAAAGAACAGACAGTTTTAAGCCCTGTGAGGAACTTATAGGGCACTACGCAGGTGCTGTTGAGTTTGGGGATTACTATCTAGTACTATGTACAGATGGAGTTGGAAGTAAGATAGTTGTTGCCAGGATGGCCAATAGATACGACACTGTCCCTATAGATATGATAGCTATGAACGTTAACGACGCCATCTCTATAGGGGCAGAACCTGTTGCACTTGTGGACTATATAGCAGTTGAGGATATAGACGAGGAGATAGCTAGACAGATAGGTAAAGGTTTAAATGAGGGGTTGAAGGAGGCAAATATAAGTTTAATTGGAGGGGAGACTGCCACAATTCCAGATATTGTTAAGGGGATAGATATTGCAGGGACAGTGTTAGCTATTGTTAGGAGGGATCAGGTGATAACTGGGAGGGATATTAAGGAGGGGGATGTTATAGTGGGCCTTAGAAGTAGTGGGATACACAGTAACGGGTTGTCCCTAGCTAGGAAGGTGTTCTTTGAAATTGGAGGTATGGACATCCATCATAAACTACCCTATGGAAAAACCCTTGGAGAGGAGTTATTAACACCTACAAGGATATATGTAAAACCAGTACTGGAGATGATAAAAAAGATAAAGGTTAAAGGGTTGGCCCATATTACAGGGGGAGGTTTTAGGAAGTTGAGGAGGTTAAAGGGGGACGTTGTCTACCTTATAGACAACCTACCTGAGCCCCACCCTATATTTAAAGAGATACAGAGAATAGGGAATATACCTGATGAGGAGATGTTCAGAACCTTTAACATGGGTATAGGTTTCTGTGTAATAGTGGATAAAAGAGATAGTGAGAAGGTAATAGAGATTGGAGAGAAATATGGAATACCTAGCTACGTTATAGGAAAGGTTTTAGAGGATATAGAGATAGGGGGGAAAAAGATAAGGGATAAGGTAGTTGTAAGATACAGAGGTAAAGATATAGTGCTGGAGTAGTTATCCCTTACCCTGTATCTCTATGATCTTTACATAGATAGGATATTCCCTCAACCTTTCATATACCTTTTCTACAGCTCTTCTAGATCTTGCAAGCATTACAAATGCAACGTCTCCCTTGTATCTACCCTCTGTAAAGGAGAGTATATCTCCCCTTGCAATACCTTCCCCTATAGTTCTTCTCACAGTGTCCTCGTACTTAGGTACGTGCTTCTCAGGTATGTTCAAGAGTATACCGTATATCATACTGTCACCTCAGTCTACTTTTAATATACCTAAGGTTTGATTGGCCTTCTTTGCAATCATAAGGTCGAACAGGGCTATTGTAGGAAGTAGCCAGCTGTACCAGAACCTAGGTTTTCCATCCTTTGTCTCTCCGTAGTATGCCATGGCTAATCTACCAAATTCTGTCTCCTTCTCCACCTTTCTAACACTTCTAATAAATCTCCTAGCTGTGTTAGGCAACTCCTGGTATGAGAGGGGTTTTCCCCCTCCACCGTTCTGTTGGAAGAACTCAGTACTTACTCCAACGTTTTTTATAGCCTTCAGTAGATTTCCTAACTTGTTCTTCCTAAAGAATGCGTAGAGTAGGGATGCTGCAGGAACCCTTAATATTTCAGTGTTTACTCCGTCTTCATCCCTTAGCTCACATACTATATAGGCCTTACCCATCTCCATCTCTATGTGGGCGTACAACTCCACATTTTTAGGTAGTTCCTCCAGTACCTCTAATACCTCGTACTCCTTACCCTCTCTGGAGAACTTGTCCCCAGCCTTCTTCTCCTCTAACCCTACTGTGAAGTATGCCTCTTTCCCATCTACCTTTCCAAATATTAAATCGAAACCCCACTTCTTTAAAGACTTTAATTTAAATTCCCTCTCCTTCTCTGGGTTTCCTAAGGTCTCAAATACTAAGGTGTTTTCCAGTTCAACCTCCTTAGATTCTACAGCCACGTTATCACCTTCATATAATTTCCAGTTTTATGTATTTGAAGTTCTATAAATATTTTTCTAATTATAGATATTTTAGAGGTGAAAATATGGAGGTTATGTGTATAGATATTGGCAAAGGTACCCAGGATATCATCTATTTAGATATAGAGAGGGACAACATCGAGAACGCCATAAAGATGATACTACCTTCACCTACAAGGATAGTTGGGGATAAAATCCTGAAGATGGAGAGAGATATAGAGATAGATGGGAAGATAATGGGAGGGGGTCCTGTTAGCAGGGCTATACTTCAACATATAGAGAGGGGATACAAGGTTGTTATGACTAGAAGATGTGCAAGGACTGTTAGGGATGATTTAGAGGAGGTGGCTAGGAGGGGGATAATACTTAGGGATAGGGTGGACAATCCAGATGTAGTACTGGGGGATCTAGACTTTGAGATGTTTAGAAGTATATTCAGGGATGTGGGAGTGGATTTTAAACCAGATGTAGTTGCAGTTGCCTGTCAGGATCACGGGTTTGTCAAGGGGCAAAGTGACAGGATTACAAGGTTCAACTACTTCAGGGAACTACTTAGGAGGAGCTCCAACCCACTGGAGTATATAGTAGTGAAGGAGGAAGGTATATTCTCCAGGTTTAGAAGTATTTTGGAGACTTTGAGGGAGAACAACTACAGGGGTTTTGTAATGGACAGTAAGATAGCCTCCATATGTGGTATACTGGACTACGCCATGGAGGAGGGTGTTGAGGAGTTTATAGGGTTGGACATTGGCAACGGCCATACACTGGGAGTGTCCATAAAAGAGGGTA
>DQUI01000068.1 GCA_015662355.1 Methanothermococcus okinawensis
ATAAGCCCAGAGGAGGCTGTTGAAATCATAGAGAGATACAACAAGAGGTTTATACTAAGTAGTGATCTTGGGAGTTTAAAGTCAGATATCTATGCACTTCCTAGAACAAAGTTAACTATGAGGAGAAGGGGGATAGAGAGTAAGAAGATAGTGGAGGTTACATGTAAAAATGCAGGGGACTTCTACAGGTTATAGGTGAATTATAATGAGGATATACAACAACTACGAGGAATTTAGAGATAATATAGAGAAACTTGTAGAGAGATATAAGGGGGAGATAGGCTGTTACGTCTCAATAACAGGTTATGTAAGGGATTATCATTTAGTAGAGGGAAAAAAGATACCCTGTAAGGGGATGGTTGTAAGGGACATATCCAGGGAGATAGAGGAGATAGTGGAGGACGCCCTTAAGAGGTTTAAAGTTATAGAGGTGGTAGTATATCACAACAGAGGCTATTTAAAAGTTGGAGATATTATATCCTCTGTCTATGTATTCGCCAGACATAGGAAGGAGGCATTTTTAGCCTGTGAGTATATTATAGAGGAGATAAAGAAGTATCATTAATTTTTTACTTCCTGGTGGTCCTATGATACTCCCCTATAGAAGACCCTCTCTAAGGGGTATGTTAGAACCTAGAGGGGACCTTAAGGAGTTGACTACAGTTATAGACCACTTACTTAGATCTAAGATGGACATCTCTATACTCCCCTCTGGAAACGCCGGGTTGTATATAGCCTCCTATATACTGAGAGGTGTGGAAAAAAAGAGGTGTAATAACATCCTAGTACCTGATATGGGGGGATGGAGAGGTTTCCTGGAGTACCCCAAGATGTTTAAATTTAATACTTTAAAACTTAGAACTAACTTAGGTGTAGTGGATCCTGCTATCTTAGAGGACGTTCTAAGGAAGAACAATATCTACGCCTTATTTTTAACAACCCTTGCAGGTTACTTAGTACGTCAGCCTATGGAGGAGATAAAAAAGGTATGTGAAGATATGGACGTTGTACTTGTGGAGGATGCCTCTGGAGGTGTAGGGGGAGCCTGTGGATATGGAGACATAGTGATATGTTCAACAGGCACCCCCAAGATAATAAACTGTGAGTATGGTGGATTTATAGGGATAAGTAAAAAGATAGGGGATTGCCTCCAAGACAGTAGAAAAACAGGGGAGTTAAAAAGTCTCCTAAAGGCCTTCAAGGTAATGAATATATACGGACTTATGAAGGAGGAGGCCCTCAGTGCAAGGAGAACCTATAGGACGTTAGTAAGATACTGTCATATTCTAAAGGAGGAGTTGGAAAACGCCTACTTTAAAGGTGAGGAAGGTGTCTGTGTATTTGTAGAACATGAGAACCCAGAGAAGGTGTCAAAAAAGGTGAATGAAGTTATAAAGTTAGACAACAGAAAATCCCTAGTTACTAGATGTCCCATCTATGAGAGGGTATTGAAAAAGGGAATAGTGATTGAGATGAAGAAGGTTGATATTCACTCTATCTCCCGGGAGGAATTATACGAAGTAATAGATATACTTAAAAGAATCTTATGAGAGAACGTTTTTCACTTTTTCTGTACTTCTCCTCATAGCCAACCTTATCAATCCCAGGTTTACGTTAGCATCTGTAAGTACTACAAGTATACCTTCTCCTGCATCGGTCATAAGTGTTTTGCCATGTTCCCCTTCTATCATCATCTGTTGTAGTGCCCCCTGGTTTATCTCTGCAGCTGTTCTCTCGGCGGAACCGTAGGCTGCAGAGGCCATTGCACCGATTAACTCCACATCTATACCAGAGGGCATTTGAGCTGCTATCACAAGTCCATCTTTACCTACAACCATTGAACCCCTTATACCTTCAACCTTGTTTAGATCTGCCAGGATTCTATCGATCATTACTTTCACCGGGAAAAATTTTATAAAAAATTTAAAATCTTTTTATTATATATAATTTTTTTGTTAGTTAAATAGATTTATTCCAAGGACTGTAGTGAGAAGAACAACTGCCCTAGTCATCTCTGTCGTGGCACCTAATACATCTCCAGTGACACATTGGATCTCACTGTTGGATCTCTTTGCAACAGCCATGGCAAAGAACACTGCAACAGTGGAACACAGTATCCCAATCTTAGCTACGTCTAGAAGGAATGAGAGTATTATCATTATAAGATAACCTAGTGATAGATGGTACTCATCTGTACTCTTAACAAAGTATCTCCCTATACCCTCCTTAGCAGGGATGCCACAACATGCACAGACTAGAAGTCCTAACCTGGAGGAGGCCTCTGTTACTACTATCAACTTTGTAAATGTTATAAAGGGAAGTTTAGAGTAGAGATAGCCTATAGATGCCAGGGATATCATCTCCAGGAAGAGTACAAATATTAAAGCTCCAACACCTATGTATTTATCTCTCATTACCTCTAACTTCCTCCTGGCATCTCCCACTACCATCCAGGCGTCTCCATAGTCTGCCAACCCATCTACATGGTGAAAACCTTGTATGTACAACATGACAAATAGTACCAAGGTGCCTACTAGTATAGGGGCATCTATCTCTAGATAGTAGAAGGGGAGAGCTACAAGGGAACCTAAAAATCCTATAAACATCCCTATAAACAGTATAAACAGTAGATAACGGGATATCTCCTCAAGGTCACTGTGGAAGTTCCCCACTGGTATCCTAGTCATAAAGGCGATCAATCCCTTAATCCTGTCTATCTCTTTTATCATTCTTACTCCACTCCATCTATCAACCTCTTTACAATATCTACAACTTCCCTTAGACATTTCACTTCGTATTCACATTCCCCTTCCATATAACTGTACTTTCCCCTAAGTATTCTTATAGTATGCATACCTACCTTACTAGCGGGTATAATATCTTTATCTATCCTGTCCCCTACGTATACTACCTCTTCACCCTTTAAGTTCATCTTCTTCAGGGCGTATCTGTAAAACTCTATGTTCGGTTTTCCAAGCCCGTACTCCTCTGAAGTTACAACATCGTCAAAGAAGTCTGCTATACCAAGTCTAATAAGTTTCTCCCACTGTTTTATAGTGATACCGTCTGTAATTACCCCTAACTTCAACCCTATCTTTTTCAACTCTATGAGGGTCTTTATAGTATCTGGATAAGGTCTTAAGAGGGCAAATTTAACGTTGTGATATGTTATTACCCCCATGGTAACTATCTTGGGGTTGTACTGGCCCTCTATAGCCTTTACTAGATCGTCGAAATGATGGCCGTAATTTGAACCTTTCTCTTTTATTATCCTCTGGAGGATGTTGTAGGCCTCCTCCTCTGTAGCATTTAAACCAGCATCTATCATCATCTTTATAGCCTCTCTTCTAGCCCTATCTACAAAGGAGGTAGAATCGTAGAGGGTATCGTCTAAATCAAACAGCACTCCCTTTATAGTCATCTCTAGCACCTTCTAAGGTTTTGCTCTCCTAACCTTCTCCCTAACCATGTTGAAGAGTCCTACAAAGTCATCCTCAAGGTTAACAGGTACTACTATAAGTCCTAACTCCCTATGTCTATCTATCCATCCCCTGTCATAAGCTGGAACCTCTATCTTTACAGGTTCATCTCTAGGATTACCTACAATTACGTTCCTGTAGGGAAAGGCTTCCGCCTCCTCTTCACTGTAGGGCACTACAGTCTCCCTTATGTAACCCCCTAATGCCATAGTTAACCTTGGAGGTAGTATCATCTTTGGCATGTTCTTCCCCCTTCTATAAAATTTAAAGGAGATATCCAGGTATAATATCCTTGGCTATGAGATCTCCGTAAGTCTCCCTCTCCCTTATAACATAAACCCCCCTGTCACTAGTTAATACCATCCTGGGCCTCCCTCTACCGTTGTAGTTGTTTGCCATACTAATACCGTACGCCCCAACATCTAGTATAGCCAGTATATCTCCCACCTTAACCTTAGGAATATTTCTATCCCTTCCAAACACATCGGAACTCTCACACAAACCCCCTGCAATATTTACAACCTCCCTCTCCTCTCTAATTACACAGGGCACTATCTCGTGGTAGGCGTCGTATATTGCAGCTCTCATCATGTCGTTCATACCTGCATCTATCATAACCCACTTCCCATATGGGGTCTCCTTTATATGGTGTACCTTTCCAAGGAGTACTCCAGCTGTTCCCACTATACTCCTTCCAGGCTCTAGGAGGAGGTTAGGTAGATCTATCTTATCTTCGTACTCCATCATAGTATTGATTATTACCTCTGCCAGCTGATAGGGGGTAGGTACCTCTCTATCCTTGTGATAGGGTATTCCCAACCCTCCTCCTAGATTAACGTCCTCCACCTTTATACCTTCCCTATCCAACTCTACAACAAAGTCCATAACCTTCCTAGTCTCCTCCTCAAAGGGAGAGAGATCTGTGAGCTGAGATCCTATGTGGCAGTGTACCCCTACAACATTTACGTTGTCCATATCTTGGGCCATCTTTATAGCCCTCATAGCCATACCAGATTGAACGTCAAGCCCAAATTTACTCTTCTTCAACCCTGTGGATATCTTAGGATGGGTCTTTGGATCTACGTCAGGGTTTATTCTAAATGCTACATTTGCTACAGATCCCATCTTCCTAGCTATTTTATCTATAAGTATTAACTCACTTATACTGTCTACATTGAAGGCCCTTATATTGTTCTCTATACCCATTACAATCTCTTCCTCTGTTTTACAGTTTCCATTGAATACTATCTTCTCAGAGGGCACCTTGGAGAGTCTAGCAATATACAACTCACCACCACTTACTACATCTGCACCACTTCCCAACTTAGACAGTAACCTTGTAATAGCCAGGTTAGAATTTGCCTTGTAGGCGTAGCAGAGGATAAACTCTTTTCTCGTCTTCTTTTTATACTCCTTAAATGCATCCTCGTAGGCATTATAGTTTCTTATTATCTGGCTCTCACTCATAACGTATAGGGGAGTGCCGTATTTCTCTGCAAGTTCCCTTGCATCGTATCCGTCTATCTTTAGTGTCCCATCCTCTACAGTTATCATGTCGTTTCCTAGGAACTTCATATCTATCACCTAATTTTTTAATATGTTATTCTTATAGAGTATTATATTTAAAATATTAATAAAGTGGAGATCATGGACCTTAAAGATTGGGCACCTATCTATAGGAAGATAGTAGAGGATTTTAAATTTGACAGGGAGAGGGACTTAACAGGGGGATTGATACTGAAAGATTTAACTGGCAGATTAAAGAACAACATCCCCCAGGAGAGATTAAAGGAGATCATAGAAGGTAAAACTGTCTATGTAGTTGGAGCTGGCCCCTCTATAAAGAGACATATTAAAATACTTAAGACCTTAAAGGATAGAGGTGTGATTATCTCTGCAGATGGGGCTACAAAGGCACTACTAGAGGAGGGCATCCTCCCAGATATAGTAGTTTCAGATCTCGACGGAGATATGGAGAGTATAGTGGAGAGTAACAGGAGAGGATCCATAGTTGTAGTACATGCCCATGGGGACAACATCCCTAAAATAAAGAGGTATCTAGGAGAGTTGAACAATATAGTAGGTAGTTATCAGGTTCCCTGTCAGATCCCAGGACTTATCAACTGTGGAGGATTTACAGATGGTGATAGGTGCTGCTTCCTTGCAGAGCATTACAGGGCTAAAAGGATAGTACTCTGTGGTATGGACTTTGGAGAGTATATAACTAAGTACTCTAGACCTAACTTGAGGAGGGAGGTGGAAAGAGGGGATAATATTAAGATAAAGAAGCTAAGATACGCCAGGGAGTTGATAGAGTACCTTAAAGACTGTGGGAGATGTCCAATACTCTCTATAGAGGAATGGATAAGATGTCAAAGATAGATATACTCTTAGTTGGAGGTCACGACCCTACAGGTGGAGCTGGGATAGTTGCAGATGTGAAAACAGTTGAGATACTAGGGTGTAACCCCTTAACTGTAATCACCTCCCTTATACCTCAAAACAACAGGAGGGTATACTCTAAGTTGGATGTTCCCAGGGACGTTATAGAGGATCAACTTCAGGCTATCTTTGAGGACTTCCAGGTATCTGTTGTAAAGACTGGGGTCTTAACTGAGGATGCTATAGATATACTCCTAGATTATCAAAGTAAGTATAACTTTAAAATAGTATGTGACCCTGTCTTAAGATCTACAACAGGTTATAACTTTATAGACGAGGGGACCTTTGAGAAGTACTTTGAACTCTTTAAAAGATCCTTTCTAATAATGCCTAACTCCCAGGAGTATCACGTAATAAAACGATCTAAGCACTTCCAAGATTTGGAGAGGGGGGACACCTATATACTGGTCACTGGTATTGAGGATAAACTCCTCTACAGAGGGAGAATAATAAGGAAATTCAAGGGGAGGAAAATAGATAGGGAGGTGCACGGTACAGGTTGCGTATTCGCCTCAGCAGTGGCATCCTTTATTGGGAGGGGCTATAATATTATAGACGCCATTGAAGAGGGGAAGAGGGTTGTAATGGCATCTGTACTCTATGCAACTAAGACTAAGTACGGTTACAACGTCAACCCTATCTATATAGACAGGGAGAAGGTATTGAAGAACCTCTACTACGCCTTCCATCTAATGAAGGATATAGATCTCCCCTATCTCACTGAGGAAGATAGTATTTCCATTGGAGAGTGCCTTATCCTTCCAAGGGATGTTGAGGATGTTGCCTCTTTAAAGGTTAGAGGGAGAGTTATAGAGGATGTGAAATTTGGAGCCCCTAATACCCTCTCTAAGATATTAACTACAGTTAACTGTTATCATCCTAAGATTAGAGGTGGAATGATACTGAGATACACTAGAGATATGTTGAAGGATCTGAGAGAACAGGGATTTAAACCCCTCCCATTAAATACTGAGGGGGGGATAGAGGAAGGTGTAAAGGTATTATGTGAAAACTTCAAGGGGATACCAGATGTCCTCTACTTCATGGATAGGATTGTTGTACTTGGAGAGGATGGGGCAGATGTTGTAAGGAAGTTAAGATGTTATAACTCACTTTAAACTCTTCACTACTTCTACTATTTCTCCAATATTCTCTATCTTTATATCTGCAGTGTCTAAGGCCTTTTTTGAAACCTTTCCCCCCTGTAAGTTGATAACTGACAGATCACTCTCAAGCATTGCAGGTATGTCGTTAGTTCCATCTCCTACCATAACTACCTTATACCCTCTCCTCTTTAACTTTAGCACCAGATCCCTCTTGAGATGTTGATGGGCCTCTGGGAGGATGTGATCCCTGTCAATACCTATCAACTTACTTAACTTCTCAATGGCGTACTTACTATCCCCAGAGGCTATGTATATCTCCACCCCCATATTTTTTAACTCCTCTACAGTTTCCTCTACACCTTCAAATAGACATCCTCCAGTGGCAATGGTATACTCCACCTTTCCCTCTAAGGTATCACAGATAAGGGCGTATCCAGGATCTGTTTCTATGTTGAATCTACTGAGTATATAGGCAGGATCCTGTAACTCCTTTAACTTAGTTTCCCTGTCTTTTAGAATGTTTCCCTTGAAGATAGGGGGATGGCAGTAGGTGATCTTCCACTTTATCTTCTCAAGTAGCTCCTGCATAGGCATGTTTGAATCTAAATTCAAGAGGGGAATGTGTTCCCCTATAATCACTAAGGCTCTACCTCTCTCCCTGTCTACAATATCTACAGTTTGATGATTACAGAGGAACTTCTGAGATTCTATCTCTTTTACTATCCTTTTAACATCTACTAGGGTACCAGAACAGTCAAAAACTACGGCAACCTTCATAAGATCCCTTTTAAGCTTTCTACAAAGGATCTTATTAAGTCCTCACTTTTTTTACCATCCCTCTCTACACCACTTGATACATCCACTCCAGAAGGTCGTACGTATTCTACAATCTCCCTAACGTTATCAGGGTTCAATCCCCCTGCAAGTATCACATCAAATCTTCTAGCTACTATCCTACTTACCCTGTGATCGTGGGTAATACCACATCCTCTACCTGTATCCAGGAGGACCTTATCTATTACATCTCTATACTCCTCTATCTTTCTTATAAGATTCTCCCCCTCTCTCTCAGGATCGTCACTCCTCTTAACTACCTTGAAAGCCTTCATTACAAATACACCGTACTCCTCCTTCAATTTCTCTATGGCCCCTACATCCATATCTGAGTGGATCTGGATGTATTTACTTCCACTTCTCTCTATCACCTCTGACCAGGATTTAACATCCCCTAGAGTAG
>DQUI01000005.1 GCA_015662355.1 Methanothermococcus okinawensis
GGAACTATAAATAAAACAGACAGTATAGAGTCTTCTCAGTACGTTACTGTAAAGACTGTACTAGATGCATATCACTATAGAAAACCAGCCTATATTATGCCTATATATATATACAATCCTAACAAGGAGGACTTAACAGATTTCCAGGTTAAAATTATTTTAGACAGTAGTAATTATGACTTTTCTAAAGATCCCGATGGTAAAGGGTTAAAATTTATAGATAAGAAAAATAGTTACATTCCCTACTGGATAGAGTATTGGAAAGATGGGAAAGCTATTATCTGGATAAAAATCCCTAAGTTGAAAGCCCAAGATACTACTACGATATACTTAATATCTACCTATCCAAAAATATCTGGGAGTAATGGGGATGGGGTATTTGAGTTATTTGATGACTTTGAATATGATTACTCTATAGGTGGTAAGTGGAATGATCTATATGGGGAGTGGGACTACTACTATTACGATATTGACCATCCTCTATACAACGAGGATTACAATAAACGAGTAATTGGATGTGAATATGCACCTCCAGTTGCAAGGATTATCTCTGTTGACAATATAAGTTTAAAAAATTATATAGTAGAAGTTGATGCAGTAGGGGATAATAACTATGAGTATTATATAGAAGATATAAGAGGGACGTGGTTGGTAGACCATCCAGCTCCAAATATAATGGTGGGATATCTTGCACATCCCCAACACTTCTGGAACACTACAACCCATCCAGATGCTTTCTATACTTTCGACTTAGGGGGGAGGTATAGAAAGAATGGTCCGGCCCTATATACTAACGATGGTAGTACTTTAAATTGGAATAACCTATCACTTGCTCCGCCATTCACTGGAATAATGATATGTAAGGAGTTTTCTGTTTCTTACTGGCATGTATATAGAGAAATGATAAATTACTACATTTCATCTCCTAAGAAAGAAAGATGGTATCGTATAAAACTTCTTATTAAGGAAAGTGAAGTAAAAGGATTTAAAGAAGTATATGGAACCTATACTAGCCTAGGGAATTATCTAGAGGATAACTTTGAAAATCCATGGTTGATAGCTACAGAAGTTAAACCCTATGGAAGTCACTTCTTACTTGGAACCTCCTGGGGAGATAATGACCCTGATTACTATCAACATGTATACTTCGACAACTTCAGAGTTAGAAAATATGCACCAAAGGAACCTAAAGTATACGTCACTGGAAAAATGATAAGAATATACCCACTGATCTACATCTCCCCCCCTAGGGCCTATGGAACCTACTATGGAGAGGGTACTAATCCCAACCCATACTTTGTAGAGGATCCCTCAGGGGAACACCCCTCTATTGTAGACATGCTCGCAGGAAGGGATAAAAGGGAGTGGAAGTACGGATACAGTATAAAACTTATAGGGTTCTATCTACCGGAAAAATAAAATATATTTTTTTATGGTAGCCAGCTCTTTGGATCCTCTATCTTCGCTGGCAGATACTCGTTAACAACATATTTTAAACCGTACTTGGCAAGGGACTGCTGCTCAGCTCTCTTTTTCATCTTCAACATCTGGTTAAGGGCCCTCTGCCATTCAGGGAAGCTCTTTACAAAGTCGTCATTTTTCAACCCGTCCTTCAACCTCTTAATATCCTGTTCCTTTAGAGGGTGGGTAGGGAGATCGTAATCTATTATATCCTGAGGTGTAACGCCGATCAATCTGGCACTTGGAACAGCTAACTTATCTGCAAGGTGGACAGCCTTACCACTACCTACCTTTAAGGTTCTATAGATATTTAGATATCCGTAGGGATCTCCATCTGTAAACACTAGAACTGGAAGACCGTGTTCCTCATTTAATCTCTTTATAAATCTCCTTGTAGCCCTTGCAGGAACTCCTTTTAAAGATACTAGGATACAGTTCATCTTCTTCCAGAATTTTTCAGCGTTTAATCTGGCAAACATACCTGCAGTTTCTATGGCAAGTATAAAGTCTGCATCTGTTTCAAACTCCAACCTGGTAACGTCATTTGGGATGTTGTAGGCCCCACTACCTAACTTCCTACAGTCTATCTCTAACTCCTCCCCATCTACAGTTCTATCTATTATCTTCAGGGGACCTACTACTGCAGAGCCGTCCTCCTCTGGAATAAACCCTAACTCCTCCCTTAGACAGTTAAGTGCAGCCTCAAGATCCTCTATGACCGCGTTAGAAGGTTGCTGATCGTCAAATCTCGCCTCCCCCCAGTTCTTTGAAACGTAGTAGGCCTCCCTTAAGGTTGAAAAGTCGTTGTTATCTAGAAGTTCCTTTGCAAACTCCATCATCTTAACAGTCTGTGTAAAGATCTTAGCCTGATTAACTGTTAAAGTTCTCTCCTTCTCTCTCCCAAGTAGTACAAAGGTACCTTTCTCTCTGTCGAACTTGGCGTTACTTAAACTTCTAACAGGTATTTTAAGTTTAGGTCTCTTCCCCTTTAATATAAGGTCGTACATAGTATTGGCAACTTCTATAATCTTCCTCTTAGCTCTCTCTCTCGCCTTAGAGGATATCATAGGTTCTCACCTTAACAACTATAAAACATTAATAATAAATATTACTTTTATATCTTATAAAGATATCCCTAGAGTAATCAAAAGATAAGGAGGTAATACCTTGAAGTTTTTAAAGGGTATTGTAGACGAGGAGGTTAACTCCTTTGAAGAAGAAGATATGGAGTTATCAGAGGTAGATAAGGAACTTCTAAAGTATATAGAGATGGCCAAGATCAATATAACTGTAGTAGGTTGTGGTGGTGCAGGGAACAACGCCTTAAATAGACTTGCAAAAGAGGACATAAAGGGGATAAAAACTGTGGCTATAAATACTGACGCCCAGCAACTTATAAAGACTAAGGCAGATGTAAAGGTCCTTATAGGTAAGAACCTTACAAGGGGATTAGGAGCTGGGGGAGACCCTGTAAAAGGTGAAGAGGCTGCCAAGGAAAATGCAGAGGAGATTAAAAAGGCTATACAGGGCTCTGATATGGTATTTATAACCTGTGGATTGGGAGGAGGTACTGGGACAGGTGCTGCCCCAGTGGTGGCAGAGATAGCTAGGAAGTTAGGAGCCTTAACTGTTGCAGTGGTTACCTTACCCTTCTCCATGGAGGGAAAGATCAGAATGAATAACGCTATAAAGGGACTGGAGAAGTTGAAGAAGGTTGCAGATACTATAGTTATAATTCCCAACGACAAACTCCTGGAGATAGTTCCAAATGTACCTCTTAGAGTGGCATTTAAAGTTGCAGATGAGATCCTTATTAACTCTGTGAAGGGTATGATAGACCTTGTACAGAACGTTGGAGATATCCACCTGGACTTTGCAGATGTTAGGGCTGTAATGAGTAACGGTGGAATAGCCATGATAGGTATAGGGGAGAGTGACTCAGAGAACAGGGCTAAGGAGGCAGTAAACATGGCCTTAAACAGCCCCCTCCTATGTGTAGATGTTGACGGGGCCAAAGGTGCACTGATACACATTACAGGGCCAAAGGACATGAGTGTAGAGGAGGCCAAAGAGATCGTCTCTACAGTAACAGAACGGTTAGACGAGAACGCCATTATAATCTGGGGTACTACAATCGACGAAAATGTAGAGAACGCCATTAGAGTACTACTTATTATTACAGGTACTAAAACCACTGAGATAACACCATTTAACACTCCAAAGGGTAAGAAACCTGTAGTTGTAGACATACTCCCAAGTATATAAAAGATTTAGAGTGATACTGTGGAGAACAGTAAGGACGGAGGCCTGTTGGCCCTTATACAGAGGAAAGTTGAGGAGTTAATAGCCTTCTTAAATCAGTGTAAGAGGGTGTTAATGGTACTTAGGAAACCTACCTGGGAGGAGTATGTAAACGTTGCAAAGGTTACAGGTCTTGGGATATGCTTCCTGGGAACACTGGGCTATATGATACATGTGCCTATAACCTATCTGAAGGGGCTAGTTAAAGGTAGTGGGTAGTAAAATATTTATATCAATTTATTAAAAATTTTTAAAGTTCTTTTTAATTTATAATATTTTTATTTTCTAGTACTCTTTTTTAATACTTTTTTGGTGGTTATTATGATATACGCAGTTAGAACTATAGCAGGTCAGGAGAAAAATGTCGCTGAATTTTTAGCATCTAAGGCTGAGAAGGAGAAGATAGATGTATACTCCATACTTGCAACTGAGGATTTAAAGGGTTATGTACTGGTAGAGGCCCCTAACAGGGGTATAGTGGAGGAGCTAGTAAGGAGGACGTACAAGGTTAAAGGTATAGTACCAGGGGAGGCGTCAGTAGAGGAATTAGATCACATACTGTCTCCACACAAGATAATAGACAACATAGAGAAGGGGGACATTGTAGAGTTAATAGCAGGGCCCTTTAAAGGTGAGAGAGGTAGGGTTATAAGGGTGGATAAACATAAGGAGGAGGTAACACTGGAGTTAATAGATGCAGCAGTTCCTATCCCTGTAACAGTTGGTGTGGAGCAGGTGAAGATCGTATCAAAGAGTAGTTGATTAACGTAAATTTTAAATAGAGATAGGAATCACTAAGAACTATTCTCTTGGAAACTATATCCTGTCACAGTTTTCAATCTATTAGAGGTAGAAGGTATAACCAATAAAAATAAAACAGGTGATAAAAATGGGTACTGAAGTAGTAGAGGTACTTGTAACAGGTGGTAAGGCTACAGCAGGTCCTCCCCTTGGACCAGCTATAGGCCCACTAGGTATAAACGTTATGAAGGTAGTAAATGAGATCAACGAGAAAACTAAGGCCTACGAGGGAATGAGTGTCCCAGTTAAGATCATTGTAAATACTGAGGACAAGACCTTCAAGATAGAGGTAGGTATTCCTCCAACATCTGCCCTTATAAAGAAGGAGTTAAACATTGAAAAAGGTTCCTCAGAGCCAAAACACAAGATAGTGGGCAACCTTACAATGGAACAGGCTGTAAAGATCGCCAAGATGAAGAAGGATTCCATGCTCTCCTATACCTTGAAAAACGCCACAAAGGAGGTAGTAGGGACCTGTGTATCCATGGGAGTTACAGTAGATGGGAAGGATCCAAAAGAAGTAACAAAGTTAATAGATAAGGGAGAGTACGACCAGTACTTCAAGGAGGACAATTAATTTTTTAACTCTTTTTCCCTGTAGTACTTAGCCACTGCCCTGTAGAACATTATTCCTAATACAAAGATAACTATACTCTCTATTAAAAGGGCAACTAGTAAAACTAGTATTGCTATAGGAGGTAGTGTAAGGAAGAAAATAGCTAAAATAATTTTTAGTATAATAGGGGAGATCAGGGAGTATATCCCATAAAACAGGGTATACAGCAACAGTATCCCTATATACTCTAGAGATATCTTTTTAAGTATATCTCGTATTTTGAAGAATCCAAAGAACCCTTTTTTAGCAAAGTTTACAGTTGCAAGGGGGATGTATATCCAGAGTACTAAAGAGGTTACCACTATGTAGAGAAGTAGTAGTATAGCCAGTATAGATAAAAAGGAGAGTATATTCCACAGGTCACTGTAAGAGGAATAGCCTATAATCTCTCCTACTATGAAAAACGATCCCCCTATTAAGAGTACAATAACAGGTAGAGATAATATCAACAACAGTATAAATAGGGCAATGCTGTACAAGATTCCATCAGTTAGGAGTTCAACAATGTTACTCCAATCAGGGAGTATATCTAGACCTTTAAGGGTGTTTTTTATTACCCCTATGTAGTACCCTAGTA
>DQUI01000071.1 GCA_015662355.1 Methanothermococcus okinawensis
CCTCTCTCTCAGGATCGTCACTCCTCTTAACTACCTTGAAAGCCTTCATTACAAATACACCGTACTCCTCCTTCAATTTCTCTATGCCCCCTACATCCATATCTGAGTGGATCTGGATGTATTTACTTCCACTTCTCTCTATCACCTCTGACCAGGATTTAACATCCCCTAGAGTAGAAACTGTAAACACTGGGATATTAGAAATCTCTATTAACTCCTTAGCCCTGTCTAAGCTTATCCTCCTCTTAGACTCTGACTCTACTATCACCCCTGTGGCATGGGCATACCTCTCCACTATCTCTAACTCCCTCTCGTCCTTAATGCCACATATTTTTATAAACATCTGATCACTCTACAATTATCTTAACAACGTCTCCATTCTTTAGAGAGAGATACTCCCTTAGATTTACAGGGGATATTACCTCTACAATATCTTTAGGATTGTCAGATTTCTCAGGGAATATCAGGGCACCTCTTGCAGCAAATTCATCCTTACATATCTTTGCAGGGAGGACCTTTACCCCGTAGTACTTCTTACCTCCGTATTCAAAGCCCTCTATCTCTATACACTTAGACATGTCTATTGGAATATACTCACTTAACTTTATATTTAACGTCCCCTCGTAGGGGTAGTAGCCCAAGATACGTTTAAACCTCTCCCTGTATGGTTTTAAAGACATGAAGTATTTACCCTCTCCCTTTCCAGAAACTACTCTTCCATAGAGTATCTGCATAGTTTTCACCTGTTAATGCTGTATAAAAGAGTAAGGGAAATACTTTTAGAATAATTAAAAAAAGAGGTATATATTTATAACTCCTTTACAGCAGGGATTATCTCCTTACCTATCAACTTAATACTCCTCTCCTTGTTAGGTCCAATTGGGGAACCTGCAACAACCTGGGTAACCCCTATCTCTGCCAAACTCTTTATCTTCTCTATTATATCCTCTGGAGTTCCATAGAGGGAGAAGGCCTCTAACATCTTCTCGTCCACTGTAGAGAATGCAGTTTTAAAGTCTCCCCTCTTCAGGGCCTCCCTTATCTTCTCCACCTTCTCCATATCTATACCATGTCTCTCCAGGACCACTGGAGGAGATCCTGCTACAATAAATGCCACCACTGGAATTGCAGCCTCTTTAGCCTTCTCTGGATCCTTATCCACTGACATACAGGTGTAGGCTACAATGTCTATCTCCTCTATACTTCTACCTGCAGATTCAGCTCCCCTCTTAACTATAGGTATAGCCACCTCAAAGTCCTTAGGATGGGAGGCATTTATTAGAACTCCGTCCCCAATCATCCCTGCAGTTTCAAGCATCTTTGGCCCCTGGGCACCGATATAGATAGGTATCTCAGATCTTGGTCTTATAGCTAACTGGGCCCCTGTCTCCAACTTCTCTCCCTTTATAAGGGCTCTTATATCCCTCACAGCCTTCTTGATCGTTGACACAGGTTTTACCCACTCTATCCCTAAGGCCTCAAAGGTGGCCTTGTCTCCAGGTCCAATACCTAAAACTGCCCTTCCCCCTGATAACTCATCCAGTGTAACCATTGCAGATGCAGTAATTGCAGGGTGTCTTATATAGGGGTTAGTTACTCCAGGTCCAAGTTTAATCTTGTTTGTCACTCCTGCAATAGATGTTAATGTCATATACACCTCTCTGTTGTTGTAGTGATCTGTGATCCAACAGTACTGGAATCCACTGTCCTCTGCTAACTTTACATAGTGACATATCTTAGTTATAGGCTCGTTAGGTACAAACTCTATTCCAACCTTCATCTTTTCACCTTATTATTTACTAAAAAATTATCTTTTTATCTAGTTATATATCTAAATATCATTTATGCTAAGTAGAAAAATATAAATAACACCCTACTTACCCAACTCCTTTTACGGTGATTTTATGGACCTTGATAAGCTTTATACTAGGGATATCTCTCAGAGGGAGTGTTTAGAACTTTTTAGAGATGAGGAGAACCTCTTTGATATTTTAAAGGTAGGGGATAATTTGCGACAGAGTATTGTGGGAGATGTAGTGACCTACGTAGTCAATCGAAATATAAACTATACCAACGTCTGTGTAGGGGATTGTAAGTTCTGCGCCTTCAAGGTAGATATGGGAGATAGAAACGCTTACTTTTTAGATGTGGAGGAGATAGCCAGGAGAGCCCTGGAGGCAAAAAAGATAGGATGTACAGAGGTATGTATTCAGGGGGGCCTCCATCCCAAGGTGGATACATACTTCCAGGGAGAGATATTGGAGAGGGTCCACAGTGTCACTAAACCATACGGAGGTATTCACATCCATGCATTCTCCCCTATGGAGGTTAAATTTGCCTCGGAAAATGCAGGTCTCGATGTAAAAGAGGCCCTGAGGATTTTAAAGGAGAAGGGGTTAAACACCATGCCTGGAACAGCGGCAGAGATACTAGACGACTATATAAGATCGGAACTCTGCCCCTCTAAACTCTCTACAAGGGAGTGGATAAAGATAATAAAAACAGCCCATAAGTTAGGGATAAAGACCACATCTACTATAATGTACGGCCACATAGAGGACTACAGACATATAGTTAAACATCTCTTTATCTTAAAAGAGATTCAGGAGGAGACTGGTGGATTTACAGAGTTTGTACCTTTAACATTTATGCATAGATTTACCCCTATATACCTTAAGGAGAGGGTGAGGAGAGGGGCAACAGGGATTGAGGACCTTAAAATATACGCTATAAGTAGGATACTCTTCAAGGACCTTATAAGAAATATTCAGGTGTCCTGGGTAAAGTTAGGTATAAAGATGGCCCAGGTTGCCCTGAGATGTGGTGCCAACGACTTTGGAGGAACTTTAATGGAGGAGAACATCTCAAGAGCAGCAGGTGCTGAGTACGGTGTCAGCCTCTCTGTAGAGGAGATAAGAAGTATTATTAAAGGGATAGGGAGGATCCCCAAGGAGAGGAACACCCTGTATGAGATATTTTAAGTGTTTATCTTTAGCCCTATTCCCAGGGCCTTATCAGTCATCTCTATAGACTTCATATTGTCATCTGTTATCTCCAACATAGCCCTTATACAGTCTATGTTCTCAGGTACTACATCACTCTCCTGATGGATAGCCTGCATAAGGAATACCTCATTATCAACTACGTTGATACTCTCCTCCCACACTGCAATCTCGTAGATGTCGTATCTCATCCTTCCAATATCCCTTGCAAATTCTACTATTGCAGCAGTTGAGTGAAAACCCTCCTCTGCACTTATACTAAATACCCTGGGAGTCCTCTCTATCCCCTCTATGATGTCATCCCTAGTAGTACCTGTAGTCTCCACCATAACTGTGTGCATATGCATCAGTGTAGTAGGTACAACAACTGCCGAGGTGAATATCTTCCCTTCCAGTTCTGGAATTACAGAGACTACATCTGGTCCGTGGTGGGAGGGAAGAGTTGGGGGATTTGGCACTATAGCATTTATAGGTCCCCTCTTTATATCATGGGGATCTGCCCCTCTCCTTACAAGTACTGCCCTTACCTTTACAATATCTGTAACTGAGTCTATGGCGTAGAGTGTTCTACAGAGTCCAGTTGTATTACAGGATACTACCCTTACATAGTTCTTCCCATAACACCTCTCATAACTCCACAGTGCGTTGAAGTTGTCCTCCACGTACTGTGCCTTCTCACCTCCCTGGAGTATAGCCTTCACCTTGTACTGTTTGTACATCTTTAGATTCTCCCTCCCTACACCACTGGGGGTACAATCTACTACAATATCTGCCTCCTCTATAACGTCCAAGATAGTACCTTCCACCTCTATACCCCTCTCCTCAAAAAGGGATAACCTCTCTGGGATAGCAGCGTATAACTTGTATCCCTTTTCTATAGCTAATCTTGCCTCAAAGTCTGGCTTTGTCTTAGTAACTCCCAGTACCTCCATGTCCCTCTGTTTTGCTACTGCATCTGCCACTCTCTTACCTATAGAGCCGTATCCATTTATTAGAACTTTTACCATAGTACTCCCTCCTTCTTATAATCAATAACTATATAAAAAATAAGAATATAAAAAACTATGTTATATCCCTAAGGTGAGAGTATGAGAAAGGTTGGTACAGAGGTAATAAAGAGAGGATTTGCAAAGATGATGAAGTATGGAGTTATAATGGATGTTACAAATGTTGAACAGGCACAGATTGCCGAGGATGCTGGGGCTACTGCAGTGATGGCCCTGGAGAGAGTACCTGCAGATATAAGGGCCCAGGGAGGAGTTGCAAGGATGTCAGATCCCCAACTAATCCTAGATATAAAAGATGCTGTATCTATTCCTGTAATGGCTAAGGTGAGAATAGGGCACTTTGTAGAGGCTCAAGTCCTAGAGGCTATAGGTGTAGATATGATAGACGAGAGTGAGGTACTTACCCCTGCAGACGAGGTACATCACATCGATAAAAAGAGATTTATAGTACCCTTTGTATGTGGAGCGAGAGATTTAGGGGAGGCACTTAGAAGGATAGAGGAAGGGGCAGCTATGATAAGGACCAAGGGGGAGGCAGGTACTGGTAACGTTGTAGAGGCTGTTAGACATGTAAGGACTGTAAATGAAGGTATAGCTAGAATAGTTGGATACTACGACATGGGACTAGATAGGGAACTTCTAAAGATGGCTAGAGATCTAAAGGTACCTGTAGATCTCCTCTACGAAGTTGCCAAGTTGAGGAGACTACCTGTAGTAAATTTCGCTGCAGGAGGTATTGCCACACCTGCAGACGCTGCCATGATGATGCAGTTGGGATGTGACGGAGTATTTGTAGGTTCAGGTATCTTCAAATCTGAGAATCCAGAGGAGAGAGCTAGGGCTATCGTTGAGGCAACTTACAACTACGACAGACCTGAGATTATAGCAGAGGTTAGTAAGAACCTTGGAGAGGCTATGATAGGTATAGATATAGAGAGCCTATCGGAGAAGGATCGTCTCTCTAGGAGAGGGAATTAAAATAGATCTAGAGAGCCTCCCTCAGTATCCCATCGTATACCAGTACTGCATCTCCTTTTAAATAAGCTCCATTTTCTTTAATCTCCACCTCTAGGTCTCCCCCATCTAGATGGACCACTACTTTATCTCCAGTTTTTCCCAACTTATGGGCTACTACTGCTGAAGCTGTTGCACCAGTTCCACAGGCTCTCGTATATCCCACTCCCCTCTCCCAACTTATCATCCTAATCTCATCCCTTCCTAAGGTCTCTACAAAGTGGACGTTTATCCTCTCTGGAAATGCCTCATGATTCTCTATCTCCCTTCCTAACACCTCTAAATTCTTCCTTACAAAGTCCATATCTATACCGTTGTCTTCAAGGAATATAACGGCGTGGGGGTTGCCAACATTTACAACACTTAATTTAATCCTATCTAGGATGTTATTCTTTAGATGTAGATACTCATTTAAAAATACATCCTCTTCCCTTTTTCCCTCCACAACCATAGGTATATCCTTAAGTTGAAACTTAGGTTTGCCCATGTATACCCTTATAGATCTTACTTTATCTCCCTCTGTATCCATCTCACATATCCTTAAACCCCCTAAAGTTTCCACGTATAGAGGGTTCTTTTTCAACACCCTCTCATAGACGTACCTGGAAAAACATCTTATCCCATTTCCACACATCTCAGCCTCTGATCCATCACTGTTGAATATCCTGAACTTCACATCACAGTTTTTATCCTCAGCTCTCTGGATAAATATTACACCATCTGCACCTACAGAGAATCCCCTTCTACACACCTTTCTAGAGAACTCTCCCTTGAGATCCTCATCTATCTTTATACCTTGATATTCGTTTATCACTATATAGTCGTTTCCTAAACTGTGCATCTTTGTAAACTTCACATCTCTTATCATAACTATCACCTAAATTTTAGATTAACTGTC
>DQUI01000010.1 GCA_015662355.1 Methanothermococcus okinawensis
GTAAGAAAAAGTAATACTAACTATAGTACTAAAGTATTAGTATTATATTTATCTAAATATTAATCTATAAGGCTATACATTACAATGAGGTGATTTTTACCTCTATATTATTATTAACGTGCTCTCTATTAGGGTGTATTGAAAGTAAAGTGTCTATGGATATATTTACCCCTGATGAGCCTACTACCTCTGAACCTACCTCTGAACCTACTACAAGTACTACTACTACCCCTGAACCTACTACTACAAGTAGTACTACTAGTACTACTACCTCTGAACCTACCATCCAAAATACATATGAAGTATCTACTGAAGTATCTACCCAAAATACTTACGGTATCGTCTATCCAAACTCAAGACCTATCTATAACATTCCAGACTATTACAACAATATGATAAAAGTTAGCATGGGAGACATATCTGTAAGTATGAGTATCTTAGGGTATTACGAAACCAGTGATACGATAAACAAGGTGTTAAATTGGTATATAACTAAACTAACATCAATGGGATACTATATAGTCGAATACATTCCCCCTGTAAAAATTTCAAGTCCCTATGGAGTGTATGAATACAGTTATGTAATCTTTGAAAAAGGGGATTATGGTATTGGAATCTGGGCAGTAAGAGATCCAATAGAGGGAAGGACTATCTATTGGATAGGAGAGATATTTGTTGAATAATTTTAGTAAAAAATTAGGAGGGTAGTAACATGGGAATGACACTTGTGGAAAAGATCCTAGCTAAAGCCTCTGGAAAGAGATCTGTATCCCCTGGAGATATAGTGATGGCAAATATAGACGTGGCCATGGTCCATGACATTACAGGACCACTAACTGTGAAAACCTTGGAGAAGGAGGGAATAGACAAGGTCTGGGATCCTGACAAGATAGTTGTGCTCTTCGATCACCAGGTGCCTGCTGACAGTATAGACGCTGCCCAGAACCATGCACTTATGAGGAGATTTGTTAAGAAACATGGGATAAAGAACTTCTACGATATTAGAGAGGGTATATGTCATCAGGTCCTCCCTGAGAAGGGGCACGTGGTCCCAGGTAGTGTAGTTGTTGGGGCAGATTCCCATACCTGTACCCATGGGGCCTTCGGTGCATTTGCAACAGGTATAGGTAGTACAGACATGGCTGCAGTATTTGCCACTGGAGAGTTATGGTTCAAGGTACCTGAAACCCTTTACTTCAACATTACAGGGGATCTGAAACCCTATGTAACCTCTAAGGATGTGGTCCTCCATATCATTGGAGAGGTAGGATTTGACGGGGCAACCTATAAAGCAGTGCAGTACGGAGGGGAAACTGTTAAGAATATGAGTGTGGCCTCAAGGATGACTATGACAAATATGGCTATTGAGATGGGTGGAAAAACAGGGGTAATTGAACCTGATGAGAAAACAATCAACTATGTAAAGGAGGCCATGAGGAAGCATGGTAGGGAGAGACCCTTCGAGGTGATAAGGGGGGATGAAGATGCAGAGTACGAGGAAATCTATGAGATAGAGGCTGACAACTTAGAGCCTGTATTTGCATGCCCCCACGCTGTAGATAATGTAAAACCTGCAAGGGAGGTTGCTGGAAAGCCTATAGATCAAGTGTTTATAGGTTCCTGTACAAATGGGAGATTGGAGGACTTAAGGGCAGCGATAAAGATTATAGAAGAACATGGGGGAATTGCAGAGGATGTAAGGGTAATAGTAACACCTGCCTCAAGGGAGGTAATGCTAGCTGCCATGAGGGAAGGTATTATACAGAAGTTCTACAAGTACGGATGTGTTGTAACTAACCCATCATGCTCCGCATGTATGGGATCACTTTATGGAATATTAGGCCCTGGGGAGGTAGGAGTTGCCACCTCTAACAGAAACTTTAGAGGTAGAGAGGGATCTCTAGATGCTGAGGTTTATCTAGCCTCTCCTATTACAGCGGCAGCCTGTGCAGTTAAGGGGGAGTTAGTAGATCCAAGGGATCTGTAGGTTTATCTCTAACCTTTAAAGTAAGGTTCCCTTCTATGTATTCCCAACTCTATATATTTTTTTATATCCTCTCCTCTTCTTAATGGTGTAAGTATATCTACTAGGTTATCATCCCTGAGGAGACAGGGTTTTATATATCCGTCGTAGGTTAACCTTATGCGTGTACAGTGTTTACAGAACTCTGTATTGTCCATAGGCCTGACGAACTCCACCTCTAAGTTGTCTATATAGTACTTTCTCCTGTTGTGCATCCATCTTCTCCTTATTACCTTATCTGCTATCTCTTCTATTTTCTTCTCTATGGGGGTGATATCTACGTAGTATTTTTTTAAAGTCTCATCTAGGGGCATAAGTTCTATAACCTGTAGTATAGCTCCCACATCTCTACAGTAGTCCATAAGATCCTCTAAGTCCTCCAGGGTATGCTTCATCAACAGATAGTTTATCTTTAGAGGTGTAAGTCCCACCTCTATAGCTCTCTCTATACCTGCCTTTACTAATTCAACATCCCCACATCTAGTTATTTTTCTATACTTCTCAGGGTTTAAGGTGTCTAAACTAACATTGACCCTGTGGAGGCCAGCATCTTTTAATATTTGGGCATACTTTGCCAGGAGTGTCCCATTTGTAGTTAGGGAGATCTCCCCTATATTAAGGCAGGATATGTTTTCAAGGATATCCACTAGGTCCTCCCTTAGTAGGGGCTCTCCCCCAGA